>CAZWJH010000001.1:0-96195 GCA_964634755.1 uncultured Clostridia bacterium
TAAAAATGGGAGGATATAAAATTCAAGGTAAGACAGAAGAAGAGATAAAAAAACTAATAGAGCAGGCAAAAGCACTTGAAAACCTAGGAGCCTTTTCAATAGTTCTTGAGAGTATACCGGAAGAAACAGCAAAGGAAATCACAAAATCCGTAGGAATTCCAACTATCGGCATAGGTGCCGGCAGGTTTTGCGATGGGCAGATCCTGGTTATTCATGATCTTATAGGGTTAAATTATGATAAGGTACCGAGTTTCGTGAGAGAATACGCAAACATAAAAGGAATGATAGAAAAAGCAGTAAAGGATTACATATCAGACGTTAAAAACGGGAAATTTCCTTCTGAAAAAGAGGTATTCTTTTTAAAAAAATAGTTTTTCTGCTAAAATATAAGAAGATGAAGATAATTGAGAATATTAAAACAATACAACAAATTTCCGATAATTTAAAGAGAGAAGAAAAGACAATAGGTTTTGTCCCGACAATGGGCTATCTTCATGAAGGACATCTTAGCTTAGTAAGAGAAAGTAAAAAAGAAAATGATATTACTTTTGTATCAATCTTCGTTAATCCGACTCAATTTGGACCAGCTGAAGATTTTTCTCAATATCCGAGAGACTTGGAAAGAGATAAAAAACTTTTAGAAGATGAAAAGGTAGATTATCTCTTTTATCCAACCACACAAATAATGTACCCTTCTGACTATTCTACTTATGCTAATGTGCAAAAATTAGATGAAACTCTTTGTGGGAGAAGAAGGATAGGGCATTTCAGAGGAGTTGTAACAGTTGTTTTAAAATTATTCAACATAGTAAGTCCAACCTCAACATATTTCGGACAAAAGGATGCTCAACAAGCTCTTATAATAAGGCAGATGATACGGGACTTAAATCTTAATATAAGTTTCAGAGTACTCCCGATAGTAAGAGAAAAGGATGGCCTGGCGATGAGTTCAAGAAATAGATACCTTACTCCTGAGGAAAGAGAAGAGGCGATTGCTCTTTACAAGAGCCTTAAAAAAGCAGAAGAACTCTTTAAAAAAGGGGAAAGGGATTCTTTAAAAATCAAAAGTGAAATTTATAAAATTATTTATTCACATAAACTTCTGAAAATGGATTATGTTGAGATTGTAAGTTTAAAAGATTTAAAACCCATAAATAAAATCAAAAATAAAGCACTTTTAGCACTTGCTGTTTATTTGGGGAAAGCACGATTAATTGACAACACAATACTTGGAGGGAGCAATGAAGATCTTTGTTCTTAAAAGCAAAATACATCAGGCAAGAGTAACAGCAAAAAATATTGAGTACAATGGTTCTATTACAATAGACAGAGAACTTATGGATAAGGTGGGATTAAGAGAATTTGAAAAAGTGGAAATATATAATATTGAAAATGGAGAAAGATTTTCAACATATGTTATAGAAGGAGAGAGAGGTAAAAAAGAAATAATACTTAATGGAGCTGCAGCAAGAAAAGTAGAAGTTGGAGACAGGCTCATTATTGCTGCCTATGCTTTGATAGATCAAAATGAAGAGATAACTCCTAAAATAATAATTCTTGATAAAAATAACAGGACCAAATTTGAAAAAAACTCATAAGAAAAAAATACTTTTTTTTACTCTCGCTTTTTTAATTCTGTACATAAACCTTTATTCACAAAACGAAACTTATTTTTTCACAATTCCTTCAAACGGAATAAAAGTTCACATTCTCCCGGATTATAATCTACCATTAGCAGGATTTTCTATCTTTTACAAAGGGGGAGCATCTGAAGAGCCGAAAAATAAGAGAGGAATCACAAATGTAATAAAGTATCTGATGTTTATGAGGACCGAAAATCTTGCATCTGATGAATTCTTATTTTTCTTTTTTAATATAGGAGCCAAAGTAGACACTCAATTAACCGAAGATTATATCCTCTTTTACGAAGTCTTTCCAGCTGTATATGTGAATTCAGTGTTATGGCTTGAACAAGAAAGAATGAGAGGATTAAAGTTTGGAATATCTGATGTTGAAAGAGCAAAAAAACTAGCAATTAGTGAAATAAAAATCAAAAACTCTGATATACTTTCAAAAATATACAAAAAAATAGATCTTTCAATAAGTGGAGGAAATAATCAATTTGCAACTCCAGTCTGGGGAAGAGTAGAAGATATAAGAACGATAAATTTAGATGATGTGAAAAATTATTATAGAAAATACTTTACGCTTAACCAATCTTCAATAATAGTAACCGGGCCTTTTAATAGCAAAACTCTCGCCAAAAAGATTTTCTCTTATTTTTCAAAGATAAGAAAACCTTCCATAAAACCCTTAAGTAATTCTTTATTTTTAAATAAAACAAAAGTTCTTTTTCAAATAAAACCTATTGGTAAAACTTATATATATTCAAAAGTTTTTATTCTACCCCTTCCCAAAACCTTAAAAGAGTACCTCATTTATGAACTGCTTGCAAAAACATTTTCATCATCTTTAAAAGGAGATATAATGAAAAAGCTTCCTGCTTCCTCAAATTTTGATGTGAGAATAAGGTACACAGATAATAAGGCCATCATATACACTGTTTTATACAGCAAAAACAAACTTAAAGTATTTAAGAGCAAATATATTTTAGAAAATACTCTAAAAGAGCTTGTTTCAAAAAGAATAAGTGATGAATCCTTCAAAACATTAGTAAATACTCTACTATCTAATTTACTATGGAAATTTCAATATAGAGATGAAAGATTAAAGGAAATTGCCAAGTACTATTCCATTACAAACAAGATGCTTTTAAAGGAACAATTCTATTATTCCCTATTAAGAATAAATAAACTTGATCTTTACAGAGAAGCAAACAACTTATTGAAAAACAGAGGAATAAAAATTGAGACAAAGTAAATTTTTTACTGCATTCTTAATTATTTTTCTATTTTCGTTTTTCTCCTTAGGAAAAAATATAATAAGACCAAAATATTTTTATTTTACGAACGGCTTCAGAGTAAAATATTTTAATATCTCAGACCTAAAATATTCCAAAGTAGTACTTACAATAAGCTCAGGAGAAATAGATTCTGATTATACTTTCAGAGGATTAGCAGAAATATCAATCCGAGCTTTGTTTCAGGGAAGCAAGGGATATTCATCAAATTCAGTAAAAAAAGTTTTTTTAACTAATGGTGTTATGTTAGACATAAAGGTAGATCTTGAAAAAATTGAAATTACAGCCTCACTTCCAACTAAAAATATAGAAAATTTTCTAAGATGTCTTAGCAGCTCCCTTTCAGCTCCTTATTATTACTCAAAAGAAATTAACATTGAAAAAGATAAGCTAAAGGAGCAGATTCTTTCAGAAAGAAAAAATATTAAAAATTTAATAATAAAAAATATAGGTTTTTTTGTTTTAGGAAAAGGGAACCCTTATTCAAAGCCGTATAACCTACACTTTATTGATAAAATCGGGAGAAAAGAGATCCGAAAGTACTACGAGAATAATATTCTACCATCAAACGCAGAAATGCTCATCTTAAGTTCAATAAATCCAAATAAGATAAAAGATTCTTTAAAATTTTTTAAATGGAGGAAGAAACCTGTCTTCAGAAAAAATATACCTTCTTTCAAAAGAGGGGACAATTCTTTCATAGAAACAAAAAATAAGAAAGTTACAGTTAGTCTTCTCTCCTTTCTTCCAGGTGTAACCAATGAAAATAGGTATGCAATAGAGTTTTTCACCCATCTAATAAATGGATATTTTGGTTCAAGAGCTAATATATATTTCGCGGAAAGAGGTCTTCCTTTACCTGAAACATATTTAAAAACATACCAAAATATAAGCTTCTTTGCTCTCCAATTTGAGCTTAATGATAGTTTCAAAATAAAGTCTTTCCTTAATGAACTTCAAAAATTCAAAGACTCTTTGAAAAAGGATTTTCCAACAAAAATTGAGTACAACGATGCTATTACAAGTTTTATTGGAAAAAAGTTTCTACTCTGGCAAAGTCTTGAAAAATACTATAAGGAGTATCTATTTTTTAAAAATTATTCAAAACTCAAATTTTTTGACCTAAAATACATACTCTTAAAAACAAAGAAAAAAGATATTAATAAACTTTTAAACTTTTTCTTAAAAAACTCAATTCTCATTATTTCAGGAAATGAAAAAGCCAAAAGAGAACTCAAAGGTTTCTACAGACTTTATAGTACTGATGATTTTTAAATATAAATTTTAAGAATCATCCAAATTGCCGCTATAATAAGTATCCACACAAATATTTTTTTCAAATGTTGTAACTTAACTTTTGTAGAAAGCATTGAACCTATTAAAGCACCTGTAGCAGCAAAAGCAGCCATAGTAAGAGCAAATTTCCAGTTCACACCTGAGCTAAGCCCTCTTCCTAAAAAACCCATCGTGGAAGAAAAGAGAACCATAACAGAATTTGTTGCAAAGGCAATTCTTAGAGGCATTCCACCTAAAATAATTAAAAGAGGGACTATCAATCCACCTCCAGAAATTCCAACCATTCCGGCAATAAAACCTATTAAAAAAATTGTAGGAAGAACAATTAAAACCGGGAAATGATACTTCTCACCACAGCAATCTCTTTTCCATATGGGGCCTATCATAAATGTATCTGATTGCTTTTTCTCAGGCTTGGAAAGAAAATAAGCGGAAATTAAAAGCAATACCGAAAATAAAAGCTTAAGATACACTGCTTTTATACCGGCAGAAACATAACCACCGACAAAAGCTCCGCTTGCTGATGTTAAAATCACAGCAAGGCCGGTTCCCCAATCAATTAAAGCTTTTCTGTGATAAACAATAGTCATTGTCAAACCGGAAACCATTAAAATAAAAAGGGATGTTGTGGCAGCAAGATGAAAACTCACGCCCGCGGTAATTAAAATTGGCACATAAAACTCCCCTCCACCCTTTCCGAACATGGAAAGAATAAGAGCTATAAAAAAAAGTATTATCCCTAAAAAAATCATGACTCACCCTCATTTTCTAATATCTTTTTTAATAATTTACCGGGAGTTAACTCACTCGTAAGAGCATTGTATCCACCCTCCAAAATTCTCACATTTTCCCAAGAAAATCCTTTTAATCTTAAGTAAACATAAACAATTGTAGCTCTTGTACCGGATGAGCAAAATATCCCTATTTTCTTGTTTTTAGGGATTTCGTCTATTCTCTCTGGGATTTCCTCAATTGGAATATGAAGTACAGGCATATGGTGATAGAGATTAAGGGAAAGAGTTTCAAATTCTTCTTTTGACCTCACATCCAATAAAAGCGAGTTTTCTCCGGTAAGATGGCATGAAGCTGATATTTTGTGTTTACCTTTGCCAAAAAAGTTTAAATCCATGCTCCTTAAAAGATTATCAAATTCTTTCATTAAAACCTCCTAAACCATAAATGATATTTTAATTCCAAAAACATCTGTTTCTTCCCAAAAGTTCTTTATTAATTCTCTTTTATTATCATAAAAAATATTAACAAATACAAAGCTCTTTGGTTTCAAAATTACACCTAAGAAAAATTCATTTTTCTTAATTCTCTCTTCCTTAAAAAAATATTTTATTTCGTCTCCCATCCAGAGTTTAACTTTCCTGCGTATACTATAATCGATTTTTATCATGTTTCTGTACCTGAACTCTCTTCTTTGAAAAAAATATTCTATTCTATTTCTGTCTTTAAAAATTATTTCTCCCAAAATTTTTGTTTTGTACCCCAAATCCTGAAACACCAAACTTTCGTTTCTCCACTCCGCTATTTTTTTCTTACATTTTTCCCCCCAAAAAACACCAAAATCAAAATGTTTTCCAAAAGATTTCGAAAACCCTGTGTAGATTTTTTTATAATAGTTTTCATTATTTTTAAACCTGAGTGTACTGTTTACCTTAATCTCACTTTTATCTTTAAACTTGTGATGTATTGAAAAAATTGAATAAAATTCCTCTCCTTGTGAAAAAGTAGAGCTGAAAAAAACAGAATAAAAAAAAATCCCCAAAAAAAAATTCTATTAGTTTTCATTTTCCTTTCTCAAAATGGTATCTATCCTAGAAAAAATCCCATTAAGTTTTTTTACCTTTTCTCTTTCCATACCAACAAAATTTCGTAAATAAACTTTTCCTTCTTCAGAAACACTGTAAATCCTTTTCGCAGCTCCGCTCCCCTCAGTTTCCCATCTCGAGTTTATCAACCCTCTCTGCTCCAAATTTCTAAGGATTCTGTAAATAACTCCTTGCTCCAAAACATGAGAATTTATTCCAAACTCCGAAATCCTTTCCATCAAAGAATAACCATGATCCGGGGATTTAATGAGAAGAGCTAAAACCATTGCTTCAAAAATTTCCCATGTCTTTATCCTGAAAATACAACCCCTCCGCTTTTTCATCTGTTTTTGAGTAAGGACTTTAATTCTGCTATTTCCCTTCTGAGCTCGGTAACATCCATTTTCAGCCTTCTTATTTCTTCATCAATATCTCCTATTGGAAGATGATTATGCTCTGTAATCTTTTTCTTAACCTCCGAACTTTCTCCTTCATAAAAAATTTTCTCACCAACCATTTCTTCTAAAACATCCTTCACTTTACCATAAACTCCAATTACAGGTTTAATTCCAAAATCTGAAAAGAATTCCTGAGCCCTTGGTCCCATTCCACCAGTAGCAATAATATCAATTCCTAAATTTTTCATAAACTCCGGAAGTTCACCCTGATTGTGGGATTCCGCAAGAGGATTTTCAATACTTTCTACTTTTACAACCTTATTTCCCTCAATTTCAACAATTACAAAATAGGGGCAATGACCAAAATGATAACTCATAACACTGTCAATTCCTTTCTTTTCGTCCGAAGTAAAAGCTATTTTCATACACACCTCCAAAAGATAAATTTTGTATATATATTATACTTTAACATATAGAAATTTTCAAGTTCAGAATTAAACAAAATTTATTTTCATCAAACTAATATCTAAAAGAACTATTGTATTTAGAAATTTATAGTATTATAATTATGTAAGGAGGTGAAAAAATGAAAGACAATGCAAAATTAATAATTGAAGAGTTGCTTTCTTATGCGAGAGTCAAGATAAATGGAGAAAGACCCTTTGATATCCAAGTAAAAGATGATAGGTTCTATAAGAGAATTCTTAAAGATGAGATATTGGGTTTAGGTGAATCTTACATGGATGGCTGGTGGGAATGTGAAGCAATTGATGAGCTAATTAACAAACTATTAAGAGCTCAACTTCATAAAAAAGTAAAAGGGAATTGGAAAATCAAATTATTCTATTTAAAATCAAAGATTTTCAATCTCCAAAAAGGTAAAAGAACCTATCAAGTAGGAGAGAAACATTATGATATTGGTAATGATCTTTTCAAAGCAATGTTAGATAAAAGGATGAATTATAGTTGCGGATACTGGAAGAATGCAAAAAGCCTTGATGAGGCTCAAGAGGCGAAACTTGAGTTAGTTTGTCAAAAATTAGAACTTGAGCCAGGTATGAGAGTTTTGGATATCGGTTGCGGCTGGGGAGCTTTTGCAAAATATGCAGCTGAAAAATATAAAGTTAAGGTCGTAGGCATAACAGTATCAAAAGAGCAAGCAAAGCTTGCAAAAGAATTAACAAAAGAATTACCAGTGGAAATAAGATATCAGGATTACAAAAATCTAAAAGATGAAAAATTCGACAGAATCTTGTCCATCGGCTCTTTCGAACATGTAGGTTATAAAAATTATTCAAAATACATGAAGATAGTCTTTAATTTATTGAAAAATGATGGAATATCTTTACTTCACACAATAGGCTCAAACATAAGCGTTACATCAACTAATCCGTGGACTAACAAATACATATTTCCTAATGGTAACCTCCCATCTATTTCTCAGATTGGCAAAGCTATGGAAGGAATGTTTGTAGTTGAAGATTTACAAAATCTCGGACCTGATTATGATAAAACACTTATGGCTTGGTACGAAAATTTTAACGCAGCGTGGGATAAGCTAAAAGATAAATATGGGGAAAGATTTTATAGAATGTGGAAATTTTTCCTTTTAAGCTCCGCAGGTGGATTTAGAGCAAGAGAAAACCAGGTATGGCAAATCGTCTTTACAAAACAGGGTAGATCTCAACCTAAAAGAGTTTGTTAATAAATGGAATAAGAGTTTTAAGAATCAAAAAAGATACTTCCCTGTCAATACTTATTCATAAAAAATTGGGCGAAAATATTTTCTTTTATATTTCTTTAAAAAAATTTCCTAAAAGAGGTTTCTTCATTATTTAAACAATCTGATATATAATCTTTTATGAATATTGGCTTTGATATAAGACCTTTTTTAAAAGAAGAGAGCGGAGTCGGAGTTTATTTGAGGAACCTTCTTTTTGCACTTTCAAAAATTGACAAGGAAAATGAATATTTTTTATTTTCATCTTCTTTTAAAGATAGGGTTAAAAGAGAACTCCTTCCTTCCTCTGGAAATTTTAAAGTACGGGATATGAGAATCCCTGTTTCACTTTTAAATTTTCTTTGGTATAAATACTCTTTTCCACCCATGGGACTATTTTTTTTAAAAAAGCTTGACATTGTTCACTCTCCTGTTCCCAAAAGATTACCAGGAGGGAAAAAGAAAATTATAACAGTACATGACCTATGTTTTATTGAAAAACCTCTCCTTGTAATGGAAGAAGCTGTGGAATACTTTAAGAATTCTTTTTTAAAGGAAGTGGAAAAAGCAGATGGAATAATAGCTGTTTCAGAATTTACAAAATCAAAAATTTTAGAAATTGCCGGAACGCGGTATGAAGATAAAATTCGGGTTATCTATCAAGGCTCTGATATGTTAAAAGTAAAAGCTAAAAAGCCCTTTTTTAATGTGTCTTCCGACTTTCTTTTGGTTGTCGGAACAATAGAACCTCGGAAAAATCTCTCAAGACTTTTTAAAGCTATGGAAATTGTAAAAAAAGAAATTCCCGATGTGAAACTTATTGTAGCTGGCAAAAAAGGATGGGCATATAAGGAAATTCTATCTTTAATTCCTAAATTGGGACTTGATGATAATATAATATTAACAAATTATATTTCAAGAGAGGAGTTAAAATATCTTTATGAAAAATCTTCTGCAATAATTTTTCCTTCTCTATATGAAGGCTTCGGATTTCCTCCTCTTGAAGCAGCTTATATGGGGAAAACCGCCATTGTTTCTGACCTTGAAGTTTTCAGGGAGCTCTATGGTGATTATCCGATTTACTTTGATAAAACGTCTTCGGAGGATATGGCAGATAAGATTTTAAATTTCTTAAAAAATCCTTCAATACCTGATAAAAATCTAGCTGAAAAACTTACTCAAAAATTTACATGGGAAAATACGGCAAAAAAAACCCTGTCTTTTTATAATGAGATAAAATGAGAATAGCGGTAGATGCTTATGAGATAAATAGAAATTACACAGGGGTCGGCAGATACACATTTGACCTAATAAATGCTCTTACAAAAATCGACAAAGAAAATGAATACACTCTGTTTTTTAAGGAAAGCTCTGAACTTTCAAGTTCTTTGAAAGAAGTTAATAAGATTTTTCTTCCGTCCGAAAAAGGCTATACTCACTGGCAAAACTTTATATTAAATCCTGAGTTAAAAAAAGGAAATTTTGATCTCTTTTTTGCGACAAACTATTCTCTTCCCATATTTTTCAAGGGGAAATCGGTTTTAACTGTTCACGATATTTCATGGAAGGTTCTCAAAAATGATTATTCTTTGAAAGAAAGAATCTTAAAAGAGATAAAAAGTGTAATTAGTTTTAAAAAAGCTTCGCTTATTTTTACAGTATCCGAATTTACAAAGGATGAAGTTGTAAAATATTATAAAACAGGCCCCAATAAAATAATTGCAATCCACTCTGCAATAAATGATAAATTTCATAGGGCTGATGAGGATGAAATTTCGGATTTTAAAAAGAGATACTCAATTCAAGGGGAAAAACTCATAGGCTTTCTCGGAAGTTTGTTTAAAAGAAGACATATAAAGGAGTTAATCGAGGTTTTTAAAAAATTAAGAAAAACGGAGAATAAATTTTCTCTTATCCTTTTTGGCAAAATTTATGACAGTGAAGTAAAAGAGCTTATTAATTCCGAAGGGATTTTTTGGAATGAAAGAATAGAAGATAAATACATAAATGCCTTTTATTCATCTTTAAATTTATTTGTTTATATATCAGAATACGAAGGATTCGGTTTCCCCCCTCTTGAAGCTTTGAAATGCGGTATTCCCTCTCTGCTTTTGAAAAGCTCTTCCTTAAAAGAAATTTACGAAAAAATCGCGCTTTTTGTGGAAAACCCGTCTCCCGAAATGATTTATGAAAAATTAAAAGAATTCTTCTCAAATGAAAAGAAGTACAGAGACACTATCTTCTCAGAATTTAAGAAAAGAGAAAATTATTTCACATGGGAAAGAGCAGCCAAAGAGTATCTTGAAAACATTAAAAGGTTATTCAAATAAAATTTTTCCAATTATCAAAAATCTCCGCTAAGTTTTTTCAGGGAATTTGCTTTAAAGTGTATGAAAATTTTACCCCCTGTTTTAAGATTAAGCCTTTCAAGACTTTGATTTGTTATTATCACTTTAAATAAAACCCCTCTGCAACTCACGCTTATTTGAGAATTATAATTCATATTTGTAATCTCAGTTATTTCCCCTTTATAAACATTTAAAGCGGATGAATCCAAAGGCTCTTTTGAAACAATTATCTCATCCGCTCTAAGGCTCAAAAATGCCTGCCCTTCTTTTGAAAAGGGGGTATGAAAACATATTTCAGAATCATCCACACAAAAAAGATTACCTTGGAATTTCCCCTTAAAAATATTTTTTTCTTTTACAAATGAAGCTATCCATAGGTCTCCGGGATTACTTATAAGCTCTTTTGGTGCCCCTTCTCTTATTTTTTCACCGTTTTTAATAACCACAAGCTTTTCCGAAAGAGTTATAGCTTCGTCAAAATTGTGAGTTACATATATAATTGAAACTCCATACTTTTTCCTGATATTTTTAATTAATTTTATATAGTCCTCTTTTTTCTGAGCATCAATTGAACTTAATGGCTCATCCATTAACAAAAGCTCTGGTTTATAAACAAGTGCTCTAACAAGAGCAACTTTTTGTCTTTCACCACCCGATAAAGTTTCTGGCATTCTTGAAAGAAGATTTTTTATATCAAATTCATCCGAAAAAGCTCCAATAATTTCTTCTATTTTATCTCTTTTAAACTTTCTTCTTTTCAATGGGAACTCAATGTTTTCTTTCACTAAGAGATGAGGGAAGAGTCCTGTGCTTTGAGGTATATAGCCTATGTTTCTTTTTTCCGAAGGAAGTTTTGTTATATCCCTTTCGTTTAGTAAAATCTTGCCATCTGCCTTTAAAATTCCTGTTATAATCTTTATAATTGTGGATTTTCCAGCTCCAGAAGGACCTATCAAACTCAATATTTCTCCGTCATCCACTTTGAAACTTATATCCTTAACTTCAAAATTTCCTATTTTTTTCTTTATCTTTTCAAGTATGAGCATTATTTTTTCCTATCTGTAATAACCCTTAAAACGACAAAAACAGTTATTATCAAAAGAAGTAGAAAAGCCACGGATGGAGCAGAGGATCTCAAACCAAAAGATTCAAACCTATCATAAATCAATGTGGAGATTACTTTTGGGTTATACGCTAAAATAACAATTGCACCGAATTCAGAAATCCCCCTCGCCCACATCATAATAGAGCCTGAAATAATATCTCCTTTTACAAGAGGTAAGGAGACCTTCATAAAAGTTGTAAATTTGGAAGCACCGAGTGTTCTTGAAACAGCTTCCAATTCCTTATCCACTTTTTTAAAGCCTTCTTTAACATGATTAATCAAAAAGGGCACACTTACATAGGTCATTGCTAAGATAATCCCTGGTACTTCATTAACAAATTTTATACCGAAAAAAGAGAAAAATTTCCCTAATACAGCATTTCTACCAAAAACTGTTAAAAGAGCTATGCCGGCAGCAGTATGTGGAATAACCACCGGGATGTCAATAAAAGCTTCAACAGTTTTCTTTAATGGGAAATCATAGTTAGCAAGTATATAACCTAACGGAATTCCTCCGAAAATACCGAAAACAGTTGCTATAAGAGAGGCATATATTGTCATTAAAATGGAATTCATTAATTCACTATCTTTGAAAAAAAAGAAAATATTTGTTGATAAAAGATTGGAAAGAATTTTCAAAATGGGAAGTATTATAAAAATTAATAAAACACCACCTATTAAAAATATTAATATATTAAAAATCTGGTTTTTTTTCACCGAGTTTTTTATTCTGATTAGATTTCCATTATCTCTTCTTCTTTCTTCTCTGCAATTGTCTCTAACTCTTTTATGTATTTATCAGTTTCTTTCTGAATATCATCATAAAGTCTCTTTTCATCATCCTCTGTTATCTCTTTATCATCCTTCATCTTCTTAACAACATCTCTGTAATCCCTTCTAATATTTCTTATACTTGCTTTCCTCTCCTCAAGATATTTTTTAACCTTTTTTACCAGGTCTCTTCTTCTTTCCTCATCAAGAGGAGGAACTTTAAGCCTTATTTGAGTTCCATCATTAATCGGAGTAATTCCTATATTTGCTGCAATAATTGCCTTCTCAATTTTTGAGAGCATATTTTTTTCCCAGGGCTTAATAAGAATGGAATCAGGAAGAGCAAGATTAAGAGTTGCCACCTGATTAAGTAGCATCATATTTCCATAATACTCCACTTTCACACCATCAACAATTGAAAGTGAAGCTCTTCCTGTTCTTATCTTTTTTAATTCTGAAGAAAAATTCTCAACCACTTCTCTCATTTCTTTGACCATCTCTTTCTTAAAATCTTCCATCTTATCCTCCTTTTTTATTAAATAATAATATTAATTAATACGATTTTCAAGGGAATTTGTCAATAGAAAAGATTATTCTTTGTTCAAATTCAAAAGCTCATCCGGTATATCAACTACAATTTCCCCTTTTTTAATATCAACACTTTTACAAAACTCCTTCACAAAGGGGATTAAAACTTCTCTTCCCTCATACTTTACCACAAGAATTTCATTTCCAGCTTCAACTATTCCGATGACACTTCCGATGTAATTCCCATCTTTCATCTTGATTCTTAAACCTACTAATTCGTGGAAAAAGAATTCATCTTCCCCTTTTTCAATTGTTTCTTTTTCCGGTATCTTTATCTCTTTACCCCTTAAAAAAAAGTAAGCATCATTATAAGTATCTATTCCTTTAACTTTAAGAATTACTTTTTTATTGAAAAATTTAAAATACTCCACCTCCCTTTTTTCAGGAAGGTAAATATGTTTTAGCCCTTTATATCTTAAAATATTAGAAGTAAGGGGAAGCACTCTGACTTCCCCTTTTACCCCAATTGGTTTTCCTATTTTACCAATTGATATCAAAAAAAGTCTTATTTGCCCTTTTCAATTATCTCCAGGGTATATCTTCTTCTCTGTTTCATCCCAGCTGCACCGAGAATTGTTCTTATGGCCCTGGCAGTTCTTCCCTGTCTTCCGATTACCTTACCAAGGTCATTTGGGTCCACTCTCAATTCAAGAATGGTTGTTTGCTCACCATCAAGCTGAGTAACATTAACCTTTTCAGGGTGATCAACTAAAGATTTTGCAATCATTTCTACTAAGTCCTTCACGGTAACCTCCTATAGTTTAATTGTTCTTGAATTCTGGTAATTTCTTAAATATAGCCTTCACGGAAGCCGTGGGCTGCGCTCCCTTTGATAACCAGTATTTAGCTTTTTCTGTATCCACTTTAATCTCACTTGGGTTTTTGAGTGGATTATAATACCCTATATAATCAATAACTTTTGTTTCTCTTGGCTTTCTCTTATCAACAATTACAATTCTGTAAAAAGGGCTGTTCTTTCTCCCCATTCTCGTTAATCTGATTGTTACCATTCTGTTTTCTCCTCCATCAAAAATTAGTGACTATTTTACCTCTTTTATCGTCAAATGTCAATCTTTGTTTCACTTAATTCCAAATCTTGATTAAAAATTATTAAAATATTATAATACACTTCTTCGGAGAGGTGGCTGAGTGGTTGAAAGCGGCGGTCTTGAAAACCGTTTTCCGGGTAACCGGAACGGGGGTTCGAATCCCTCCCTCTCCGCCATTCACTCTTATCATAAAAATTTTCTCTTCAAGATTTCTTCGAGGTATTCTTCACCAACCAAAACCTCTCTCGGTTTACTCCCCTGAGCCTGTCCGACTATCCCTTGCTCCTCCATCATCTCTATATATCTTGCAGCTTTGTTATACCCGATTTTCATCTTTCTCTGAAGATATGAAGCGGAAGCTTTTCCCGTGTGTATCACTATTTTAAGTGCCTCTATAAATTCTGCACCTTCCTCTGCAAAAATATCCTCACCACTTGAAAATCCGCTTTCATATCTTGAAAGTACGGATAAATCAAACTTTGGCTTTGTTTGAGCTCTTAAAAATTTCACAACCCTTGCAACCTCAGCCTCAGATACAAAAGATCCATGCACCCTTATAAGCATTGATGAAGCGGGAGGCATAAATAGCATATCTCCTTTTCCTAAAAGTTTTTCCGCGCCTGCGGTATCTATAATCGTCTGAGAATCATGGCGGGATGGGACAGTAAGAGCAATTCTTGATGGAAGATTATTCTTAATTGTACCAGTTATAACATCCGTGGAAGGTCTTTGGGTAGCCAATATCAAATGAATTCCGGCTGCTCTTGCCATCTGCGCAAGCCTTGCCACAGATGTTTCAACATCTTTAGATGCAACCATCATAAGGTCTGCCAATTCATCTATTACTATGATAATATACGGCATAGGTACAATTTCATCCTCAGGCCAATCATCCAATCTTTTCATCTTTCCGGATTTGATTGCCCTTATCTTCTCATTATACATTGCAATATTTCTACTCTGAAAAAGAGCCAGCTTCTTTAATCTGTTTTCCATCTCATATATTGCCCATTTTAGAGCCATTGAAGCTTCTTTGGGATCAAGTACCACCTTTGTTTTAAGATGGGGCAATTGCTCATATACACTAAACTCAAGCCTCTTGGGATCAACCAAAATAAAATTAACTTCCTCGGGTGTTGCTCTGTAAAGTATGCTCACAATAATGGAGTGAATAGCTACACTCTTACCCATTCCCGTTGCTCCGGCAATCAAAAGATGTGGCATTCTGTCAAGCGCTGTAACAACCGGCTCTCCCCTTACATTCTTTCCCAAAACAATAGTCAAAAGATTGGAAGAATTCCGGTACTCCGAACTTTCTAAAATCTCCCTTAAATAAATTGTTTGTCTGTTATAATTGGGAATCTCTATACCCAAAGTCTCTTTCCCCTTAATCCTACTTATCCTAACATTCTCAGCTTTCAGGGCAAGGGAAAGATCTTCCGAAAGAGCGATTACTTGCGAAATTTTTATTCCCCTTTCAGGTTTGTACTCAAAGGTGGATATTACAGGACCCGGATGATACTCAACTACTTTTCCGTTTATATTAAACTCTCTTAATTTTTCCTCTATTATTCTCTTTTTGTTGGAAAGCTCCGTATCATCAACGGATTTTACTCTTTTAGGAGGAGCATCAAGAAGAGAAATAGGAGGAAGCTCAAGGCCCTCCTTCTTTTTCTTTCTTGCAAGATTTCTCGTATCTTCGGGCATCAAAATTATCTTCTCCCTCTTTTCTGTTCTTTGAGGAACCTTTGCCGGCTCCTTTTTCTCTCTTACAATTCTTTTCCTCTCTCTTCCATAATCTTCCTTCTCCCTTATTCTCCTCTCTTTATTTATCTCATACTTTAACTTTAATTCCTTAACAAATAATACAAAATTAGAAATCATTCTCCTTACTGAAAAACCAAAAGAAAGAATTAAGGAAATAATAAAAAGGAAAATAAAGAACAAGGATGATCCCACATGATTCAAAAGATTGTTAGCAATTGAGACCATTCCTTTGCCTAAAACCCCTCCGCCAAGAATGTAAAAGCCTTTAACCTTAATTTTTTCAAAAAGTATTGAAAAGAGAGATCCCGAAGAAATTTGAAGAAGGACAAACCCCATATAATTTATTAATTTTGTAAATTTTCTCTTGAATGTAAAAAAATCGTAAGAAATCAATAAAATAAATAGAATGAAAAAATAAGCACTAAGTCCGAAAATATAAAAGAAAAAATCTGCAAAAAAAGCTCCCGCTTTACCCATAAGATTCCTTACAGGCAAATTTGAAGATGTAAAAATACCGGAATCATTGGGATAATATGAAATAAAGCTTAAAAAAAGAAAAATAAAAACAAAAAATAAAAAAATAGCAATAGATTCCTTAACAACCTCTCTTTTCTTGTCCATTTCAAAATAATTATAGCAAATAAAAAGAAAAAATGCACACAATATGTAGGTTAATCACCAGTAATTGCCTAATTATGTTGTGAATTTTTATTTTACGAAAAGAATCCTCTAAGTTTGTTTTTAAAATCAGTTGCATTAAACAGCTGCTTTACAAATATGTTATAATACAATACTAAAATTTTTTAATATTCCTAGTAAAGGTGGTAAATGAATATTTATATTGTAAGACATGGTTCAACCGAGTGGAATGAAAAGGATCTTGTACAGGGTAATATTGATATTGAGCTTTCTGAAAAGGGCAGAGTTGAAGTTGAAAAAACAGCGGAATTTTTAAAAAATATTAGGTTCAAAAGGATTTTTTCAAGTGAAATGAAAAGGGCTTTTCACACTGCTGAAATCATTAATAAAAACAAAAACCTTGAAATAACAACAGTGAAAGAGTTAAATGAGCTTGATTGCGGTGAGTGGGAAGGACTTACAATGCAGCAAATCAGAGAGGAGAGAGCTGATGAGTACTCAACGCTCAGAAAAAATCCTGAGTATAAGATACCGGGAGGGGAATCATTCATGGATGTCGTAAGAAGGTTTAAGGTCGGATGGGAAAAAGTAATGAGGATGAGCAGCGGTGAAGATTTCCTTTTTGTAACTCACATAGTAATAACAAGAGCCTTTCTCTTTACAAACATGGGAATACCTTACGAAAGTGTAAGATCTTTTATTATAAACAATGCTTCCTTTACTCACTTTGAATTTGATAATGGGAGATACTTTTTAAAACTCTGGAATTACAGGCCTTACGAAAA
This sequence comes from uncultured Clostridia bacterium, assembly GCA_964634755.1. GTDB lineage: Bacteria > Acidobacteriota > Aminicenantia > JAMOAD01 > JAMOAD01 > JALXDT01. Next base: position 17,204 of record CAZWJH010000001.1, read on the forward strand.
TGGAATATATTAAAAGAAAGATAGAGACAAAAGTCAGTGAATATGTAAAAAAAGAGTTCGGGGAGGGTTATCCCGTAAGATTTTTAAATCCTCCGAAAATTTCAATGGGAGATCTTACCCTCTCATCAGCATTTGAGATAGGAAAAAAGCTGAGAAAAAATCCTAGGGAAATAGCAGAAAGATTTAAGTCAGTCCTCGAAAAATTGGAAGAAGTGGAGAAAATTGAAATAGCAGGTCCCGGATACATAAACTTTTTTTTCAAAAAAGAAAAGTATTTTAAAGATATAGAAAAGGTTTTAAATTACAACAGAGAAACCGATAAAAAAGAAAAAATAATAGTTGAGCACACAAATATTAATCCTAACAAAGCCGCTCACATAGGACACATAAGAAATGCTGTTTTGGGAGATACATTAGTGAGAATGCTCAAAGCAACCGGTAAAAAGGTGGAGGTTCAGAATTATATTGATGATACGGGAGTTCAGGTTGCGGATGTTGTTTACGGTGTTCTTTATATTGACAAAAAGAGTATTTATGAGCTTAAAAAAATCGATAAAATTGATTATTATCTCTGGGATCTCTATGTAAAAGTTTATGAAAAAGATGATGAGGAGAGCAAACAAAAGAGAAGAGAAGTTCATCATAAAATAGAAAAAGGGGTGAATCCTGAAAAAGAGTATGCTGAATTTATCTCAACGGAGGTTTTGAAAAGACACCTTCAAACCACAGCCCGCCTCGGGATAGATTATGATGTTTTACCGAGAGAAAGTGATATTATATCCCTTAAATTCTGGGAAAGTGCTTTTGAACTTATGAAGGAAAAAGGGGTGATATATTTTCAAACAGAGGGTGATAATAAAGGCTGCTGGGTTATGAAAGTTTTTGAAGACGGAGAGGAGAGGGAAAAGGTAATAGTCAAGTCAAACGGAGCAATTACCTATGTCGGGAAAGACATTTCCTATCATCTCTGGAAATTCGGCCTTTTTGAAAAAGATTTTTATTATAAAAAGCTTGACAACAGGCACTACATCACAACATCCTCAAAAGAGGATGCCGATAAAAATGTATCTTTCGGTAAAGGTGACAGAGTTTATAATGTCATAGATCAAAGACAATCCTATCTTCAAAATATAGTAAAAAAAGCTCTTAAAAAAATGAGTTTTGAAAAGCAATCGGAAAACCTTATTCACTTTTCTTATGAAGTTGTCGCTCTTTCGAAAAAATCCGCAAAGGAAATGGGTTTTGATATTAACACGGACAAATCATTTGTTGAAGTTTCAGGAAGAAGGGGAGTTGGAGTTAAAGCTGATGATCTCATTGATGAGCTTGAAAAAAGAGCCTTAAAAGAAGTTAAAGAAAGGCACCCCGAGTTTTTTTCGAAAAAATCCGAATTAATAGCAAAGATGATTTCATCATCAGCATTAAGATACTATATGATTAAATACACATTAAACTCAATGATTGTTTTTGATTTTGAAGAAGCCCTTAAATTTGAGGGGGAAACAGGTCCCTACCTTCAATACTCAAATGTTAGGATGAAAAGCCTTTTCAGAAAATTCGAAGAGGAGTTCGGGGAAAAGCCCGAAGATGAAATACAGCCTCCTTACTCACTCAATTCCTTTGAACCAAAAGAGATAGAAGAGCTCTGGGAAGCCATTATAATAGGCTCGCGATTTGATAATGAGCTTGATACAGCCATAAAAAACTTGGAGCCTTCGAGGCTTGCAAAGTACGGATTTTATCTGTGCCAAAAGCTTAATTTCATATACAATAATTTTCCGGTGATCAAGGAGAAAAACCAGGAGAGAAGAAAAGTCATACTCTTTACATTGCACTTTTTATACAAACAATTAAATAAAGTTTTGGATATTTTAGGAATAGAAAAACCTGAAGCAATGTAGGAGGTGTAAATGATTGAGGTAAACAATCTAACCCGTAAGTACGGGGAGAAAGTTGCTGTAAACAATATCTCCTTTTCGGTTGAAAAGGGAAAGATCTGGGGATTTCTGGGACCCAACGGAGCAGGAAAGACAACCACAATGAGAATTCTAACAGGCTATCTTCCTCCGACAGAGGGAAGTGCAAAAGTTGCCGGATTTGACATTACAAAAGAGCCATTGAAAGCAAAAAAACACATTGGATATCTTCCGGAAATTCCACCACTTTACAATGAGATGACAGTAAAAGGCTACATAAGCTTTGTGGCTGAGCTAAAAGGAGTTAGCGGAAAAGAAAAAAAGACAGCAATCGGACAGGCAATAGAGAAAGCAGGACTTTCCGCTGTGGCAGGAAGGCTTATTAAAAATCTTTCAAAAGGATACAGACAGAGAGTAGGAATTGCTCAGGCAATAGTTAACAATCCTGATATTCTTATTCTTGATGAACCTACAATAGGACTCGATCCTGCTCAGATAATAGAAATTCGTGAACTTATAAAATCCCTGAGAGGAGAGCATACTGTAATCCTTTCCACTCACATTCTACCTGAAGTTACTCAGACCTGCGACGGAGTTGTTATTATTAATGAAGGTCAGCTCAGAGCATCAGGCCCTTTGGAGGAAATTCAAAAAAAGTTCAGTGAAGAAAATGGGATTTACCTTGAAACAGAGCCTGAAATTTCAGAAGATGAGTTAAAAGGAGTTGACGGAATAAAGGATGTTCTTAAAAGCGGAAATGGTTATAAGCTTTTCTGGGAAGACGAAGAAAAGGGAACAAAATCCTTAAATGAATTCATAAGGTCAAAATCTTTAAACATCAAGGAATGGAAAAGACTTTCTTCAACTCTTGAAGACATATATCTTAAAATTGTTGCTTCAGACAAAGGAGGTGTGAAATGAGAGGACTTTGGGCGATTACAAAAAAAGAGATAAAGACCTATCTTACATCTCCCATTGCTTATGTTCTAATAGCGGTTTTCCTTCTTATAAGCGGATACTTTTTTTACAATATGATCTGGTGGTTTAATTCTCAGAGCATTGCAATGTCAAGAAATCCATATTATATGAAACAATTGAATATAAACAGATTTGTCTATGAGCCTCTTTTTCACAATATTTCTGTAATACTTCTTCTTATTTTCCCGCTTCTTACAATGAGGCTTTTCGCCGAAGAGAAGAGAACGGGCACAGAGGAGCTTTTGTACACAAGCTCTGTTACAAATACCGAAATAGTTGTGGGAAAATTCTTGGGTGCGACTTTTGTTCTCTTTATTATGCTTCTTTTAACCGGAGTTTATGCTGTTTTCGGATATCTTTACAGTAGCCCTGAAACCATTCCACTTTTGATGGGATACTTAGGACTTTTTCTTATGGGGATTGCATTTATCGGCATCGGATTATTTTTCTCATCAATTACGGAAAGTCAGGTGGTTGCAGCATCATTAAGTTTTGGTATGCTTTTGCTTTTGTGGGTTCTTTCGTGGAGCGGACAGGCAGCAGGGCCCTCACTTAAACCTATTCTCAACTACCTCTCATTCTTTGAGCATTTTAAGGATATGCCGAGAGGAGTCCTGAATCTTACTGACCTTGTCTATTATCTGAGTGTTGCATACTTCTTTTTATTTTTAACACAATCCTACTTGGAATCAAGAAGGTGGAGGTGATAAAATGGAAGGTTTTAAAAAAGTACTCAATTACATAGCAATAATATTAATAGTTGTGGGTATAGCACTTTTTAAAATAATTCCTGACAAATCCTTTATCGGCTGGATTATTCTTGCCTTAGGTGTAGCGGGTTATATTTTTTACCTTTACCTTAACAGAGACAATCTTAAGGATAGTTTAAAGAGAAAAACACTACTTTACAGCAGCAATCTCTTTATAATAGTAATACTTGTTCTGGCGATAATAGTGGCATTAAATATTCTTACAATGAAGCTCCAAAAGAGATATGATTTTACCGAAGGTAAGATATACTCCCTTTCCCCTCAGACAATAAAGGTTTTGAAAAACCTTAAAAAGGATCTTTCGATAAAGGCCTTTTATTCTGATACGGGAACAAGAGTTGCGGAAGATACTTTGAAACTTTACAGGTTCTATTCCCCGAAAATAAGATATGAGATAATAGATCCCAACAAAAATCCGGGGCTTGCAAGAAGGTATAATATTACCGCTGAAGGTACAACAGTACTTGAATACGGGGATAAAGAGGAAAAGTTAGAATCTCTTACGGAAGAGGAGCTTACAAATGCAATAATCAAAATCACAAGGGAGACAAAAAAGAAAGTATGCTTTTTGCAGGGGCATGGAGAGGCTTCCGTAAAAGATACTGATAAAACCGGTATATCATCTCTGGGTGATTCTCTTAAAAAGGTAGGATATGAAGTCAGTGATTTGAATATAGCTGAAAAAGGGAAAATTCCCGAATCCTGCGATATTTTGGTCGTTGCGGGACCTCAGAAACCTCTCTTTGATAATGAAATCAAGATGATGGATGATTTTATAAAAGAGGGCAAAAGTGTTTTTCTGATGGTTGACCCGGACACTGGTTCCAAGCTTGAGAAAATGATTAAAAAGTACGGAGTATCCCTTGATAATGATGTTGTAGTGGATTTGGTATCAAGGGTTTTGAGCGGAGATCCTCTCATGCCCATTGTAAACAAATATGAGTACCATGAGATAACCAAAAACTTCAAATATGCAGCTCTTTTCCCATATGCAAGATCAGTTACAGCTTTAAAACCTGCTCCAAAGGATGTAAGTGTGACAGAGCTTGCAAAGACATCTCCAAATGCATGGGGAGAGACAAATATGAAAGAGGAGCTTAAAACAGGAAAATTAACATTTAATCCCGACCAAGACAAACCCGGTCCGGTTTCACTTATAGCAGTATCAGACATAACGATAAATGAAAAAGATGGAAAGAGTAAAGAGGCAAGGCTTGTTGTTGTGGGGGATTCTGATTTTGCAAAAAATTCATTCATAGGAACCTCGGGAAATGAAAATCTAATTATGAATATAATAAATTATCTTTCACAGCAAAAAGATTTAATTTCAATAACACCAAAATCAGCAAGAACTTCGGCAATCACCCTTACTCCCGCTCAGGGAAGTTTGATTTTTTATGTCAGCATAGTAATATTACCTCTTCTGCTTTTATTCATAGGAATAGCAGTCTGGATTAGGAGGAGGGCATTATGAATGTAAAAAAAATAGTAATTTTATTGGTTATATTGGCAGGACTTATCTTCGGAATTTATCTTGCAAACAAAAAGCAGGAGAAAACCGAAGAGGCCAAGATTCTTGTAAATTTAAAATCCGATGATATTGTTAAAATAGAGCTTACTGAAGGTAAGAAAAAGATTGTTGTTGAGAAAAAGGATAAAAGCTGGAAAATCGTATCTCCCATAAAAACAAATGCGGATGAGGTTATTGTCGAAAGAATAGTAAGTGATTTTTCAGAGCTTAAACCTGAAAAAATAGTTGATAAAAATCCTTCTAACCTGAAAAAGTATGGTCTTGAAAATCCGGAAAGAGCAATATCCTTATACTCAAAAACAGGCGAAAAGTACACAATTCTTTTCGGAGACAAAGGCCCCTTAGGAGACGAATATTATGCAAAGCTTAAAAACTCGCCAAAGGTGGTTCTTCTGCCATCAATGAAAAGAGATGATGTAATGAAAACAGTTTCCGATTTGAGGGATAAACATCTTGTTAAAGTTGAGACAGGAGATGTAAAAGGATTTTCAATAAATAACACAAAGGAAAATAAGATACTTGAGTTTAAGAGAGCGGATGAAAGATGGTTTTTCCTGAAACCTAAAAAATGTCTTGCAAATGAATCAAAAACAGATGATATTCTTTTCTCAATTCAAAATCTTGAAGCAAAGGATATAGTAAAGGATTCTCCTGCTGAAAAAGATTTAAACGATTATAATCTTAAAAACCCTGAAATTAAAATCATAATAAACCTGAAAGACAGTAAAAAGGAGCTTTTTGTCTCTAAAAAAGGAAAAGATTATTTTGCCTACTCAAAAAACAGCAATTTCATAGGGAAGATAAACAGCACCTTTGTTGACGATATATCAAAAGATTTTAAGGACTTAAGAGAGAAAAAGGTGGCTGTCTTCTCAGGTTATGAGATAAACAAGATTGAATTTACAGGATACGGAAAAACATATCTTATGGAAAAGGATGGAAACGGGACATGGAGGCTTAAAAAACCTGAAAAATTCATTTTACAGGATGAGAAGGTATCCGATTTTATCTCCGCAATTGAGGATATGGAATCAAAGGAAATTATTGATAATCCCGGAAATTTGAGTCAATACGGACTTGATAAGCCCTCTATTAAAGTAAAACTTTATCCGGAGGATGGAAAACCTATAGTTTTGCTTTTCGGGAAAGAGAAAGATAATGATATTTTTGTGAAAAATCAGGAATTTTCATACATATTTAAGGTTGGTAAGGATTCACTTGACAAATTTCCCAAAAAGAGTATAATAGATTGGAAATTTAAGGAAAGTAAAAAAGAGGAAGATTAAAAACTTCCCTCCTTTTGCCTCCTTTGTTTTTATATCAGGGGGAGTTATAAAAGACTCCCCCACCCCTCCCCCTCCAGAAGAGCTAAAAGCTTTTAAGCATTATAACTATCAAGCGTTGTCTTATGTTAAAAGAGTGCATACATATATAAAAACAATAGATATAATAGAATAACAGAATAAAATTTCAGGAGAAAAATCTATTATAATAAAGAACCTAACACCTGTTTTTCAGGACAGAAGATTGAATGGTTTTATTACTCTGTCCAGAACTCCCTGAAGCTTGGAAATTGCTATCCCGTAATTCGTCATGGGGACATTTCTTCTTACACTCTCATTGAGTCTTCTCATCATCTCCATCCTGTTTAGCATACATGCTCCACAGTGGATTACAAGGGAAAATTTTTCAAGCTCCTCAGGAAAATCACTTCCGGATGCAATCTCTATATTTAATTCTTTACCTGTGTATTGCAAAAGCCATCTCGGAATCTTAACCCTTCCTATATCATCAGCCTGCACATGATGGGAGCATGCCTCGGCAATAAGCACATTATCCCCGTCTTTAAGCTCATCTATTTTTTTAGCTCCCTTTACAAATTCGGAAAGTTCCCCTTTGTATCTTGAAAAGAGTATTGAAAATGTCGTAAGTTTAATGCCCTCCGGAACATCGGCGGAAACCTTAAGAATAACCTGCGAATCAGTAATCACCAATGCCGGTTTTTTAACAAGGTTTCTCAATGTATCTTCAAGCTCTCTCTCTTTTACAACAACAGCTGTCGCATCATTATCCAGAATCTCCCTTATTGTCTGAACCTGAGGTAAAATCAATCTTCCTTTGGGAGCTGCAAGATCAATGGGAACCACCAAAACTATTATATCTCCTCCCCTTATAAGGTCTCCCACCAAAACCTTCTCCTCTTTCAAATAAGAGGGCGCAAGCCTTATTATAAGATTTTTAAGCTCATTTATATTTTCACCTGTTTTTGCGGAGACACAGATATGATTTGCTTCTATCTTATCAGCAAATCTTATATCCCTTTCAAAAGGCTCTTTAATATCAATCTTGTTAAAAACTATTATGTAAGGAATCTTAAGCTCTTTTATTTCAAGAATAATCTTTTCTGTTTTTTCATCAATACCATTTTCATCAACAACAATAAGAGCAAGATCGGATTTGAAAAGTACTTTTTTAGTTGCCTTAACTCTCTTTTCGCCCAACTCTCCCGTATCATCAATTCCTGCGGTATCATAAAAAGTAACAGGGCCCAAAGGCAAAAGTTCATAATGTTTTGCGACAGGATCTGTTGTTGTTCCGGCAATATCTGACACTATGGCGATATCCTGCCCCACAATAGCATTAATAAGAGAGGATTTACCAGCATTCCTTTTACCTACAAGCGAAATTATAAGCCTTTCTCCTCTCGGTGCTTTAGCCATACTTTCCTCCTTTACAATAAACAAGTAGTAAAACTCGAAATAGACATTTCTATAAAAATTATCATTTCCATTTTATCAATTTTTCCCTTTGAAATTTCCAATGGCTTCAGAGGGGAAAAACCCTGCTGAGGATATAAGTTGTTTTATTTTTTGTACATCTTCAAGTGTAGAGTTATCACTTTCATTTTTCCCCGGGTAAATATTGTAAAGTTTTCTCACCTTTAAAGGTGTGACAGTTGGCATTATTACATTGGCTCCGACTATAAGCCCCTGAACCCTTGCATCCTTTTCAAGAGATGCCATCGCACTTGTGGAAGGTATATTAGAGTAAGGGTTCAAGATTCTTAAAAGAGAAATTGTTCTCAATGATTTTTTAAGATCACCGCAGGAGTAATCATAAAGAGGTGTCTTATTGTGAGGGATAAATGGACCAGATGCAATCATATGAAGTCCTAAGAGTGAAAGCTCCAGAATATCACTTGCAAGGATTTCATCTGTCATTCCGGGAAGACCTATAATCAGACCCGAACCAACCTCATATCCAAGTTTCATCAAAACCTCTATAAGCTTAAGCCTCTCCTTAAGCTCTCTTCCGGGTCTCATCCTTTTGTAAAGCTCCTGATCAAAGGTTTCAACTTTTAGAAGATATCGGTTAGCTCCGGCATCTTTCCATCTTTTAAGCTCATCATCGCTCCTCTCTCCCAATGAAAGTGTTATCGCGAGTGAATCATCCCCGTATTTTCCCCTTATCTTTTTTATTACCTTTTCAATAAATTCTCCCGTATAATAGGGGTCATTTCCAGATTGAAGAACAACAGTTCCCATTTTGCTTTTCTTAACCAATTCCACAGACCCTATTATTTCATCAAAATTTAATCTGTATCTTTTAAGCTCACTGTTTTGACATCTTAAGCCGCAGTAAAGGCACTTTTCTTTACAAATATTGGAAAATTCAACTATTCCTCTCAAATAAACCTCTTTCCCGAAAAGTTTTTCCCTTACTCTTTTACCTTCGGCAAAAAGGGATTTATCATACTTTCCTTGTAAAAACTCTTTAATCTCTCTTAATTTCATCTTTGGTATACCCCAATTTGTGCATTCTTTTCGGATTTAAAAGATTCTTTATTTCATCTTCGGAAAGATAATTCTTTAAAATTTCCTCAACAGGCAAATTCTTCACTTTTGATTCCTTTATTATTTTATCAACTGTCTCATATCCCAAAATAGGAACTAAAATAGTAGCTATTGTTTTACTGTTTTTTAAATTTTCTCCGCACTTTTCAGGATTGGCTCTTATTCCCTCTATGCACTTTTCCCTGAATATTCTTGTTGCATTTATAAGAAGTTTCAGGGATTCTAAAAACACTTTTGATAGAAGGGGATAAAACTGATTAAGCTCAAGGTTGCCCGATGAGGCAATCATTGTAATAATATTGTCATTTGAAATCACCCTTAGAGCAATCTGAGAAACAGCTTCGGGGATAACAGGATTAACTTTGCCCGGCATTATCGATGAGCCTGCTTGAACAGGAGGAAGAATTACCTCCCCTATTCCTCCTTTAGGCCCGCTCGAAAGAATTCTGAGATCAGTTGAAATTTTAAAAAGATTGGAAGCATAAGCTTTTATCATTCCGAAGACTTCAACATAAGCATCAAGGTTTTGAGTGGCATCAACAAGATTCTCAGCTCTTGCTATGTTTAAGCCGGTTATTTTTCTTAAAGTTTCGGTAACTTTCAGAATATAATCCCTTGCGGCACCAATTCCCGTACCTATCGCAGTTCCTCCCAGATTAACAGTCTTTATTCTTTCTCTTGATTTAAAAATTCTCCATCTATCCCTTGATATTGCCTCAGCATATGCCCCGAACTCCATACCCAGAGTCATAGGGACAGCATCCTGAAGCTGTGTTCTTCCTAATTTAACAATATCCTTAAATTCAAACTCCTTTTTTTGAAAAGCCTCCTGAAGGGCAGCTATCTCTGGCTCAAGTTTTCTCAAAAGTTTTAAGATTGCGACTTTCAAAGCTGTAGGGTAAACATCATTTGTTGATTGATGCATATTAACATGGTGGAGAGGATTAATATATTCATAATCCCCTTTTTCCCTTCCAGCCTTTTCAAGGGCAATGTTTGCTATGACTTCATTAAAATTCATGTTCGTGGATGTTCCTGCTCCTCCCTGGTAAGGATTCACTATTATTTGCTCATGATACTTTCCTTCTATAATTTCATTGCAGGCAAAAATAATAGGTTCCGCAATTTCTCTTTTAAGATAACCCAACTCTTTGTTTGTTATTGCGGCTGCTAATTTTACCTTTGCAAAAGCCACTATAAACTCTTCAGGAATTTTATCTCCAGAAAAGGGAAAATTCTCGTAAGCTCTAAGAGTATGAATTCCGTAATATGCGTCATCGGAAAGCTTTTTCTCTCCTAAGGAATCTCCTTCAACTCTCATCAATATCCTTCCTTAGCTTGCTTAAAAGTTTTTTAATTTTTAATCTATCAGGCTTTTCACAGAAAAGCAAATACCTCTCATTTATCCTGTACATTGAGGGAGGCTCAAAACCTGAGGGCTTTTCACCACATACAAAAGAGATTCTTCTTCCCATTTTCTCGGCAATCCAGAGTCCACCGCATTCATATTCGGCGGAAATCTCTTTAAGATATTTCTCTATTTTATTAAAAGTAGAGATCTCTTTCGCCATTCTCAATTCTTGTCAAATATTCTTTCAGTTTTTTGTATGCTTTTGGCATCTTTTCCTTAACTTCATTGAGTTCTCTCTCTATAAGAGCATTTCCTATCTTTGCCGTATCCTCTGTTGCAAAATCCAGAAGCCATTCCTTAAAGGTTGTTATTGCATTTAATTTGCAGTATTTTCCTTCTGTTCCCGCTCTGAGAAGGTCCATTATGCATTTTCCGGTTCTTCCGCATCTGTAACCCGCAGTACAAAAAGATGTTATGTATCCCATTTTTGCAAGATCTCTTATAAGTTCATCGAGTGTTCTCGGATCCCCGATTAAAAATTGCTGCCTTTCGAGCTCCTGCTCAGTGTATCTGTCACTGTAAGCTCCTATCCCTATCCTTGTGGATGCATCAGTTTGAGTGATTCCCAATGACATTACCCTGTCTCTTATCTCTTTAGGCTCTCTCGCAGTTAATATCATTCCTGTATAAGGAATCGCAAGTCTCAGCACAAGAATTATTTTTTCAAAATTCTCATCACTTACCGCATATTTCGTTTTATCTATGTAAGGTGTGTTTGCGGCAGGCTCAAGTCTCGGAAAAGAAACAGTATGAGGACCTATTCCAAACTTTTTCTCAAGTTCAAGCGCATGATACAAAAGACCCATAACCTCAAATCTCCAATCATAAAGGCCGAAAAGAGCGCCTATTCCAACATCATCCACTTCAGCTTCAAGGGCTCTGTGCATACAATAAAGCCTCCATTTGTAATTTCCCTTTAAAGTATTCTGAGGATGAACCATTTTGTATGTTTCATGATGATAGGTTTCCTGAAATACCTGATATGTTCCTATACCCACCTCTTTAAGCCTTCTGAGTTCATCAATCTGAAGAGGTGCAGCATTAACATTTGCTCTCCTTATCTGCCCGTAACCATTTCTTACATTTACTTTCACATCATAGATTGTTCTCAAACTATTTTCAATATAATTAACATCGGTTTTCGGATGCTCTCCGTAAACAACAATAAGTCTCTTGTGCCCTATCTCCCCGGCAAGCACCTCAGCCTCTCTTCTTATTTCCTCTTCATTTAAAACCCTTCTTTTTATAATTTTATTTTCAAGTCTGAATCCGCAGTAAAGACAATTGTTAACACAATAATCTCCCATGTATAAAGGAGCAAAGGTTACTATTCGGTTATCGTAAACCTTTAATTTGATTTTAAGAGCAACCTCCTTCATCTCTTCGTAAAGCTCCGGGTCTTTGAGGTTTATAAGCATTGCAGTTTCATCCGGAGAGAGAGTTTCAATTCTCAAAGCTTTGTCAAAAATCTCTCTTATTCTTACGGGATCCGGGTCTCTGTTCTCCTCTATCTTTCTCCAGATCTCCTCATCATTGATAAAATCATGCTCCCCGTCCATATACTTTGTAATCTCTTCCTCTTTTATCCTGTTTGCTATCCAGGAATTTAAACTTTCTTTCATTTTAATACCTCCTTTAAAAAGCTATTATCTTTGAGTTGTACAGCAAATTTCTTAATTTTTTTGTTTCTTGATGAAGACGCACGGGTCGTGCGTCTCTACATGCTTTTGGCTTTTGACTGCTCGGCTTTTGTTGACTTTCGACTTTCAACTTTTGACTTTCGACTTTCGACAACAATGTTTTTACCTCAACTCCCCTGAGCTGTCCGAGTTTACCGGTCAATGCGCCCAATTCATCTGTAGTACCCTCAAAAATTATGGAAATCACTCTTACGGATTCCTCTTTGAAAGGAATACCCAATCTTCCCTTGATCAAATGGAAATAGGATGAAAGGATTTGATTGATTTTTTTATAATTTTTGGGATTGTAGACAAATATACCTATTATCCCGAATCTCTTTTTGTTTTCCATTTTCACCTCCTTGGGTCAGGCAAAAGCCCTTCCCTCAGAAAACTCTTATTTTGATTAAATTTTACTGTATGCTATTTTTAAATTATCAATTTCTTTTAAATCTTTTAAAAGCTCCTCAAAAATTTCCTCTTCTCCCTTAAAAACCACACTCAAAATATAGCCATGATTTTCTGTTTGTGGCAAGCCCATTCTTCCCAATATAAATTCAGCATTTTTGTGCAGTATTTCATTAATCTCAGGAGCCCTTTTGTTTGCATCCATCAAAATAGTAATTGTCCCTATCATTTTAATGATGTTTGTGAGTTAATTCCTTAACACAGGTTCCCTTTTCAAGATCTCTTTCAAAATAACAAGTATGAAGAAGTCTGTGAGCAATATCTGAGCCGGGGGATTTGAGGAACTTTTCATAAACTTTTTTAATTGCCGGATTTTCATGAGAGCATCTCATCGGAAGTTCTCTGTCTTCTTTGTAAAGTCCCTCTCCTCTTCTTGCCCTTCTTGCAAGATCACTTCCATAGGGCTGTCCGCCTCCACCAACACAACCACCGGGGCATGCCATTATTTCAATAAATGCATACTCACTCTTTCCGGTCTCTTCTATCTGTTTTCTCACTTTTGTTAAAAGCTCTCGTGCGTTTCCGAGCCCGTGGGCAACTGCCACCTTAAGTTTCATTCCTGCAATTTCAAGCTCTGCTTCTTTTATACCCTGCATTCCTCTGACTGCTTCAATATCAAGGTTCTTAAGATTTTCTCCTGTGAGCAAAAAGTATGCGGATCTTACAGCAGCTTCCATAACACCTCCGGTAGCTCCAAAGATGGTTGCAGCTCCCGTATATGCTCCCATAAGATCATCCGCCTTTTCCTCAGGAAGGTTCTTAAAATCTATACCTGCTTCCTTTATCATTCTGACAAATTCTCTTGTGGTTAAAACATAATCAACATCCTGATACCCTGAATCTCTCATCTCAGGTCTTCGAGCCTCAAATTTTTTAGCTGTACAGGGCATAATTGAAACACTGACTATTTTTGCAGGGTCAATACTGTACTCTTGAGCAAAATATGTTTTGGTTAATGTTCCGAACATTTGCTGAGGTGATTTGCAGGTTGAAGTATATTTTGCAAAATCAGGAAAATATGTTTCCATAAATTTAATCCAGCCGGGGGAACAGGAAGTAATGAGAGGAAGAGGTCCCCCTTCTTTTATTCTGCCAACAAGCTCAGTACCCTCTTCCATTATCGTAAGATCAGCTGAAAAATTTGTATCAAAAACATAATCAAAACCTAATTTTTTAAGAGCAGCATACATTTTCCCCACGGTAACAGTTCCGGGTTCCATTCCGAACTCTTCTCCCAATGTAACTCTGATAGCAGGAGCTTCCTGAACAACAACAACTTTTTCAGGATCAAGCAGAGCTTCCCAGACTTCATCTATCTCTGACCTTTCCCTTAATGCTCCTGTTGGACAAAATACGGTACATTGACCGCAATTCACACAAACACTGTTTCCAAGACCTTCTTTAAAAAATGTATTTACATTAACTTCAAATCCCCTGTCAGCAAAAGTGATTGCATGAACAGTCTGAACTTCATTACATACGGTTACACATCTTCCGCAGGCTATACATTTGTTTGGGTCTCTTATAATAGCAATGCTTGTTTCATCAAGAGGTTTATATTCAAGGATTTGATCCAAAGTTTTTGTGTCAACTCCCATATTGTTAGCAAGCTCCTGAAGTTCACATTTTCCGTTAGCAACACAGCTCGGACAGGAAACATCATGGTTGGATAATATCATCTCTATAACAGTCTTTCTCATCTGTCTCAATCTAACTGAATTAGTCGTCACCTTCATTCCTTCACTTACAGGTGTACAGCAGGATCTTTTCGGTACTGGAGAGCCTTCGACTTCCACAACACAAACCCCACATGCTCCGGTGGGCTTTAAATCAGGATGATAGCAAAGAGTCGGAATTGTTGCTCCGACCTTTTTTGCTGCTTCAAGGATAGTCGTTCCTGCCGGAACTTCAACTTCTTTACCATCAATGTATAATTTTACTTTATCAGGCATATAAGACCTCCTTATTATTTTTTTCATTAATTTTTTTCAAGAATTCTTCCTTAAAATTATCTATTGCGCTTGCGACAGGCATAATTACCGACTGCCCCAAAGGACAGAGAGAAAGATTTCTCATTGTCTCGGCAATATGCTTCATCTTTTTAAGATCTTCTTCCTTACCTTCACCGGTTTTAATTCTATAGATAATCTCCAAAAGCTGTCTTGTTCCTATCCTACATGGAGAACACTGCCCACAGGATTCATGGGCAAAAAACTTCAAAATAGAAAAAAGCATTTCAACAATTGAGGCATCCTCATTCATAACCAAAATTGCTCCTGAGCCCAAAACAGCCATCTGTTCTTTCAAATTTTCAAAATCCATTTTAACATCCAAGAGTTTATCCGATAAAAACACCCCTGCAGCTCCTCCTACAAGGGCAGCTTTGAATTTTTTTCCATTTTTAACTCCTCCCCCGTAAGCATTTATAATTTCTCTGAGTGGAGTTCCCATTTCAACTTCTATAAGTCCCGGATATTCAACATCTCCTAATACAGTAAAAACTTTTGTTCCGGGAGATTTTTCAGTACCCAATGCTCTGTACCATTCCGCTCCTTTCAAAATAATCACCGGAACATTTGCCAAAGTTTCAACATTATTAACAACTGTAGGGTTTTGCCATAATCCATGAGTTACAGGATAGGGAGGTTTTATTCGCGGTTGTCCTCTCTTTCCTTCCAATGATTCTATGAGAGCTGTTTCCTCACCGCATACATAAGCACCGGCACCTTTTTTAACTTCTATATCAAAATTTAAACCAGTTTCAAGGATATTTTTTCCCAAAAGACTAAATTTTTTAGCATCCTCAATAGCTCTATTAATTCTATCTATTGAAAGCTGATACTCACCTCTTATGTAGATATATCCCTTTTTAGCACCAACAGCATAGCCTGCTATTATCATTGCTTCAAGAAGCTTGTGAGGATCTCCTTCTAAAATTAATCTATCTTTATATGTTCCCGGTTCTCCTTCATCAGCATTGCAAATAACAAACTTTTCATCACCTTTTGCTTTTCTGGTAAATTCCCATTTAAGTCCTGTAGGAAATCCTGCTCCACCTCTTCCTCTTAAACCTGATTTCTTTATTTCCTCTATTACCTGTTCTGGACTAATTTTTTCTTCTAAAATTTTTTCAAGAGCCGCATATCCGCCTCTGGCAATTACTTCTTCTATATCAAAAGTATTTACAATACAGCATTTATCCAGAACAACTCTCGGCTGCTCTCTCGTAAGCCCTATATTCTCATAATCAACTACATTTTTTCTACCCTCTCCATCAATACTGTTTTCAACACTCTCACAAACCTTTCCTTTTAAAATATGCTGCTCAACGATATTCTTTGTATCTTTGGGAGTAACATTATAGTAATAAACTCTGTCCGGATAAACAATTAAAACAACACCTCTTCCTGAAATCCCTACAGGTCCGGTCTCAAGAACTTTAACCTCCTCTTCCACTCCATGCTTAAAGAGCTCTTTATTCAATCTTCTTTTTACTTCAAGCGCACCATTTTGAATTGCCTCTTCATCCATAGGAATTAATATATGCATTCTTTGAAAACTCATTTTTCCCTCCTCTTTTCCTCAATAATCGATTTTAATCTTTCGGGGGTAAGATTTCCATAAACTTTATTGTTTATCATAATCGCGGGAGCAACGCCGCAAACACCTAAGCATGAGCTCATTTCAAGAGTGAACAAACCATCTTTAGTAGTTTCCCCGAATTTAATCCCTAATATTTTCATAAGTTCCTTTGAAATAGTAGTGGAGCCCATAAGATGACAGGGAGGGGATTGACAAACTCTTATGACATATTTTCCCCTTGGTTTAAAAGCATACATTGAATAAAATGTTGCAACTCCATGAACAGTGCTCAAAGGAAGTCCCAAATATTCTGAAACAGCTTTCAAATCTTCCTTTGAAAGATAATGTTCCTCTTTCGAATCCTGAAGTTCATGGAGAATTGCAAGCAAATTTTCACTCTTTTTCTCGTATTTTTCCAATATTTCTTTCATTTTACACCTCACAGCATCTCTTCAAGGGATTTATGTTTTTTTTCAGCCTTTTTCTTTAATAAAGACTTACCTCTATCACAGTGAAGACATCTTCTTGCCTCTTCTATAGCATCTTCAAGACTCATTCCCTTGTTAACTTCAAGAGCCATTGATCTAATTCTTTCCTTTACATCAGAATACTCAGGCTTTTTTCTTGAGATTGTCTTAAGATACGCTTCCTCATCATAATCAGGAACATATTCGCCTCTCTCATCCTCAAAAAGTTTACCTTCATATCCGAAATATTTATCAATCGCAATGGCAGCTTTTCTACCTTGAGCAACAGACTCAATCACTGTGGAAGGATAAATCGCATCTCCTCCAGCAAAAACACCTTCTTTCGAAGTCATCATTGTTTCCGGGTCTACCTTAAGATGCCCGTTTGAATAAAGTTCAAGCCCTGCATGAAGTTTGCTCATAGTAAGTTTTTGACCAATACAGGGAATCACAAGATCAGCTTTAACTGTAAACTCAGTTCCCTCAACAGGAACAGGTCTTCTTCTCCCGCTATCATCAAATTCACCCAATTCTGTTCTTATAAATTTAACAGCTTTTACTTTTCCGTTTTCATCTTTTATTATTTCAAGAGGATTTGTTAGAAACTCAAATTCAATTCCCTCTTCTTCACTCTCTACTATTTCTTCCTGTAAAGCTGGCATTTCAGCTTTTGTTCTTCTATAAACAATTTTCACATTCTTAGCCCCAAGTCTTAAAGCTGTTCTGGCAGCATCTGTGGCGGTTGAACCTCCGCCGACGACAATCACATTTTCACCAACTTCAACATCTTCTCCCAAATTTATCTTTCTCAGAAAATCTATACCACTTATAACTCCTTCGACATCTTCTCCCTTGATATTCATTCTTCTCGAAGTATGAGCCCCTGTTGCAATGAAGACAGCATCAAAGCCTTCTTTTTTAAGTTTGTCCAAGGATTCAACTCTCGTATTGAGCCTAATTTCAACACCAGCTTTTTCTATTATTTCTATCTCTTTTAGCGTCACTTTTTTGGGTAATCTGTACTCCGGTATTCCAACTGTCATCATCCCACCCGGTATTGGCAGAGCTTCAAAAACAACGGGTTTGTATCCCATTCTTGTAAGATAAAAGCCACATGCAAGGCCAGCAGGACCGGCACCTACAATCGCAATCTTTTCTTTTTTGGGATTCTCCGGAGGAGCAAATTTAGGCGGCTCACTTAAAGCCCAGTCTGCAAAAAGTCTTTTAACCTCTCTTATTGCCACAGGCTCATCAAATTTACCTCTTTCACACCTTTTTTCACAAAAGGCGGGGCAAACTCTAGCGCAAACCGAAGGAAAAGGATTATTCTTCATATGGGTGTAGTATGCAAGCTCGAGTTTGCCCTCTGCCATATAGGAGATATATCTTGCTGCGTCCACATTAGCCGGACAATTGTTTTCACAAGGAGCATAAAACAGTGAAGCACAAACTCCCGCTTCACACTCCTTATCAACAATATGCTTTATATATTCATCTCTGAAATATTTTAAAGTCGATAAAACAGGATTTGGAGCTGATTGCCCTAATCCGCAAAGGGAGGTAGCTTTTATTGTTTCACCCAAATCCTGAAGTCTGTCAAGGTCCTCCAATTTACCCTCTCCCTTTGTTATTCTGTCAAGAATTTCATACATCTGTCTTAAACCTACTCTACAGGGAGAACACTGTCCGCAGGATTCTTCTATTGAAAATTCAAGAAAGAATTTTGCCATATTAACCATACAGGTATCCTCGTCCAGAACAATAAGCCCTCCTGATCCCATAATTGATCCCAGTGCTTTTAATGATTCATAATCAATTGGAGAATTCAAAAATTGTTTGGGAATACATCCACCAGAGGGCCCTCCTGTTTGAACAGCTTTAAATTTCTTACCATTAGGTATTCCTCCTCCGATATCATAAACAAGTTCTCCGAGAGTTATTCCCATAGGAACTTCCACAAGCCCGGTGTTTCTGACATTTCCCGAGAGAGCGAAAACTTTTGTTCCTTTACTCTTCTCGGTTCCAATCGAAGCAAACCATGAAGCACCGTTCAAAATTATGTGTCTTATATTAGCAAGAGTCTCAACATTATTAATTAAAGTGGGTTTACCCCATAATCCCTTTTGTGCGGGATAAGGAGGCTTGGGTCTCGGCTGCCCTCTTTCTCCTTCAATAGAAGCAATAAGAGCTGTTTCCTCTCCGCAAACAAAAGCTCCTGCTCCCATTCTAAGCTCTATATCAAAAGAGAAATCTGTCTCAAAAATATTTTTTCCTAAAAGGCCTAATTCTTTAGCCTGTTTAATAGCTATTTCAAGTCTCTTTATTGCAAGGGGATACTCAGCTCTAACATAAATATAGCCCATATTTGCGCCAATTGCATACCCTGCAATTGCCATACCTTCCAAAACAGCATGGGGGTCTCCTTCTAATACAGCTCTATCCATAAAAGCACCGGGGTCTCCCTCATCAGCATTACAAACAACATATTTTTGATCGCCTTTTGAAGCTCTCGTAAACTTCCATTTTAATCCTGTAGGAAACCCTGCTCCTCCTCTTCCTCTGAGACCAGAATTTATCATCTCTTCGATAACATCTTCAGGCTTCATCTCTGTTAAAACCTTCCCCAAAGCTTCGTATCCTCTTTGGGCAATATACTCATTTATATTTTCAGGATCAATCTTACCGCAGTTGGAAAGAACTATTTTTTTCTGTTTCTCAAAAAATGGAATCTGTTTTTTCTCTTCAACTATCTTTCTTGCTTCCGGGGTTTCCCAGAGAAGCCTTTTTACGGGTCTTCCCTTTAGAAAGTGTTCCTCCACCAATTCCTCTATGTCTTCTTCTTTAAGCTTTATATAAAAGGAACCATCTGGATAAACAACCATAACAGGCCCCAATTCGCAAGGTCCCATACACCCTGTTTCCACAACATTTATTTCATCGGAGAGCCCTTTTTCCTCTATTACTTTAATCAATTTATCTTTTATTTCATGGCTATGAGAGGAGATACAGGCTCCCCCTCCGCATACTAAAACATCAAGTCTTTTTGCCATTTAGCCCTCCTCTTTAACTTCTAAAATGTACTCTGAAACCGGATTCCCATTAACAATGTGCTCAGCTATTATCTTTCTTGCAACATTATCACTAACATCACCATAAACAATTGTGGGTTTACCTTTTTCATAAACAGTGATAACCGGTTCATGAGAGGAAAGTCCTCTTTCTCCGCTTTGAGTTATTAATATATCTCTGAGTTCTCTTTTTTCTATTTCATTCAAAAGTGCCTTTAAAGTCTCCCTTGCTCCCGAAGCAATTCCGCTTGTTCCCATACTTACAACTATCTTTACTCTTGCTCTCCCTTCTCTTAAATTCATATCCTTTGAATATTTTTCCCTAATCTTTTTTAAATCAGATAATTTCATTTTAACCTCCTTAATTTTCTTCTGCTTTTTTAAAATCTTTTATTATATTTATAGCTTTTTGAGGACTTAATCTTCCGAATACTTCCTCATCAATCACCATAACAGGAGCAAGACCACAGGCGCCAAAACATCTTGCCGTTGAAACAGTATAAAATTTGTCCTCTGTAGTTCCACCAACCTCAACGCCTAACTCTTTGCAAAGAGCATCCAAAATAACCTTTGAACCCTTAACATGACAGGCAGTACCAGTGCAAACATTAATAACATGTTTTCCTATTGGCTCTGTTCTGAAAAAATTATAAAAAGTTACAACTCCGTAGATCTCGGAAAGAGGTACATTAAGATGCATTGAAACGAATTTTTGAACTTCAGCTGGCAAATAACCGAAAATACTCTGAGCTTTATGAAGAACCTGAATAAGAGGACCGGGGGTATTCCGATGCTCATCAATAAACTTTTTCAATGCCCGATACTCTTCATTATCGGGGATATGAAACCTTGCGCTATCCATAAAAACCTCCTATAAATCCGATTTTTCTATTAACAAATTATAAATTTTTCCCGAAAGCTCAAAAGCTCCTTCATTAGATCGTAATAAAAAGATTCCTTCTCCCTTTGCTTTCTTAATCACCTCACTATCAGGCATCCCGCCATTTGCAATTATAATTGCTGAAATTTTTTTCAATTGTGCAACAGCAATTATATTCATATGCCTTTGAACAGTTATCCATAGATTACCTTCTTCAGCATGAGCCATAACATTTGACAAAAGATCAGAAGTGTAGCCCCCCGTTATTTCCCTATCCTCTCCTTCTGCCAAAACATTAAGATTAAAAGCATTTATAAGGTTTTTTACTTTCATTGTTTCTCCATTTGTTAAAATCTTAACAAAAAGGTATATTAATATAATATATTTTTTACAAAGTGTCAAGTCTTTTTTGTTAATTATTTCACGATAACGAAGATTTGGTTTTAACCCTTCTTTTTACCTCTTACCCACTTTATTTATGTACTTTTTTCTATAATGATTTATTAATTTTTTCCTCTCTTTTTCTAAAAATTTATCTTTTTTGTACTTTGGTCTAAATTTCTCTCTATGTTTCATCATAAATTCCCCTTTCTCTTTTCATCTCCTTTAATTGATCAAATCTCATCTGATATCTCATTTTAAATGGGAAAAGGGTTGCTACAACTAATACAGAAATAATAACCAAAAGGACTGCTCTAAAATATGAAGCTCCAAAGAAAAAAACCAAAAAGCCAATAGTGCCTATTGATTCCCCTATGCTCATTAGGATAACATCCATTTTATACCATAAATCAAAAGCTTCCGATTCAGTTTTATATACAATTTTAGCTGGAAAATATATGAATCTTTTTAAAGCAATTATAAGAAGAATAAGGAAAGCAGATGCATAAAAAGAGTATCTCTCAATTTCAGTCTGTTTATCTAAAAAAGCTTTACTAAAATGCAGAAATTTATCAATAAAAAACATTATAGGGATATAAGCCAATACAGATACTATAAAGATAAAACCTATAACTTGAAGGTTTTTTAGCTTTTTTTCATCCATCAGTCCTCTCCCATCTGTTTATTTAAAAGAGAAATCACACCGGGGGAATCTCTCCATTTTTCTTTAACCCTCACAATTAATTCAAGATAAATTTTTGTACCTGTTAAAAACTCCAGCTCCTTTCTCGCACTTTTTCCAATGCGGGAAATCATAGAGCCATTTTTACCTATCAAAATAGCTTTTTGTGAATCCTTTTCAACATAAATCTCAGCATGAATATACAGTACCCCATTATCCCTTTTCTCTATTTTATCAACAAGAACAGCCACAGAATACGGAATTTCATCTTTGGTCATATTTAAAATTTTTTCTCTGATTATTTCTGCGATTAAAAATTTCCTTCTAACCACAGTAACACTATCTCCTGGATATAAGAGCTCCCCTTCCGGCAGATACTCAAATATTTTTTCATTCAAAACATCAAAATTAAGCCTTGTTAAGGCAGAAATAGGGATAATTTCATCAAATACATTCATATCTTTGAATTTCTCTATTATCGGAAGAGCCTTTGATTTTTTCACTAAATCTATTTTATTGATTAAAAGGAATTTAGGTTGTTTGTATTTTTTTAATAATTCAAGGGAAAATTCATCCCCTTTACCCCATTTTTTTGTAATATCTATTAAAAATAATATTAAATCGCACTCTTCAAGGGCAGAGTAAACCTCTTCCATCATTTTTTTGTTAAGAGTATGAAGAGGCTTGTGAATACCCGGATTATCCAAAAATATAATCTGCCCTTTCTCCTCCGTATAAATCCCCACTATTTTATTTCTTGTTGTTTGAGGTTTATCTGAAACAATTGAAACCTTACTTCCTAAAAAAGAATTTAATAAAGTTGATTTCCCAACATTTGGTCTCCCAACAAGAGACACAAAACCTGATTTCATCATATCTCCTTAATATAAAAATAATACAATAATGTTTTATTATAACTCTTTTTTTTAATATTTTAAAAGGGATACCTCCTCTTCTCAAGACAAAAGCTTTTAAAAAAATTGTCAGTGATTAGTCCCTTTTAGCTCACTGCCTCTATTGCTTTCTTAAATGCTTCTTCCAAAAGTTCCATAGGAGGCTCTTTTATATAGCCTTTTTCCATAAGGAGTGAATGCTCCTCTCTTGCTATTCTAATGTCCTCAAGTGTTTTATCATAGACTTCCTGCCAGCTCATCTCCTTTCTTGCAACACCATCCTTGATAGCTTGCATTGCAACATCAGCTGCCTCTTCCGCAAAAACTTCTGTTTCATCCATAGTTGGCATAATATAATCAGGATGGATTCCCTTTTTCTGAGCAAATTTAGCCATTGAATGAGCAGCTGCTATTGCCATATTATCAGTAATCTTCCTTGCCCTTACAAGAAGAGCTCCTTTTAAAATTCCCGGAAATCCGAGAGAATTATTAACCTGATTTGGGAAATCTCCTCTTCCTGTGGCAACTATATATGCACCTGCTTCTTTTGCAGCATAGGGATAAATTTCAGGAACAGGGTTTGCACAAGCAAAAACTATTGATTTATCCGCCATCTTTTTTATCCATTCGGGTTTTACTGTATCCGGTCCAGGTTTACTTACAGCAATCAAAACATCTGCTCCTTCAAAAGCTTTTTCAATGTCTTCAATCCTGTCCGGATTTGTCGCTTTGCAAAGCTCCCATTTTCTGTAAAATTCAGGTCTTGATTTTATATCCTCCCTACCTGTATGAAGAGCACCTTTACTATCAAATATAATCATTTTTTTGGGATCACCACCTGCAGCAATTATAAGTCTCGCAATTGTAGTATTAGCAGCTCCCGCTCCTAAAAAGACCATTTTCACTTCACTTATATCTTTTTCAACTATCTTCAGTGCATTTATTAAACCGGCAAGTGTAACAGAGCCTGTCCCCTGAGCATCATCGTGCCAAACAGGAATATCCGCTTCCTCCCTTAAAGTATCCAAAACTTTGTAGCAGTTCGGTTGAGAAATGTCTTCAAGATTTACCGCTCCCACACTCGGTTCAAGCATTTTAACAAAATCTATAATTTTATCAGGATCATGCTCTCCTTTTTCATTATAGCTGTTCACGCAAAGAGCAATTGCATCTATTCCTCCCAAATACTTCATTAAGAATGCTTTTCCTTCCATAACACCCAAGCCTCCCGAAGGAGTAACATCACCATCTCCTAACACCCTTGTAGAATCCGAAACCACTGCTACAAGATTTCCTCTGTTGGATAATTCAAAGGAACATTCATGTTTATCCCTAATTGAAGTTGAAACCTTTGAAACACCAGGCGTGTACCAAACATTAAACCAATTAAAGCCGTAAATGCCAGCTTTCGGAACTGTCATAATTTTTCCAGAGTAAAATTTGTGAGCCAAGAAAGCAAGCTCTTTTAAAAAAATTGTCTTTGCCTTGGCAATTTGCTCCTCTGAAAAATCAGATGGAAAAATTTCATTAAGATTTGATAATGATAAATCCGGTTTTTTCATAATAACCTCCTTATTAATCCGGTAAAAATACAAAATTAATTTTATACCTTTTTGCCAATTTGTCAAGTATATGACAAATTTATTTTTTTTCGAAATTAGCGTGTTTCCACGAGATAAATTGCTAAGAAAACAAGTATAATACCAATAAAAAAACTTAAAGAAATTGTTTCTCCAAGAAAAAAATAGGCAATAATAACACTGAAAAAAATCTGAAAAGAGGTTATTATTGAAGCAGTTGTAGCACCAACAAATTTTAGCCCGTTTAAAAAAAACAAATAGGGTACAACAGTACAAATGGCTGCAAGATAAAAAGACAGTGAAACACTAATTAAAGAAAACTTAAACCCTTCAAAAAGAGCAAACGGTAAAATAAAAACAAATGTGTAAAAATAAATGGGGAAAAGATATTTTCTAAAACTTTTCCCGGAAGAGATATCCTTTGAAAGTATTACAAAAAAAGCCCAAGACACAGGAGAAATCAACATTATTAAAATTCCCTTGTTTGCCGAAAGAGAGTTAACAGAAAGATTTGAAACCACTCCCAAACCAATAAAAGATAAAATAACACCAAATACTTTTTTTAAATTCATCGCTTCTTTTAAAATAATAAAGGACAAAATAGCCACAAAAATCACCAAAAGATTTGAAATAACAGCAGCAGTATTTGAACTCGTGTACTTTTGTCCGAAATATTGAAAAAGGAACCCCCCTGTATTTGTCAGGCCGAGAAAAATCATTTTTTTATCTTTTAAAATTTTGAAACTTATTTCTTTATAAAGAAAGGGAATAACAATCAATATGGAAATAAACAATCTAAACCCCAAAAAACCAATTGGAGCTAATCCTCTGTTTAATCCAAGTTTTATAACAGGGAAAGAACTCCCCCACATTAAAGCTGATAATAAAAGTAAAAGATAAGCTTTAATTTTGTTATTCATTAAATTCAAGGGAGAGGAATTTTTCTTATAATACTTGAAATTATTGATTCACTATCTATATTATCAGCTTCAGCACTATAACTTAAAATAATTCTGTGCCTGAGAATATCATGAACCACTTCTTTTATATCTTCTGGAATTACAAAGCCTCTTTCCTCAAGAAAAGCATTTGCCTTTGAAGCAAATAAAAGATAAATGGAAGCCCTTGGGGAGGCTCCATATTCAATGTATGATTTTATTTCACTAATTCCATATTTCTCAGGTTCTCTCGTTGCTCTGACTATATCAACAAGATATTCTCTTAATCTTGAATCAATGTAAATTTCATCTATTAAATTTCTATACTCTTCTATTTTTTTTGAGTCAACCAATTTTGTAAGAGGGGGCAAAGAAGTTTCAGTAAATCTCTTAACTATTGCAATCTCTTCATTCCTTAAAGGATATTTTACTTTAATCTTCATCATAAATCTGTCAAGTTCCGCTTCAGGGAGGGGATAAGTTCCTTCATACTCAATCGGATTTTGAGTTGCCATTACCATAAAAGGGAAAGGGAGCTGAAAAGTATACTCATCAAGTGTAATCTGTTTTTCTTCCATTGCTTCAAGAAGAGCACTCTGAACTTTAGCAGGAGCTCTGTTTATTTCATCAGCCAATAAAAGGTTTGTAAATATTGGTCCTTTCTTGGGAGAAAAGGTTGCATCTTTCGGATTAAAAACGATTGTTCCGATAAGGTCAGATGGTAGTAAATCAGGAGTAAATTGAATTCTCTTAAACTTTAAATCAAAAACTTTGCCCACTGTTTTTATCATTAATGTCTTAGCTAAACCAGGTACTCCTTCTACAAGAATATGTCCCCCTGAAAGAAGAGCTATTAAAATTCTCCTTATAAAATAATCCTGTCCGATAATAATTTTTTTAATTTCCGAAACTATAGAATCAATTTCTCCACTCTTCTCTTTTACTTTCTTATCTATTTCCTCAAAGGGCAATTCCATTTTTAACTCTCCTTAAATTTGAATTATATTTTTTAAATATTTTTTTCTAAAATCCTCACCGTCAATTCTCACAAGTTTGGCCATTTCAAAAATCCTTGATCTTAATCTATAGCCAATCCTGCTTTCCAGAGTCTCTTCATTTAATTCTTCAGCATCCTCATAAAAATCTTTTTCATCAACATAATTTGATGTAAAAATAGTTATTCTTTTCTCATTATACCTTTTATTTATAATTTTTGAAATAATATCCTCAGTATAACTGCTTATTCTATGAGCACCAAGATCATCCAAAACAAGAAGCTCTATTTGAGAGGCTTCTACAAGAATTCTATTCCCTTTTTCATTATCCGTGCCAATTGTCGCCTGTATAATGGCTATCAAATCCCTAACATCATAAAACCTCGCCCTGATGCCTTTTTTTTCAATCAGGTTTTTTATAATAGCGACACTAAGATGAGTTTTTCCCACTCCAGAAGGCCCTTGAAAGAAAAGCCCTCCTGTTACAGCAGGATAATCTTCAACGAACTTTTTTGCCATAATAAGAGCTTCTTTCTGAGAATCATTAATAGGATTATAATTACTAAATTCACAGCTTAAGTATCTTTCCGGAATCCCGGACAACTTCATATTTATCTTTTTTATCTGAGATTCAACACACGAACACCTTCTGGCAAAAGAATTGCCATTTTCATCTACCTCTATTATAAAACCCGTCCCTCCGCAAATAGGACAATTAGGATTGCCTATCAATTTAAATCCCTCCCAACTATTTTCTTTTTAAAATGCTCCCTGATTTTTTCCATTGCCCTTTTTTCAAGCTGTCTAACTCTTTCTCTCGAAATTGATAAAATCTTACCCACTTCTCCTAAAGAACGAGCACCAGAACCATCAAAACCATATCTTAGCATCAAAACATCTCTTTCCTTATCTTTCAATGTTTTAATCACTTCTTTAATCTCATTTAGCAAAATTCTTGTGATTATTGAATCACCTGTAATCGTATCCTCTTTTTCCTTAACAGTATCTCCTACAACAAGAGAGCCATCTGCATTGATTTTTGTACTAAGAGACACTTGTCCATTTAGCAAATTTTGTATTTTTAAAAGAGTCTTTTTACTAATTTTCATTTTTTCCAAAAGTTCTTCTTCTGTTAATTGCCTTTTATTTTTTTCAAGTGACTCTTTTTGCAATTCTGTCATTTTTATCATTAATCTTACCATTTTAGGAGGAAGTTTGAAAACCTTTGTCTCATTTGCAAGAGCATTAATTACCGCCTGCTTTATCCACCATACCGCATAGGAAATAAATTTTATATCTCTTTTTGTATCGAATCTCTTTGCAGCTTCTATTAACCCTAAAATACCTTCATGTAAGAGATCTTCAACGGGTATTCCATGCCTCTTAAACTTATTTATAATATTAAGAACAAATCTTAAATTTGCTAAAACAAGTTTTTCAAGAGCTGAGTTATCTCCCTCTTTTTGAAATTTTTCAATCAATCTATGCTCTTCCTCTTTTGTAAGAGGTTCTGTTTTTTCTGCTAATATAGTCAGTAGATTGTTAACATGAAAATAATCGTTATTTGCCAAAACTATCTTCCTTTTTAATTATTTTTGCAGAAACAGATCTTACTATCGCATCTTTCTTTTTGTTAAACTCTTCCTCTTTCCCGGAGAAAAACTCATTTTTAATATATTCTAATAACAAATTTACTTCTTCTTGAACTTTCTCCATCTTCTCTCTCATGTTTAATATAATTTCAATCCCTGCTAAATTAACTCCCATTTCACGCGAAAGATTTAAAATCAACTCAAGTTTTTTCAAATCCTCTTCAGTATAGATTCTTGTGTTGCCTTCGGTTCTCGAAGGCTTCAATAGCCCTTCTCTTTCATAAAGTCTTAATGTTTGCGGATGAATGTTATACATAGCCGAAACAGCTGAAATCATATAAAACTTTTTCTCCTTTTCACTGTTTTTTTTATTTTTTCTTCCTCCTCTCACTTTTCCCTCCTATAAATAAAGCTCCTTCCGAGGATCATATTTTGTTAAATCATCAATTTCCCTTAAAAGCTCTCGTACTCTTAAGTTCTTAGTAGGAGGCGGAACAATCTCCACTGTTACATATTGATCACCTCGAATCTTAGTAACTGAATTATAAACACCTTTTCCTTTAAGTCTGAACTTTTGCCCGGATTTTGTCCCGGGGGGAATTTTCATTATCGCAGTTCCATCAACAGTAGGAACTTTTATTTTTGCCCCTAAAGAAGCTTCTGTTATGGTAATCGGTACTGTAATATAAATATTATCTCCCTCTCTTTTAAACAATCTGTGAGGAAGAACATTTATCGTTATATAAAGGTCTCCCGGCTTTCCACCTCTAATTCCAGTATTTCCCTTTCCCGCTAATCTTAACCTTGCTCCATTCTTTACTCCGGCAGGAATCTTTACCCTTATTCTTTCTGTAATATCAACTCTTCCTTCCCCTCCACATACTTTACAAACAGGTCCAGGTAAATATCCTGTACCACCACAAGTTGGGCATGTTGATGAAAACTTTAGATGGAACTTTTGCTTATAAATTTTTCCGCTTCCATTACATGTTGGACAAACAGTTCTACCTGAAGATTCATAGCCAGTTCCCCCGCAATTTGGACATTTCTTTTTCCTTTGAATAAGAATTTCAGTATTTAATCCCTTTATTGAATCTTCAAAACTTATGTTTATATTATAGTAAAGATCCTCTCCTCTCTGAGATGTACTCTTTCTGCTCTTGGAGCTTCTTATATTAAAGATAGTCTCAAAGATATCAGCGAAACTGGTATCTCCGAATCCTCCGAAATCAAAACCTTCAAAACCACCCCAATCTCCCCGAGTATTTTGATATGGATCCTGAAAATCCCCCACAACCCCAAATCTATCATATTGCTCTCTCTTTTTGGGATCAGAAAGGACCTCATATGCTTCTTGAATTTCCTTAAACTTTTTTTCTGCTTCGCTATCTCCTGGATTAAGATCAGGATGATACTTTCGAGCTAATTTTCTATACGCTTTTTTTATTTCATTTTGTGTTGCATTTTTCGATACCCCCAAGATTTTATAATAATCCTTCCTCATCTTAAACCTCCTGCTATATTATAGAATGTTAGTGAGAAAATGTCAAGTATTTTATAATAACACACTCATATTTTAAGAGGTTATGCACGGAAGACTTTCTCGGAATTTTTATAAACTCCTCTGGTATCCACTATTATTTTTGCTCTTTTATGAATTTCTTCATAATTAATATTTGAATGATCTGTAATTACCATGATAAGATCATACTCTTCAATTTTTTCGGGGCTATATTTTATGGAAGATTTTTCAAAATGAGGATAATGTCTAAGTCCCTTTAAAAAAGGTACATAGGGGTCATAATAATCAACTTGAGCTCCTCTGCTTTCAAGTATTTCCATAATTTTTAGAGCCGGACTTTCTCTTGTATCATCCACATCTTTCTTATAAGCAACACCCAAAATTAAAATTTTTGCTTTATTTAGTGTTTTTGAAAATTTATTTAAAACTTCCATTACCTTTTCAACTACATAATAAGGTTGATATGTATTAACCTCACCTGCGAGCTCAATAAACCTTGTGGTATAATCATACTCTTTTGCCTTATAGGTAAGATAAAATGGGTCAATAGGAATACAGTGGCCACCAAGTCCTGGCCCCGGATAAAATGGAGTAAAACCAAATGGTTTGCTTTTGGCTGCTTCTATTACCTCCCAGATATTTATCCCCATTCTATCAAAAACTATTTTCAATTCATTGACAAGTGCTATATTAACAGCCCTATATGTATTTTCCAGAATCTTTGAGGCTTCTGCTACACGGGTAGAAGAGACCGGAACAGTTTTGACAATTACTTTAGAATAAAGAGCATTTATAACCTCTAGAGAATTTTCGGAAATGCCGCTAACCACCTTTGGAATTGTCTTTGTGGTAAATTTCTTACTTCCCGGATCCTCTCTTTCCGGAGAATATCCAAGATAAAAATCAACACTTTCTTTTAGTCCGCTTTTTTCTAAAATTTTCAAAAGTATTTCATCGGTTGTTCCAGGATAAGTGGTGCTTTCAAGAACAATCACATGCCCCTTTCTTAAATTTTCCTTTATTGTTTCTGCTGTTTGAATAACATATTTAAGATCCGGTGTTTTATGCTTATCTAAAGGAGTAGGGACACAAATCAGGATAAAATCAACTTCTTTTAACTCGGTAAAATCAATTGTGACATCAAACTGTTTTTTCTCTACGACAAACTTCTTGATAAAATCCGACTCAATATGTTTAATGTAAGACGCCCCCTTTTTCAGCATAGAAACTTTCTTCTCATCAACATCAAAACCTTTAACTTTAAACCCTTCATTCAAAAACTCTCTTGCCAAAGGGAGTCCAACATAACCAAGTCCGATAATACCCACAATAATTTCTTTACTTTCAATCTTTTTTAAAATTTCTCCCTTCATAAAACCTCACAAAAAAACTTAAATTATCTTGCAAACTCAACAACTCTTTTTTCCCTAACAACTGTAACCTTAATTTGCCCAGGATATTCAAGCTCGTCCTCTATCCTCTTGGCTATCTTTCTGGCTAAAACGATAGCTTCCTCATCATAAACTTTGTCAGCATTCACAATAATTCTTACTTCTCTACCTGCCTGAAGAGCATAAGCTTTAATTACCCCGTCAAAATTCGAAGCAATATTTTCAAGCTTTTCAAGTCTCTTTAAGTAAACTTCAAGAATCTCCCTTCTTACTCCCGGCCTTGCAGCTGAAAGTGTATCAGCCGCCTGAACAAGCATTGCTTCAATCGAAGGAAAATTCATATCCTGATGATGGGATGCTATTGCCTGAATCACCTCTTCACTCTCCCCATACTTTCTTGCAAGCTTAACTCCTAACTCCAAGTGCGTACCTTCAACCTCCCTATCAATAGCCTTTCCAATGTCGTGCAAAAGTCCAGCTCGTGTAGCAACTTCAACATTAGCCCCAATCTCAGCAGCCATTCTGCCAGCATAGGCAGCGACTTCTTTTGAATGCTCAAGAACATTCTGTCCATAAGAAGTTCTATATCTAAGCTTTCCAATTAACTTAATAAGTTCGGGATGCACATTTTTCAAACCAAATTCCATAACAACCGATTCACCTTCTTCATAAAGGGATTTTTCAAATTTTTTCTTAGTATCATTTATAACATCCTCAATTCTCGCAGGATTAATTCTTCCATCTTCAACAAGTCTCTGTAAAGCTCTTTTTGCAATTTCCCTTCTAATTGGATCAGCGGAAGAAACAATAACAGCTTCCGGTGTATCATCAATAATAAGGTTTGTCCCTGTAAGCATTTCCAAAGTTCTTATATTTCTTCCTTCTCTTCCGATTATCCTTCCTTTCATATCATCCGAAGGTAAATCCACAACAGCAACAGTTGACTCAATTACATACTCAGCAGCATTGCTCTGAATAGCCGTAGCCATAATCTCTCTTGCAAGCATATCCTTTCTTCTGAGATAATCCTCTTCAACTTTTTTAAGCAATCTTGCAACCTCTTCCTGACTTTCCTCTTCAACTTTTTTCAAAATTAATTCTTTCGCCTCCTCAGGAGACATCTTTGCTATTTTGTGAAGCTCCTGAATCTGCTGATCAATAATCTCTTTTTGTTTTTTCTTCAGCTCTTCAATTTCTCTCTCTCTATTTTTGAGATAATTTTCTTTTTTATAAAGTTCTTTTTCTCTGTTTTCTAATGTTGATGCTCTTCTTTCAAGATTATCCTCTTTTTGGAGAAGTCTTCTTTCAAAATTATTCAATCTGTTCTGTCTTTCATTATAACTTCTCTCAAGGTCCGTTTTTAAAGTAAGATACTCTTCCTTTGCGGAAAGTTCTGCTTCTCGCCTGATTTTCTGGGCATCTTCTTCAGCTTTCTTCAAAATCTCTTCAGCTTTCTTTTTGCTTTCCTCAACATCTTTTAATTTTCCTTTTTTTATCTTTGTAAGAATAATAAAATAAGAAAAAACTGCTCCTATGATAATTCCTATTACTACTCCGATAACTAAATTCATTTTTTCCTCCTTTTTCCGGTGGAGGTGGAACTAAGATTAGCCTGTTAGTTTAGCCCTCATTCTATTCAATATAAGATATCTTTCTTTCAACATCTTTAATTGCCATCTTATATTTTGCCAACTCTTTTTTGAGTTGGAGATTTTCATCCGCTATATTTAAAAGGGCTATCAAAGCCACCTTTATAGAATTGGCATTAGATATAAACTTCCCCACTTCCACCATTTTTTGTTCTACAAAATTTGCAAGCTCTCGTATATAATCTTCACTAATATCATCACTAATGTTTACTTTTAAAAGGTTGCCATAAATCTCCATTTCAACGATTCTTTCGCTCATAAGTCTTTTTCTATTTCTTCAATCTTTGCCAAAAGTTTTGTAAGCTTTTCTTCTATCAACTGCTTGGTACTCTCCAATTCAGCTTTTTCAGTTTTTAACCTTTCATTTTCCTCTTTTAATTTCATATAATTGTTTATTAATTTTTCTATTTTTGATTCAAGTCTATAGATACTATCCTCTTCCATTCATACCTCCTTATCTTAATTTTATCTTAAATTTATTCTCAAGTCCAAGCTTTATTTGAGATAATAAATTTTCAGCATCTTCAGAAACAAGTGTTTTATCCGAATTTCTAAAAACAAATCTCATTGTCACAGATCTTTTTCCCTCTTCAACTCCTCTACCTTTATAAATATCCACAGGATAAAAATCCTCCAAAAAGCCTAAATTTAAACTATTAATATAATTCTCTATTTCCGCGTATGTCACCTCATTGGGAATTAACAGAGAAAGATCAAACCAAATAGCAGGAAATTTTGAAATCTCAGAGTATCCTCTTTTTTCAAAATTTTCCATAAAAACATAGGGATAAAGTTCAGCATAGAAAATCCTTTTTTCTATATCATAAAATTTTTTCAGACTCTCATTAATTTCTCCGATAGTGCCCACTTTCTTGTCTTTAAAAAAGATATCAAAACTTATCCCACTTATAAAACTTCTTCTCTCAGAAGGTTTAAAAGATGCCTTTTCTCTCCAGTTCTCAAAAATATCCTCAATCACCCCTTTCAACTCAAAAAAGTCATATCTATCTTTGTTTTTTAAATTCCATCTAACTTCACCTTCACCTGCTATTAAAATTCCTATATTCTCCTCCTCTTTATAATCATTACCATCGAGAAAATAAATTTTTCCCCATTCGTAAATTTTAACACCTCTTTGCTCTCTGTTAAGATTGTAAGCTGTATTTTTTAAAAGGGAAGGTAATAGAGATGTTCTTAAATATTCAAAATTCAGGGAGAGGGGATTTTTAAGCTTTAAAGCTTTCCTCTCATAAACAGAAAAATCTGATTCCTCCTTTGAAAGAAAGCTATAATTAACAACCTCATTAAATCCATAAGAAGTTAAAATACTTTCAACCTCTTTTTTCTTTTTTATACCGGAATCATTAAAAACACCTGTTTCAAGAAGGGGAAGGCGTTCTTTAATCTTATTATAGCCAAAAAGAATTGCAATCTCCTCTATAACATCTATCTCCCTTTCAATATCTCTCCTTATGGAAGGAATTTCAACCATAATTTCATTATCATTTTCAGATATAATTTTCATACCAATATTATTTATTATTTTTCTTATCTCACTCTCTTTAAGCTCTGTACCAAGGACATTATTTACCCGTTCAAATCGAACCTTAATTCTTTTTTTCTCTACATTTTTAACTTTCTCATCTTTAATACCGGAGACAATTTTTGCTCCCATGGAATAAAAAAGAGAAGCTGCATATTGGGCTGCTAATATTATGGCCTCTATATCCGCACCTCTTTCAAATCTATAACTGGAGTCCGTAGATACTTTTAGTCTTCTTGAAGTATATCTCACATATTTAGGGATAAAATAAGCACTCTCAATAAAAACATTGCGGGTTTTTTCATTAATACCGGTATCCTCTCCGCCTATAACACCAGCAATGGCGACAACTCTTTCCGTATCCGCTATCACTATATCATCTTCAGAAAGTTCCCTTTCAACCTCATCAAGACATAAAATTTTCTCTCCCTTTTTCCCTTTTCTGACAATTATTTTTTTATTTTTTAACAAATCAAGATCAAAAGTATGAATAGGATGACCTGTAACCATCATTACATAATTTGAAATATCAACAGCATTGTTAATGGGTCTCAATCCTAAAAGCTCAAGTCTCCTTTTAAGCCAATTGGGAGATTCTCTTATTTCCACATCCTTAACAACTATTCCACTATATCTTAAGCATCTTTCATCCTCTATTTTAATATTAACATAATCATCTATATTCTCATCAACTGTTTTATACTCAATTTTAATCTCCGGCGTTTTAATCCCATAATAAGCGGCTAACTGATAGGCAACACCCAAATGTCCTAAGAGATCCGGCCTGTTTGGGGTAACTTCAATATCAAAGATAACATCATCTTCATACCCTTCTATATTTTCCACAGGCATCATCAAATTATTAAAAACATCCTCAAGCTCTTTAATGTTTTCTTTAAGATCAATCAATTCTTTCAAAATACTTAAGCTTACCTTCATTAAAATTGCCTCAAAAATCTAAGATCATTATCATAAAAGTATCTTAAGCTCTTTACTCTGTATTTAACCATAGCAATTCTGTCTATTCCCAGCCCGAATGCAAAACCAGTGTATTTTTCTGAATCAATTTCGACCTCAGAGAATACAGCAGGATCAACCATTCCACATCCTAAAATTTCAAGCCACTCTCCTTTTAGAAGAACATCCACCTCCGCACTTGGCTCAGTAAAAGGGAAAAAGGAAGGTCTGAATCTTACCTTTATATCCTCCCCAAAAAGAGCCTTTAAAAAGGTGATTAAAGTTCCTTTCAAATCCGCAAAAGAGATTCCCTCTCCGACAACCAAACCCTCCAATTGATGAAAAACGGGAGAGTGGGTATCATCGGGTTCATCTTTTCTAAAAACCTTTCCCGGAACTATTATCTTTAGCGGCGGTTTTTCCTTAAGCATTGTTCTTATTTGAACCGGTGAAGTATGGGTTCTTAGAAGATATCTATCCTTTTCCTTTTCATAATCAAGATAAAAGGTATCATGCTCATCCCTTGCAGGATGCTCTTCCGGAATATTCAAAGCAGTGAAATTAAAGTAATCAGTCTCAACTTCAGGCCCGGTTTCAATATGATACCCCATCTTCAGAAAGATATCTATAACATCATCCATCACCTGCCGAAGAAGATGCTTTTTCCCTCTTTCTATTCTAAAACCGGGATAGGTATAATCTTCACTATCTGCTTTTACCTTTTTATACTTTATCTCTTTCTCTTTTTCTGAAAGAGATTTCTCTATAAAGGTTTTTAAAGAGTTTATAGATTGACCTAACCTACCTCTCTCCTTCGGCTCCGCCTTTCCTAACTCTTTGAAAAGGTCTTTTATTTTTCCCCTTTTCCTTCCGATGAACTCCCCTTTTAAATTCAAAAGGGATGGCTCATCCTTTATCTCCTTTAATTTATCTATAAACTCTTTTTTAAGCTTTTCAATAACATCATCAAGCATTTGCCGAAGCTTTAACCTTTTCAACAATGCTCTTGAAAGCCTCAGGATCCCTCACTGCAAGCTCTGACAGCACCTTCCTATTTAAGTTTATATTTGCTTTGTTTAACCCATCCATAAACCTTGAATAAGAAAGACCGTAATTTCTTACAGCAGCATTTATCCTTATTATCCAGAGCTTTCTAAAATCTCTCTTTCTCTGCTTTCTTCCGGCATAAGAATAAACGAGAGATTTTTCCACCTGCTCTTTGGCAGTTCTGTAAAGATTCTTTTTAGCTCCGAAATAACCTTTTGCAAGCTTTAATATTTTTTTTCTTCTTCTTGCCTTCTTTGGTCCTCTTTTAACTCTCATTCTAATTCCTCCTGTTCATAACTTGACTTGATTAGAAACTGTAGGGAAGCATAGCTTTAATAGTCTTAACTTCACCTTTGAAAACAAGGTCACCTTTTCTCAGGTTTCTTTTTCTCTTTCTCGTCTTCTTTGTCAATATGTGGCTTTTATAAGCCTTGCTCCTTCTCACTTTTCCCGAACCGGTAACCTTAAATCTTTTATTGGCACCTCTATGAGTTTTCAATTTAGGCATTTTTTCACCTCCTCACTGTTTTTTTGGCATTAAACTGACAAAAACCGTCGCCCTTTCGGCCTTAGGATTCTTGTCAGGTTCCGCAATCTCTGCTGTATCCTCTACAACTCTGTTTATTATTCTATGGGCAAGTTCAGGTTTTGCTCTCTCTCTTCCTCTTAAAAACACAATAACTTTCACCTTATTTCCTTCCTCTAAAAACTTTTTAATATGCTTAAGTTTAACCTGATAATCATGATCTCCAATTTTCGGCCTGAACTTAACAACCTTAACCTGAATTTGCTTTTGCTTTTTTTTAGCTTCATGCTCCTTTTTTCTTAATTCATATAAATATTTACCGAAATCCAAAACCCTACAAACAGGAGGTTTGGAATTCGGGGCAACTTCAACCAAATCTAAACTCGCCTCTTCAGCAATTTTAAGGGCTTCCTTTAAGGGAACAACCCCCACTTTTTTACCATTCTGATCAATTAAAAGCACCTCCTGTGCTCTTATCTCTTCATTGATTCTAACCTGCTTCGGATTAATTAATCACCTCCTTCTCTATATTATAATCCAATGATTTTAAATTCGTTTTCCTCTGTATTATATCACGAAGTTTGTCAATTGACATCTCCCCGTGATCTCCAATCCCCTGAATTCTTAAGGAAATTGTATTATTCTTCTCCTCCCTTTCTCCCACAATAAGCAAATAAGGGATTTTTTCCATTTCAGCTGCTCTTATTTTATATCCCAACTTTTCATTCCTATCATCAACTCTAACTCTTATCCCGGTTTCTTTTAATTTGTTTCCAACCTTGTTTGCATAATCAAGATATTTTTCGGAAACCGGAATCACAATTGCCTGAACAGGGGAAAGCCAGAGAGGAAATTTACCCGCATAATGCTCTATTAAAACACCAAAAAATCTTTCAAATGAACCCATCAAAGCTCTGTGAATCATTATGGGTTGTTTTTTCTCTCCATTTTGATCAACATAGCTTATATTAAATCTTTCGGGCAAATTAAAATCCACCTGAATTGTAGAGCACTGCCATGATCTTCCTAAAACATCCTTTATTTTTATATCAATTTTAGGGCCATAAAAAACACCCTCTCCCGGATCTATCTCATATGAAATACCCTTTTTTTCGAGAGCATATTTAAGAGCATTTTCAGCTCTTTCCCAGTTTTCAAGAGAGCCAACATATTTATCAGGTCTTGTGGAAAGATAAACATCATAGTTTTCAAAACCAAAGGTTTTAAGAATTTTAAAATTCAAATCCAGTATATTAACAATCTCTTCCTGCAATTGTTCCGGCAAAGCAAAGATATGAGCATCATCCTGAGTAAAACCTCTAACCCTCAAAAGACCATGTAGCACACCGGATCTTTCATATCTATAAACAGTTCCAAGCTCAGCCCAGCGAATGGGAAACTCCCTGTAACTTCTCATTCTTGATTTGTAAATTGCTATGTGAAAGGGGCAATTCATAGGTTTAAGCTGATACTTCATATTATCAAATTCCATTGAAGGGAACATATTCTCTTTGTAAAAAGAGAGGTGTCCGCTTGTCTCCCATAGATCTATTTTAGCCACATGGGGGGTATTCAAAAGCTCATACCCTGCCTTATAATGCTCTTCCACCCAATAATCCTCTATTTTTCTCCTTATAAAGGCACCTTTGGGCATCCATAAAACAAGCCCCGGTCCAATTTGCTCGGAGATCATAAAAAGCTCAAGCTCTTTCCCAAGCTTTCTATGATCTCTCTTTTTTGCCTCTTCTAAGAAATTCAAATGTTCCTCAAGCTCTTCCTCTTCAAAAAAAGCCGTCCCATAGATTCTCTGCATCTGTAAATTACCCTCTTCCCCCTTCCAATAAGCCGCCGATGAATAAAGTATTTTAAAGTTTTTAATATAACCGGTATAAGGAAGATGGGGACCTCTGCAAAAATCTATAAAATCCCCCTGCTTGTAAAGAGAAGCTATGGGACCGCTCTTTTCTTCTATAAGTTCAACTTTAAGCTCCTGCCCCCTCTTCTTAAAAAGCTTTATAGCCTCTTCCTTTGGCATTTCTATCCTTTCTATTGGAAAATTTTTCTTTCTCAATTTTTTCATCCTCTTTTCAATTTCAACAAGATCCTCGGGAGTAAAAGGTTCTTTTTTGTAAAAATCATAGTAAAAACCATTCTCTATTGCAGGACCAACTCCGACCTGAACATCGGGAAATAGCTTGGTAACAGCCTGTGCCATAAGATGAGCAGTGCTATGTCTTAAAATTTCAAGAGCTCTTTTATCCTTTTTATCCACAAGTGTGAGCTCTACTTCCTTTTCAATATTAAACCTCAAATCTTTAAGCTCTCCACCAATCTCAACCGCAACATAGTCCTTCGGCTCATACCCATTATCTTTTAAAAATTTTAAAAAAGAGCCCCCTTTTTCTACTGAATACTCTTTTCCATTAACTTTTATCTTCACTTTTTCTTCTCTACTTTTCTATTTTTCTTTATAATAAAAAAAAATTAGGCACGGGCGGACTTGAACCGCCGACCTCTACCGTGTCAAGGTAGCGCTCTATCCAACTGAGCTACGCGCCTAAAAATTAAATTTAGTTTAAATAAATTATTTATTAACAGCTTCTTTTAAAGCCTTGCCGGGAACAAACTTAGGTGATTTTTTCGCCTTAATTGTAATCTCTTTCCCGGTTTTGGGATTTCTTCCCTTCCTTGCTTTTCTTTCAACTACCTTAAATGTCCCAAACCCTACGAGTATTACCTTATCTCCTTTTTTGAGAGCATCTTTAACTGCATCAATAAAAGCATTTACTGCTTTTGCAGCCTGAGTTTTGGTAAGTCCTGCATCCTTAGTAATTTTAGCAACCAAATCTGTCTTGTTCATCATTACCTCCTTAAAATTAATAGACTAATAATAAATAAAAAATCCTTATTTGTCAACCGTTTCCAGCCTATTTTTTTATTTTTTCTTTTATTTTATTGACTCTTGGGTCATCGGGATATCTTTTCACAAATTCTTTCAGCAATTCTTTCTCTCTTTTTTTATCTCCGTCTCTTCCTGCATAATAGCTCGCATCAAGATAGGCATCCCTTGCTTCCTTTGAATCCGGATATTTTTTAGCTATTTCAAGCATACAATCGGCAGCTCTGTTAAATTTTTTCCATTTGTAATAAGCATAAGCTTTTCTCATAATTGCCTTTATAACTTCATCTTTCTTTTTCCCCTTTTCCGCCTTATTTTCCATAATATTAAGAATATCAATCGCCCTTTTAAAATCAGCCTTTGCTATGTATTTTGTTGAAATATTGAAAATCAAATCAAGATCATCGGGGTTTTTCTCATATTTTTTCAACATATAATTCAGGGTACCTATCCCTTTTTTAAAGTCTTCTATGGTTCTGATTAGCTGTGCAATATCCATATAGCCTAAAATCCTGTCAATTTCCTTTCCGTTTTTATCAAATACAATCATAGTAGGATAACCGTAAACCCTAAAAGTGCTCTCCGCCTCTCTATCCTTTTCCGGATTCACTGAAATGAGAATATATCCCTCCTTTTCAAAATAGGAAAGCATCTTAGAATCCTTTAATGTTGTGCTCAAAAGATGTCTGCAATGGGGACACCAATCTGTGTGAAACACAAAGAATGCCCCTTTGTGAGATTCTTTTGCTTCCTTTAATGCCTGCTTCCAATCGGTTCTAAACTGTAAAGAAAAAACAAAACTACCACTTAAGATTAAAAAGAAAATAACAAGCAGTCTCTTTTTCATATAAAGCTCCTTATTAGAGATTTAAAGTCAAAAAATATACAATATAAGGAGCTTATAAGTCAATTTTTTTGAAAAAATGAATTTATTTATTTAATAATTCTTTCGCAACCTCGGTTGATTTTTCAAGGACCTCCTCGTGAATACTGTTTCCGTGGGAATCCATTGTAACAACCAGAGGAAAATCCTCCACCTCAATTACCCAGAAAGCCTCGGGAGTTCCGAACTCTTCAAGTTTAAGAACATCAACAACTCTCTTAACAGTATTTGCTATTAAAGTTCCTGCTCCTCCAACAGCATGAAAATAGACAGCTCCGCATCTTTTAAATCCATCAAGGGTCTTTTTGCCCATTCCACCTTTTCCAATAACACCTCTTACATTGTATTCACAGATAACATCAGCCTGATAAGGCTCTTCCCTGATTGATGTTGTAGGACCTGCCGAAACAAAGCTCCAGCTTCCGTCTTCATTTTTTCTAACAACAGGACCGCAGTGATATATAACGGATTCTTTCAAATAATCTCTGAGAAAATCAGGTTTTTCCTCCACCATCAATTTGTGAGCCTGATCCCTTGCAGTTACAATTATACCTGAGAGTAAAACCTCATCCCCAACCTTTAATTTTCTTATATCTTCCTCTGAAATAGGTGTCTTTAATTTAATCGTCATAACTCACCTCACCATTTTTAATTGTCAGGGCTTTTCTTCTGAAAGCCCAGCAATTATAAGAAATTGCAACAAAAAATGTGGCAGGATGCCTGTGCTGATAATCTATAAAAACATCCAAAACAGTCGTCTTTCCTCCGAACCCCATGGGCCCTATGCAAAGTTTGTTCAAATCAGCATAGAGAGCTTTTTCAAGCTCGGCTATCTCTTTTTCAGGATGTCTTTCCCCGATTTTTCTGAAAAACTGCTCCTTTGAAAGAATATAAGAGGTAACTCTGTCTCCACCTATTCCAACTCCTAAGGTTCCGGGAGAGCATCCTTTACCCTGTGCCTTTAAAACAGCATCAATTATCACTTTTCTTATACCTTTGAGATCCCTTCCGGCTCCAAGTGAAGAATCGGGAAGTTTGTATTGGGTACCGACATTTTCACTTCCGCCACCTTTTAGCAAAAGCCTTACTCTTACCTCATCCTTATCCCATTGGTGAAAGTGAATGTAAGGATGATTAATCCCAACATTTGTTCCTGAGTTTTTACCTGTAATTGGATTTACAGCATTTGGTCTCAGATACTGCTTTTTCGTAGCTTCAACAGCTGCTTCTTCAATAGCTTTTCTGTACTTTTCTTCGGTGTCTCCAACAGGAAAATCAATGTAGAAAATCAAAGAACCTGTGTCCTGACAGATAGGTGTGCTCTGCTTCCTTGCAAGTTCAACATTTTTAAGAATTGTTTTAAAAACAGCTCTTGCAGGCGTGCCTTCACCTTCCCGATCATGGGCCTCCTTCAAAGCCTTTTCAACATCAGGAGGAAGGTCTGTAGCCGCTCTTCGCAAAAGCTCAAGAATAGCATTTTTTAATTCCATAATTCCCTCTCCTTTTATTATTATAGTTTATAATCATCCATTGCTTTAAATTATACTCCTAAAATGGAAAATATACAATAAATTTTTATCGCCATTAGAAAAAACACAAAATATGAAATATAATAGATAAATAGACAAATAATAAAAAAGGAGAAGATGATGAGAGAAAAATTATCAAAAGAAGAGCTCTTAAACCTTATAAAAAAGGTTTTTCCAAATTATGATACCTCTGATAAACTTGCTTTTTTAATTGATATCCCAAGAAAAAACAGTGATGATAATGATAAGTGGAAAGAGAGAAGGGAAATAGCAGCTGAGTGGGTGAAAACTTTGTCCGATAACCTGAAAGAACTTAAGTTGAAAGCTGTTGATTTAATAGGTTATCGTGCAGTTTCCGCAAACAATGCTGACCTTCCTTCCGAAGGGTTTTTGCTTTCTTTGGAAAATTTGCCGGAAAATTCTGATGAGCTTTCAGGATATAAAAAGCTTTTCTTTGAAAAAATATTTGAAGATTACAAAATTTTTATTGCAATGACACAGTATTCAGCCACAGCCCCACTAAAAAACAATGCTAAAAAGTATCTTTTCAGAGCGGCAACAATGCCCGGATTTTCATCTGAAATGATCCCGGCTCTTAGAATAGATTATGAAAAGGTTGCTCGAAAAGTTAGATTTGTAAAAGAAAAATTGGACAGGGCCAATTTTGCGGAAGTTCTTTTTATAATTAAAGGAAAAGAGGAGATAAGAGCAAATTTTGATCTTAGATTCAGAAAAGTTCATGAAAGCTCAGGCAGATTCCCTGAGAAAGGAACAGCCGGAAATCTTCCGAGCGGGGAGGCATACATTGTCCCTTATGAAGGAGAGTTTGATGAGAAAAGTCAAACCGAGGGAGTAATTCCCGTTCAAATAGAAGGGGATATTGTTTATTACAGGGTTTCAGAAAACAGAGCTTTTGAAGTTTTCGGAGAGGGTAAAAATGTTGAAATTGAAAGAGAGCATCTTAAAAGAGAGCCAGCCTACGGAAATATTGCGGAATTGGGTTTCGGAGTTTTATATGATTTCGGGCTTAAACCAATAGGAGAGATTCTTCTTGATGAAAAATTGGGATTTCACATTGCCTTTGGAAGAAGTGATCATTTCGGTGGGCAGGTTGGTCCCGAGGATTTTTCATCTCCTGAAGAGGTCATTCATCTTGATAGAATTTACATAAAAGAGCTTCAACCTGATGTACTCGTAAAAAAATTAACTCTAAAATATGAAAACTCAGAAGAAGTTCTTATAAAAGACAATAAAATAATAAC
Source organism: uncultured Clostridia bacterium (assembly GCA_964634755.1). GTDB lineage: Bacteria > Acidobacteriota > Aminicenantia > JAMOAD01 > JAMOAD01 > JALXDT01. The sequence goes on from CAZWJH010000001.1 coordinate 60,077, forward strand.
AGAATAAAAGACAATGGGAGAAAACAAACTTCCCGAAGAGTTTAAAAGGGTTCTTAAAGATAGTGATAGAAAAGATGGTTATATCGTTGATGCGGAAAAGCTTAAAAAAGTGATTTCAGAAAAAGGCGAGTATGAATATCTTGGAATGATTTTATCTTTTGCTTTTAATTCCGGAGAAAAGATAGAAAAACTCAGTGAAAATAATAAAAAACAAACAATTGATTTGATGTTCTGGCTATTAAATAATATGATTCTTGATTATTCAAATACAAATGAAATATTTTCAACTCTCAAACTCTTTGTGAAATTAGGATTAGCCCTTGAGCAAATAGAAAACAATCTCATAATGCTCTCATTTGATTCATTAAAAATTAAGAACGAAATTTCAGAAAGTGATATTCGTGAAAAGATAGATGAGCTAAGCGATATAGTTAAATTAAAGAAAAACTACGGATGTCTCTGCAATCAGCCATTTCTTTACGGGGATCCGGAAGAGGAAATAAAAAGAGGACTTTTAAAAATTGTTGATAAAAAGATCACGGAAAACAAAAAAGAATACACTGCCATAAAAGAGACAATCCTAAATGCTCCCTCTGTGGAACAAAGCTTAAACATATAAGAATAATAGAAGATAGAATAATTACGAGATGGGAGAAGATAAATTAATATGGAATTACACATGTTGAATGAAATTTTAAAAAGATATAATATTCTATTTTCAGGAGGAATTTGATGAAAAGGATAGGTTCAATAATATTAGCTCTTCTTTTTACAGCAAGTGGAATGCTCTTTTCGGGAGATTTTCCGTGGAATTTTGAAGAATTGCTCTTTTTAACTCTATTTTCTCACTATGAGTCAATAGGGGGAGAAAGAGCAGGTAATTTTTTGCTTGATTTTGAAGGTATAAATCTCACATCTCCCATAGACGGTTCACCCTTTTTGATTCCATCCCTTCATCTTTTTTCAGACTTAAAATCCGACACTTTCTTTTCACCGGAATTTCACATTTCAGAAAATAAAAGTGTAAGAGAAATAGGATTTTACAGAGACGGCCTATTACTTAAAAGCGGAGAAACAACTGATATAAGAAATTCACTCTTTTATTCAAATAATATATCCGAAAAAATTTTTTTTAATGTGAGTATTTTTAATTTAGGAAATAGCCATTATCACTATGATAATGTATTTCATGGCCCTGCCGCAGAATTTTTCATGAAGTACAGGGGAGAAAATTCAGTACTTAATTTTTATTCATTTTTCTCAAAAACAAATGATTCCTCCCTTGAGTTTGATGAACTTGAGCCACCTAAAAAAGTAAAATTCAAAGATGATGCTTTTGCTTCCTATACAAAACTCTTTACAGGTTTTTCTTATACTTATGAAAATAGCAGTCTTAAATTTAGCTCAAAATTATCATATGGATTGAAGAATCAGGATGGAGAAAAAAATGGAATTGCTCTATTTGACAGTAACACTAATAGCTGGAGCGGAAATTTTCCCTTTGCCATTTCCTCCTCTTTTTTAACCATTAACAACTCCATCTCCTTAAAGCTATCAAATGAAGATAATTTTAAGATATTTCCCTCTTTGAATTTTGAATACCTTTCCGGAAAAACAAAGAGGGAAACCTCGGGTGAGGGAATAATTTATGATAATAGTATTAAAATTTCAGGATATGGATATGAGCTTAACTCAAGTTTGATGAGAATTTCACCAAGTTTTCGCTTTTTAAAAGGCCTTGGGGAGGATTCCATAAACCTTACACTTAACATAGGCTATGAACTTTTATGGTACTCGGGAGGAACCCCAGGTAAATCAATCTTCTTGAACTCTCCCAGAATACTTTCAAAAATAGATTTTCAATCTGAAAAGATAAAAGGTATGATAGGGGTTTCTTATTATTCCACACCAATTACCCTTGCAAAACTCCTTCCTTTAAGCAATAATTTTTTCAATTATAAAATCTCATTTTTTGAAAACGGCATCTGGAATGAGATTGAAATATCACCCGCTTTAAAATATCATTATGACAACAGCTCCTCTTATAACAGGACAAAAAAAGCCTTCTTTTCCCTTTCTTATGGAGATAAAAACTCAAAAATAACTTTCAATTCAGTACTTTCGAAAACTTCCGATTTTTGGGATAGAATGGATAATTCTTCATCATATATAAAAGAAGGAAACATCTTTATAAAAGATAAAAACGGAGAGATAATAAATATTGGAACTCCCTCAAAAGAAAAGGATAATATCCTGTTTTCTCCCGAAAGAACCTTTTTAGGACTAAACCTGTGTTTACTGCTAAATTCCGAAAGTTTAAAATTTATTGCCGGGGTAACATACATGAAAACAACCGGCACATATGATAATCAGTATATATCAATACTTGGAGAGTACGGCTCCGATTCAATCATTTTTTTATCTCCGAACATTCAGAACAAACTAATAGACAATTTTGACCTCAGCTTTGGTAATGGAATTAAACTTTACTCAAAGATTAAATACCTTCTTTCCGAAAATCTAAATGCAGAGCTCTTTTTTGTCCACCTCCCTCCTGTAAATTATTTCACATATACAAACGGAGTATCTCCTATAAGCTTTGTGCCAGATTCAAGAGAAAAGAGCACTTCTTACAATAATCTGTCCATAGGTTTTAATTATTCACCAAGTAAAATAAAAGTTTACCTTTATGTAAAAAATATCTTAAACTCAACTGCTCCTCTGTTATTCCCTGTGAATGACAGCTCAGAATTTTTAAAAACAACATCAGGTCTGGGGCTTTTTGTTGGACTTGTTTACAATCTTTAATTAATATCCTTATAACTCCTATAAGAATCCTATTGACAAAAAGCCTTTTGTATGGTTAAATAGGGCATATTGCGAGGTGGGGCAGTGGTAGCCCATTGGGCTCATAACCCAAAGGTCGGAGGTTCAAATCCTCCCCTCGCTACCACTTTTTCAAATCAAAACAATTTCAAAATCAAATTTGAACATTTTTTCTCCAAATGATATAAATTAATATGACATTAAGAGAAGAGCTTCTTAAAATCTTAAAATCCGTGGAAGAGCCGGATTTTACCTTTGTGGAAAAGGACTTTCCACCTGTTTTCACAAGGGCTGAAGGTATCAAAGTTTATGATTCGGAAGGTAATGAATATCTTGATTTTTCATCATTTTTCGGGGTGAGTTTTACAGGGCACTCTCAGTCCTTTGTAAAGGGAGAAGCTGAAAAAGGATTCTATCATGGTCTGGGAGACCTCATACCATCTGAAGAAAAAATCCTTCTAATGAAAAAACTTTCGGGAATCATAGGAGAAGGATATAAAGGGATTCTTTCCCAGAATGGCTCCGATGCAGTTGAAGCCTGCCTTCGCTCTGCTTTTCTTTACAAAGAGAGCAGAAAAATTATAGCCTTTGAAGGAGCATATCACGGAACATCACTGGGAGTACTTTCCGCGACATACTCAAATAAATTCAGAAAAAGATTTGAAAAGCTTTTGCCCTTTGAAACAAAATTTTTTCAGTATTCTGTAAATTCCATTTCAGAAATAAGAAATTTTCTAAAGAACAATGAAGTTTCTGCAATTATAATAGAGCCTGTTCAGGGAAGGGCCGGTATTAGAATAGCTGAAAAAGAGTTTTTACTCTCTTTGAAAAAATTATCAGAAGAATTTGATTTGCCTCTGATTTTTGATGAAGTATTCACAGGATTTGGGAAAACCGGAGAATATTTTGCAAAGGATTATTTCGGAATAAAACCCGATCTTATCGCCTTTGGAAAAGCTTTAAGCGGAGCTTTCCCTCTTTCAGGATGTTTCGGAAAAGAGAGAATAATGAATCTATGGGGAGAAAGCAAGGGAGAAGCTTCCTTTACCTTTACTTTTTCCGGAAGCCCATTTTTTTCAAGAGTTGCTTTAAGAAACCTTGAATTTCTGGAAAAATTAAATTTTAGAAAAAAAGTCAGAGAAATTGAAAATTTGATGAAAAAAGGATTATCCGAATTAAAAAACAAATATAAAAATAAAATAAAGGAAGTAAGAGGAATAGGAGCAATCTGGGGAATTGAACTTTATCATCCTATAGATTCATTTATTGTATTTAAAAAACTTCTTAATGAAGAGAGGATTATCACTCTTCCTTCAGGAGAGAAAGGAGAAACCATAGAAGTTTTACCTCCTGTAATTGTAAAAGAAATAGAGATTAATAAATTCATTAACTCTCTGGAGAAAGTCCTTGAAACTCTTTGATGAAATAAAAAATTATACTGAATATGGAAAAACCTTTAATGAGGAACTTGCCATTGAAATTGCAAATTTTCAATTAAAAAACAATACTTTTTACAAAAATTATGCGGAAAAAGTTGGAATAAATAAAATAAAAAGGATTGAGGATATACCATTTCTTCCGGTGGAATTTTTTAAAAATCAGAAAATTTTTTCTCTAGAAAAACCGGATGGTTTTTTTATGTCAAGCGGCACAGGAGGAGAAAGAAGTAAAGTCTTTTACAATAAAAAAACTCTTGAGCTTTATGAAATTTCCGCTCTTAAAAGCTTCCCTTTCAAGGATAAAAAGATATACTCTCTTATTCCTCCCTTTTCAATAGCAAAAAATTCATCACTATCTTTTATGCTTGATATTTTTTCAAGGAATTTAAATTTAGAGTATTTGAACAAAAAAAGTTTTGAAATGGATGAAAAAATATTTTTCAGGATTTTAAAGGCAGAAACAGAAGAGAATAGTGTTCTCTTTTTAACATCCCTTCAGCTTTTTAAATTATCCTCTTTAAAAAAAGGAATAATTACCAAAAAGTTTACAATTATAGAAACCGGTGGATACAAAGCTACAAAAAAGATTTACAGAAGAAATGAGCTTTACAAATTTGCTAAAAAAGTCTTTATAAACTCTGATTTTTTCTCTGAATACGGAATGGCAGAGCTTTTCTCACAGTTTTATACTGTTTCAAAAAACAGAGATTACACATTTTCACATTATAATTTTGTTTTCACAAAAAACGGGAAAGGCTTATTAAAAGTTTTTGATTTTGCAAATATGGGAACAGTATCAGCTCTGTATATTCCGGATTTTATTGTAAAGAGGGGGAATGAGTTTGATGTAAAAGGAAGACTTATATCTGAAATAAGAGGTTGCGGCTATGTCTTCAAATAAAAAAGAGAAGATAATTAAAGCTCTTAAATTATTTAAGCAAAAGTATGAAAAGGGAGAAATTGTTTCATCAAAAAAATACCAGAAAAGATTAGTTTTAGAGAGTATAGAGCATTTTATCAAGGAGACGGAAAAGTATGAGGCAAAAGAACTTGTCTCTCCTTATAAAAAAATTTTCATTATTCTTCCTGCAAATGTCCCGACAGAGTTTTTTGAATTTATTCCCATTCTTCTCTCATACAATGCTTTCTTTTTTTTCAAATTACCGAAAAGAAACAGGGTTTTTATAAAAAGCTTTTTTGAAATATTGAATTTTAATAATATAAAAGCAGAATATCTCTCTCACAAAAAAACTTTAAAAGAGGCAAAAAATTTTGATTTTATTATAGGTTCAGGAAGCAGTGGTCTTGAAGATTCTTTAAAGGATTTAAGAAAACCTTACAGATTTTTCGGCCCTAAATTTTCTTTTGCAATTATGAAAAATTTTTCGGAAAAAGATCTGAAATCAGTATTGAAAGATTTTCTCTCCTTTGATACTGAAGGGTGCCTTTCCGCAAGATTTTTATTTACAAAATTCGATCTTGATTTAAAGCTGATAAAAAAAATAATAAGAAACATAAGAAAAGAGCTCTATCCTCAAAAAGATTTTGACCCTTATCTTTTCGATTATTATAATGCTATAAACCTTTATTATTCTAAAGATAGTCTTATCCTAAAAAGAGAAGCAATTTTCAAAGTTAATGAATTTCCAAAATACTTTCCTCCAAGGACTCTTTTTGTCAAAAGATACGAGAAAGAGATTGAAATTATTGATTTTCTAATAGGGGCAAAAAATTCCGTTCAGGCAATTTTAAATAAGGATGGTTCGAAATCAGATTTTTTCATTAAAAACACCTCAGTATCTCTTTTTCTTCCGTTCAGAAGAGCTCAATTCCCTCCTTTCGGATGGTTCTTTGAAAGAGAGTTGAAACTAGAGGATTTTTTCCAATTTAAACATTACCCATAAAGCTTTATAAATTCGTCGATCTCTTCCTGAACTTCATACATCTTTCTTTCGGCCTCACTTCCTCCTATTGACAGTATTTCCAACTCCTCTTCAATATTTTCCTTTCTTGGGGTATAAAGGCTGTACCCCTTTTCAGAAGCAAGTTTATCGTAAAGGCTAATTATTGCAGGTAACTTCGTTTCATCTTTAACAACCTTCGGATTGTGGTGATACAGAATTCCATATGTAATAGTTTTACTCATTTTCCATGCTTTTGCAAGAAGATAGCCCACTTCAAGGTGTGTGTATCCGAAAATATCCCTTTCATTCTCAATCGATGTGTTTTTTAAAGCATTGGTTTTTTCTATAACCTTTAGATATTTTTCCTGAAACTCCTTTATGAGTAATGCCTTCCCTATATCATGTAAAAGGCCCGCTATATAACCTTCTTCTGGATCACAAATATTATAATCATTTGAGAAAAGTCTCGATGCAAAAGCAACAAAAATGGAATGTCTCCACTGGTTAAGCTGAAGTTTGGAATCTTTAATTTTATTCAAAAGATTTTTCGTAAAATATGTCATCAAAATCGTCCGGAGATTGGAATAGCCCAAAAATGTTATCGCATGAGTAAGAGTTGAGATCTCTTGAACAGCTCCATAATAAGCAGAATTTGCTGTCTTTAATATAAAAAAAGTTAAAGATTCGTCAAGCAAAATTCTTTCTTTGATATCTTTAATATTTGAATTTGAACTTCTTAAAAGCCCCATTGTCTCAAGTAAAATTTTTGTGTTTGAAGGAAGCTCTTCCTTTATATCTATTTCTTTGACAACCTTATCAAGAGAAAATTTTTTATATGGTTTTTTCATTTTTTAATATATCAAATACCAAAGCCTGTTCCGAGTGCTCTTGCCATTTTTACAATATCACTCTCAGGATTTACTCGTCTTGGATTTCTCGCCGCTTCCGCAAGAGAAACACTTACTATATCATTTCCCCTACTCGCCACCATTTGACCAAATTTACCCTCATGAATTAATCTTACAGCATGATAACCAAATCTTGTTGCGAGCAACCTGTCAAAAGGAGAAGGGGAACCTCCTCTCTGCAAATGCCCTAAAACAGTTACTCTTGTTTCCATCCCTGTCTTTTCCTCAATTTCATCACCTACCTTATTTCCAATTCCACCTAATCTTATCGGCATTGTGGGATCATCAACAATTTTCTTTACGACAACATCCCCACCTTTTGGTTTTGCACCCTCACTGACAACCACAAGACTGAATCTTTTCCCCTTTTTAACCCTCCTTTCTATTGTTTCAGCAACTTTATCAATATCATATGGGATTTCAGGTATAAGTATAACATCACCTCCCCCAGCAATCCCTGCATGAAGCGCAATCCAACCGGCATCTCTTCCCATAACTTCTATAACCATCACTCTATGGTGAGACTCGGCTGTTGAATGGAGTTTATCAATTGAAAAAGTAGCAACCTGAAGAGCAGAGTCAAAACCAAAAGTTACATCTGTCCCTCCAAGATCATTGTCAATCGTCTTGGGAACCCCCACCATCGGGACCCCGTATCTTTCATAAAATTCAAGTGCAATACTTTGAGTGCCATCTCCCCCTATTGAAACAATAACATCAATATCATTGTATTCTATTGTTTTAATAACCTGCTCACTAACATCAATAAACTCTGATTTCCCATTTTTCTCTACTTTGTACTTAAACGGATTATCCCTGTTTGAAGTACCTAAAATAGTACCTCCTCTCGGAAGTATTCCTGAAACATCCTTTTCTCTGAGAGGAAAAACATTCTTTTTTATCAAACCTGCAAACCCATCTCTTATTCCCACAACCTCATAACCGTACTCATTTATAGCAGTTTTTACCACTGCTCTTATAACAGCATTAAGACCGGGACAATCACCGCCAGCAGTTAAAACCCCTATTTTTCTTACTTTTGCCATACTTACTATCCCTCCTGTTTATTTTTAAGCTTTTCTGTTCCTTTCCGCCTATTAATAATATTTTTCATTATGTTACACCCATAAGCATTATTCTTTATTCTAAAAAAAGCCATCATATTTTTATAAAGACACATTCCCTTCTCCATACAGTAAACTTATAATAATACTAACTTATCTCTAAAAAGAGAAAATGTCAATAGCACTAATTATTTACAAATTTCAGAATATAATCTGAATATTGAAAAAAAAATAATGGTACCTTATCTTCTCAAAAGGAGAGTTATTTTAGATGAATAAGGATGAAACATCTCCTTTTCGGTTAGATTATTTTTGATGAATGAGGTTATATTGACTTTTTTTTTTAACTCTTTTATCATTTTTTCTAAAAAAATAAAATAAAGGATGTGTCAATGACTGAATTAAAAGAAAACATTCAAAAAACTCTTCGTGATTCTGTGATCATGAGATGGTTTGCATTATTATTAGTAAGTGCTTTGATGTTTGCAACTTATTGGTTTCAGGACTTTTTTTCAGGTTTGAAACCTTTGATGGAAAGTCAGCTGGGTATTTCCTCAACCCAATTCGGGACTTTAATCAGTCTGACAACCATTGCAAATGTGTTTGGAATGATAATAGTCGGAGGAATAATTCTTGACAAGTGGGGAATCAGGCTTTCCATGCTTATTTTCGGTAGTGTTGCAACACTCGGAGGAGCAATCGTTGCAGTGGGAGCAAGTGGTGTAATTACAACAGAACCTTCCAAAAGGTTACTAATAATGATAATCGGAAGAATTCTTTTCGGGATAGGGCTTGAGATCACAGCCGTAATTATAACTAAAACAATTGTAAAGTGGTTTAAAGGATATGAGCTTGCACTTGCTATGGCAATTAATATCGGTTTTGGCAGGCTGGGGTCAGCTCTGGGAACATCTTTATCTCCAGAGATTGCACACAATAATGTACCTACAGCTGTTACTTTCGCAGCAACTTTAATAGGGATAGGATTTGTTCTTTTTATAGTCTATATGTTTTTTGATATAAAATTGGATAAGCAATTAAATGAGACCACATCAGATGATGAAAAATTCAAATTTTCCGATCTTAAAAAGCTTGTTACCGACAAATCTTTCATAATTATTTCTCTTCTTTGTGTTGCTTTTTATTCAGCAGTTTTTCCTTTTATGCAGTATGCACCTGATCTTCTTGTGAATAAATTCGGTTTTTCTTATGATTTGCCTGCAAATGCTTCACAAATAGTAATATTCGGAAGTGCAACACTTGGTAATACTTTAATATATGTGATTTTGTTTTTATTTGGGATTTTATTCCCTGTTCTTCCTTCACGACTTAAATCAAAATCTTCAAAAATAATCTCATTAATTATCTTAAGTGCTCTTTTTGTATTCTTTATATATTTCATCAAGGATACTTTATCTATTTGGCTAAAAAATGGACCTAAGGTTGCAAGTTTAATACCGATGGCAACCATTATGTTCTCACCCATTTTCGGAAATTTTGTTGATAAAAAGGGTAAAGCCGCTTCACTAATGATACTTGGATCACTTCTTCTCATTTTCGCACATTTGTCTCTATCTATTTTTAATAATGTTTTTCTCGGATATTTCGGGCTTATAAGCCTTGGAATAGCTTTTTCATTGGTTCCAGCTGCTATGTGGCCATCAGTAGCAAAAATAGTTCCTGAGTACAGAATAGGGACTGCTTATGCAACCATGTTTACTGTTCAAAACTGGGGATTACTGGCCTTTTTTGCCGGTATAGGTAAAGTCCTTGATCTTGTTAATCCTAATGTTATAGCAAAAATAAGGGCATTAAGGCAAAGTTTGGCAGCACAGGGATTAAATGAAGTCCAAATATCCGAAAAAATTCAAGAGTTAAGGAAAGCTGGTCAACTCCCGGTTTATAATTATACAATTCCGATATTAATTCTTGTTGTTCTCGGAATTATCTCAATATTCCTCGCATTTATGCTAAAAAAAGCGGACAAAGAACAAGGATACGGACTCGAATTACCTTCTTAAAATAAAAACTTATGTATTTTCCTTTACAAATATAATTTATTGAGTTTTTTAAATATTTTCTATTTCACACAAAAAAAAGTGAAGGTTAATTGACAACAAATTTCAGTTCATATATAATCTTACGAGGTAAAAAATGACATTAATAAATGCTAAACCAAATAAAATTTACATAATAATAGGTTTTAACGGAGGGCCGAATTTAATTCAAAGGCTTTATTCCATGGGGCTTTATCCTGGCGCAAGAGTTCAAATTGTTAGTGTAGCTCCGCTAAGAGGACCTCTTATGATAAGAAACATTGATAATGGCATCCAAATAGCTTTGGGACGTGGTATTGTAAGCAAAATAGTCGTCTCAGAGGCCTAAAAATGAAAAGGGTTGCTCTTATTGGCCAGCCTAATTGCGGAAAATCGGCTCTTTTTAATGCAATAGCAGGCTATAAGGCAAATTCATCTCACTTCCCCGGAACTACAGTTGAAATATTAACAAGTGATGTCATTTATAAAAACGAAACATTTGAATTAGTAGACCTTCCCGGTTCATACTCTCTTTCTCCCTTTGATAAAGCAGAAGAAGTTAACACTTTATTTATTCTAAAGGAAAATTTTGACCTCATAATAAATGTAATAGATGCATCTATCCTCAACAGATCACTTGAGCTTACTATAGAAATACTTGACATAGGAAAACCAACAATTGTAGTACTTAACATGATGGATGAGGCGAAAAAAAAGGGAATAAAAATAGACATTGAGAAACTATCATCTATCCTTGGAGTTCCGGTAATCCCAACAATTGCACTCTATGGCGAGGGGGTTGACAATCTTTTAAATAATGTAATAGAGCTTTTAAAAAACCCCAAAAAAAATAAACCTATTACACTTAATTCTACTATTGAAGCAATTGCAAATAAATTGTCCTCATACTTTAAAGATAGAGAAGAAAAAAGATTTATAGCATTTAAAGGGATAGAATGGCCTGAGTTAAAAAACTATATTAAAATTCCAAAGGAATTCTTTGTTGAAATAGAAAAAATCAATGAGGAAATAGAAAAAATTTATGGCAGGGATATTAAAGAATTTATTTTTTCAGAAAGGCACCATCTATCAATGAAGATAGCAGAAGAAGTGGTAAAGGTAAGTCATATAATAGAAAAAACAATGGAAGAAAAAATAGATAAAATATTATATCACCCATTTTGGGGATATATTATTTTCCTCCTCTCTTTTATTTTAGTCCTGCTTCTTATTTTCAAAATAGGAGGTCTTCTTGAGGAAATTTTCGTTTATCCCTTTGATATTTTATCCGCAAAATTCCAATCAATAAAGGCAGCAAAAATACTTAAACCTCTTATCAATGGAACACTGGAAGGGACAATGGGAGCCATAGGAGTAATTGTTCCTTTTATGGTCCCCGTTATTTTCTTTATATCTTTGTTTGAGGAAACCGGTTTTCTTGCAAGATCAGCTTTTCTTTTCGACAGTTTCATGCATAAAATAGGCTTACACGGCAAATCAATCCCCCCCTTAATAATGGGATTTGGTTGTAATGTACCCGCAATTTCAGCCACAAGAATCATTGAAAGTGAAAGGGATAGAATAATAACAGCGCTTTTAATTCCCTTTATTCCATGCTCTGCAAGAACAATTATCATTTCCGCTCTTGTGAGTAAGTTCTTGGGGGTATGGTGGGCACTTTTTATTTATTTAATTTCCATTGTAATAGCAATACTAATAAGTCTAATAGCTTCAAAATTAATAAAGTATCCGGCGCCTGGTTTAATAATGGAAATCCCCGGTTTTAAAATTCCAAGCATGAGAAATGTACTAATAAAGACATGGCTTCAATTAAAACCTTTTCTATTTTATGCTGTTCCGATCTTGATTTTGGGGAGCATATTCATAGAATATTTTAAACTATATGGAGCAGAAGGTATAATAAATGGAATTTTAAGACCTATAACCTATGTTCTAAATCTTCCGCCTCAGACAGGATTTACTCTTATTTTCGGTTTTTTAAGAAAAGAGTTGGCTCTTTTAATGCTGGGGCAATCTCTCGGAGTTAAAATAACAGAGATCACATCTGTTCTCACACCTTTACAAATTCTTTCATTTACAATTTTTACTACTCTTTATGTCCCCTGTTTAGCCACTTTATTAATAATTAAAAAAGAGTTTAATGGCAAAATTGCGACAATCTCTCTAATCTTAAATGTAGGCGTAGCTCTCTTAGTTACCACTATAATAATTCAAATATTAAAAATCATAGGAATCTGATGAGAGAATGGTATCTGATAATTACAAAACCACAAAAAGAATTTTTTGTTGAAAAAGCGCTGAAAGAAAATTTAAAGGATATTGAAGTTTACTGTCCTAAAAGATTAAAAAAAGGGAAATTAAAATCTTTTTTTCCAAGCTATCTTTTTGTAAAATTTGATAAGGAAAAATACTTTCATACAATTAAATATACAATGGGCGTTAAAAGTATCTTTATGGTAGACGGAGAGCCCCTCAAAGTCCCTGAAAAAATAATAAAAAAGATAAAAGAGAATGAAGAGAATGGTATAGTAAAAATAAGAAGAAAGAGCGGACCATTGAAAAAAGGAGATAGAGTCAGGATTGAAGAGGGAGCATTGGAAGGTATTGAAGGTATTTTTCATTCTGAACTAAAAGATTCAGAAAGAATAAGAATTTTAGTTTCCTCTATCTTAGTAATCACACAAAAAGAAAAAATCTCAAAAATAGGATAAATTCTTAATTAATTTATTTATTTAAAAAGATAATTAATTCCTAATTGATTTATTTTGTATCTAAGAACTCTCTCACTTATTCCCAAAAGTCTTGCTGCCTTTGTCTTAACACCCCCAGATTTCTCAAGGGCTTTTAAAATAAGTTTTTTTTCTATTCTTTCTACAACAAGAGGTAAAGACTCATCAAGAGCATCCAAACTTCCAAAATCATCGCTCTCATTAACAGCAAGAAATGAAGCAATATCTTTTTTTTCTATAACACCAGTATCATTCAAAACAACTCCTCTTTCTATAATATTTTCAAGTTCCCTTATATTCCCCGGGAAATTATACCTGTTTAATAATTTTATAACATCTCTGCTCACACCTTTGATGTTTTTATTTTCTCTTTCATTAAACTTTTTTATAAAATAATCGATCAAATATGGAATTTCCTCTTTTCTCTCCCTTAAAGGTGGTACTTCAATTTTTATCACATTAAGTCTATAATAAAAATCATCTCTGAACTTTTTTTCTTTTACTAATTTTTCAAGATTTTTATTTGTTGCAGCAATAATTCGTACATCTGTTTCTATAGGGGTTGAGGAACCAAGTCTTGTAACCTTTTTATCCTGAATAACTCTTAAAAGTTTTGCCTGGGTAACCAGAGGAATTTCAGCTATTTCATCTAAAAACAGCGTCCCACCATTTGCAGCTTCGAATTTACCTTTTATTCTCCTGTCTGCTCCTGTGTAAGCTCCTCTTTCAGCACCAAAAAGCTCTGATTCTATCAATGTCTCTGGAATAGCAGAAATATTGACTTTAATAAACGGTTGGTTCGTTCTGTCTGAAGAATAATGAATTATTTCCGCAATCTTTTCCTTTCCTGTACCAGTTTCTCCTATTATAAGAACATTCGCATTACTTTTTGCAACTTTAACTGCCATTTTAACTATGTTTTCCATTAAAGGTGATTTATAAACAAAATTATCTACATTAAAACTCCCCTCTCCCACTTTCTCTCTCAATTCCTTTAATTCCCTCTTTATTTCCATAAACTCAATTGCTTTTTTTATTCTAACTATAAGTTCATCCTTTTTTATAGGTTTTTGCAGAAAATCAAAGGCACCTGCCTTCATCGCCTGCACAGCCAATTCAACATCACCATACGCAGTTACAAGAATTATCTGAATAAAAGGGTGGTTCTTCTTAACTACTTTTAATATTTCTATCCCATTTGTTTCTTTTAGTCTATAATCCACTATTAAAACATCAAAAAAATCTGATTCTAAAGAGTTAAAAAGTTCTTCCGAGGTTGAAAATGTTTTAACATTAAAACCAGAAAGGATTAAAATATCTTTTAGAAGCTCCCTTTGAAGTTTTTCATCTTCAATAATTCCAATTTTAATATTTTTCATCCTTTCACCTTCCTCTTTCATACTTTCAAAATAATTATATCCCCTAACTCGTAGGAGGAATGTTTCATTTTCCACCTGTGAAATTCCACTATTTTCTTCACAAGAAAAACCGTATCTTCTATCTCTTTAGTTCTAATCTTCTCCAATTTTTCATCATTGTCCATGTAAATAACTTTAGAAAACTTATTTTTACCACTCCCTTTAAAGATAATTTCCCTTTTATCAGAATCAATTACAATAGAAACAAAACCATCTTTACCTACACCTTCACAAAATCCCTTTATTAAATAGTAAAAAAGAATTGATAATAATTCTTGATCACCTCCGACAACAAGATTTTCTCCATTTTCCTTTAAGCTTAAATTAATCTGATATTCTCTCTCCAAATTATTTAAAAGAGAGAAAATTAAGGTATTTAAATCAACACTTTCGTTGGCCTGAGAAATATTATTATCCTCATCTCCTGCTTCTTTCTTTATTAGCATTTCAAAGCTTCGGGTAAATCTCTTTATTCTCTCAATTTCTTCCCCGCCCCTCTTGATAAGTTCCATAACTTTTTCATTTTCTTTTTCCACACCCAATTTCTCAAAAATAAGATAAAGGGTATTCAAAGGATTTCTCAATTCATGAGAAAGAGCCATTGAAAGAACAGAAAGTGTTCTGAAAATCTTTTTCTCCCTTCTTTCTTTTTCTATAATTTTCTCTCTATCCACTACAGACGCATTATACTCCATTATTTTAATATAGTATAAAAATAAAAAAACAGCAATTAAAATATTGAAAATAATTAGAATTCTGATGTGCATTATTTTCAGCATTGCTGAATACTCTTGTATAAATCCTACAGTAAAAAGGACTTCTTTTCCCTCTACAACTCCATTGACATTTAATTCATACACTCTACCAACCGGCGTTTTTAAAACCCTTACTGACAAGTTTTTTTGAGGAGAAAATCCAAAAATAGGTAAAAACCCTTCATACTTAGATTCCCAACTCCATAAATTCTCTCTGTTCACCCTAAATGCATAATATATTACATCCTTGGAAATATAAAGCTTTTTAACTATACTATTCTTCAAAAGGGATAATTCTTTAAAACTTTTTTGCTTTGAAAGCTCCATTTTAAAAAAAGAGCCCAAAAATTTTAATTTTTCAAAATAACCTTTCTCAAGATTACTTTTTAAAAAACTCTGATTTATGATAAATAAAAGAACCGAAGCAATAATAAAAATAGTAAGGGGGAATATATAAAAATACAGCAAAAGTTTCCTATTTCCCATTATTTTTCTATTTAACCCTCCATAAAGGAAATCCCTGTTTTGTTCTTAACTCAACAGAATAGTCGGCTGTAGAGATTTTTCTAACTACTATCCAATTTTCTTTAGAAAGAGAACCTATAACATGGATTTTTAAATTAGGTTTGACTTTTTCAAAAAATTCCTCTTTCAAAAACCATCTTGGAGAAATCTCAAGGATAAAAATTTTATTTCCGACTTCTGATTTCGCTGTTATCAAAACAAAATCCTTTTCTCCGTACATAGAGATATTTGACAAAGCAAGAACAATAAGCTTTGTTTTTACTTCTTTTACAGGATTGTACAAAGTAGCATTAATGTTATTAAATAAAAGATAAAAAATAAAAAATAAAAAAACAGCTACTTTTTTCATAGAAACTAATATTAAATTTTCATACCAGGTTAAAAGTTAAGGATTTAAGGAAAAACATCCTCTTTTTCCTAAAAATAAAACGACATATTTGTCGATATTTGGTTTCTTTTTGTCGAAACAAAATTTTTCAAAAGTTCAATTTAGTTCTAATAATAACTCTTCCTAACTGGCACATTTATTGAACAACATTTTTACTATTTAAATAGTGGAGAGAAGGATGAAAAAAATCGCCTTAATAAGTATGTTATTGTTTTCTTTTTCTTTGTTTGGTCTTTCAATTTCTTACACTAAAATCACAAGTTTCAACATAGGAAACAGCATACCTCTCTCAGTAAAAATTCCTGAAAAAGTAAAAGTGGTGCTCATTTTTTACAAAATTGGGGATAAGGTGGATCAGTATCAAGTAAGAATGATGAAAAAGGACAAAGGGGGTAATTATATTTATTCTCTTGATAGCAGAACATTTACAGCTAAAAAATTAATCTACCATTTCGTCTACTTAAAAGGGAACAAATATTTTCGTTATCCTCAGGCCTCCGATATTACTACTATCGGACAGGGAGAATTAATAAAACTTCCTCCAGTTCAAAAACAGCCGAAACCTTTTCCTCTTTCAATCTCCGGTAACTTTCAGGAACAATGGCTTATAAGCACGAATGATGATAATAGTAAAGGGGAAGAACCAACCAAAAGTGGAAACTTAACTTTAAATGGGAATTTTACTTCTGGAAATTCACAAATCAATTTTTCAACTACAGGGAACTATACCCCAACACAAACAAAACAGTATAATGTTTCCTCTGTTCTTTTCAAGTACAAAAGCGGGAGTCATGATCTCGAAGTTGGAGATCTTTCCTTCCAAGCTCCAGATCTTGCTCTCTCTGCTTATGGTAAAAGAGGGCTATACTATAATTTTTCTTCAAGCAAAATCGGGATAAATCTTTTTTCTCTTAGTTCTCAGCAAATCGCAGGTCTGGGTCTTCCAGAAAAAAACTCAATAGTGTCTGGTGGAAAATTTAGTCTAAAATTGGGAAGCTTTAACATCTATACATTCTATTTAACTGGCAAAGATGATCCTACAGTAGGACAAAACAGTTCTTATAGCTTTTCATCCGTGAGAGAAGGCAGTATATATGCTTTTGGATTGACTTCAACTTTATTCAATTATGCAGTAAATCTTAATGCTTCTTACTTCTCCTCAAATTACACAAAAGATGCTCTTTCAATTGAAAAGAAAAAAGATCATGCTATAGATTCAAGCATTTCAATAAACTACAAAGGTTTAAGTTTAAGCTCTACATACAAAGAAATTGGAGCTTATTATAACACTGTGGGATCAAGTTATATGAGTAATAATCAGAGAAGCGCGGGAGCATCTTTTGGCTATACCTTTTCAAAAATAACACTTTCTGCAAATTACAGTCACATGGAGAGTAATATTGCAAAACTGGATACAATACCAGAAAGTAAAACAGATAATTTTAATTCAAGCATTAATTTAAATTTAGGAAAGCTTTCCCTAGGAATAGGGTATACGGCAAACAAACAGAGTACAGCAACAAATGATGAAAGTAGTGGTCTTTCAAGTAATATGGATACTTCAAATTTTACACTTAACATATCTATTACCCCATCATCTCACTTTAGCTGGAGTCTAAGTGGAGGAAAAAGTTTGAACAAATCATTAGATGAGAAAACATCTTACAGTTTTAACTCAAATATGAATATTTCAGTAGGTAGTTTTTTCTCCTTAACCCCTTCCTTTACCTATCTTAAAGAAGATGAAAAAGGGAGCATATCAGAAACTATTACATCCTATTTAAGCTATAACCTGACACTTATACCAAATGCTTTTTCTTTGAGTGGGTCAGCATCTTATAATAATAACAAAACCCCAAGAGGAACAATGGATTCAAAATCCATAAATGCATCCAGCAGGCTAACTTTTTCTTTTGGTTGGCTCTGGAATAAGCTCAGTCAAAGTTCTGCTTATGTGGAAGCAAGCTATTACAAAACCGAGTATTCATCAATAACAACTGAATACTATAAAATATACGGAAGCATATTAATTTCTTTTTAAGGAGTATAAAATGGTAAAAAAGAAAAAATTACTTTTTCTTGTTTTGATATTAATTGTTCCTTCTTTTCTTATATCAATCACATACACACCTTCAAATCCTACTGTTGGTGTCACTGTTAATTTTAGAACCGATAATTTTAATTATAGTAGTGGTCCGGTTACATGGAACTTTGGAGATGGTACAACAGGGACAAGTACGGGTAATTACGGAGAAATAACTCATGTATACAAAGATCCGGGAACTTACACAGTTACGGCTCAAGATTCTTTTATTTATATTAATGAAACAACAATAATAACTATTAATGATGATAGATCCATAACTGTATCCTCATCTCCTTATCAAGCGGGAAAACCTTTAACTATAACTCTCATAAATGCCAAATCTCCTCCAATAAAATGGAATTTTGGTGATGGAATTTCTCAAACGGGTTCTTCAACAATCAATCATACTTATTCAAGTCCTGGTTCTTATACAATAGAAGCTTATGATTTCAATGGGACTTCAACTGTTCCAGTTTCTAGAACAATCACTGTTGGAAATCCAAAAACAATAACATGGACACCTCTCGAACCATATGAAGAACAAACAGTTTATTTTAAAGCTAATAATTTTAGAGGCTCTATATTGAAATGGGACTTTGGAGATGGTACCATCTCAAATGGCCCAAATAACATGCAGCATAAGTATAATAATTACGGAGTATATACAATAAAAGTCTATGACTATGGCGGAGATGATGCATACCCAGCAGTAAGTCAAATAACTGTAAAAAAAGATCCAAGAAGTATTGTAGTGACTAATCCAACACCAGGTTTGACAGAACCGGTAATTTTTCAAGCCTTAAACTTTTTTTCTGAGAATGTACTTTGGGACTTTGGAGACGGGACACAAGAAGTCGGGGGTCCAATTATTACTCATAGGTTTAGGAAGACCGGCATTTTTACCGTAAGGGCAAAAGATTATGCTGGAAATTCCCAAAAAGTTTTTGAAACAAAAATCACAGTAGTAGCCAAAACTTCTCACTCCTCTTCCTTGGTTATTTCAGGAATTGAACTATTTTTTACAAATAATAATAAAAATTACCTTGTAATCCCGACAGGGGTTACCAATGTTAAAGCAAAAGCAAGGATAAAGTATGAAGGAACAGGAATATTAAATGCATACTGGGCAATAGATGGACAAGCCTACCATGTTATTAATCGTGTTCTTAGCTTCGGGCAGTATGTAGAATTTTACCTTGATAAAATTCCTTCCCTCGTTACCGGCTATCACACAATTTCAATAGTGTTTTCCTCTCCACAACCTGCTTTTGAAACAAGCCCAGAACTGGGGCTTTTTGTTTCACCGGTCTCAAAGTTTGTAACTCTAAGAACTCCATATGACAAGGAAAACTTTGCCCTTGGGGAAAACATTAATTTTATATGGAAAAGATACCCTCTCGCACTAAAATACGCAGTAGTAATGGGAAAAGACGCACAATCAGTATTAAAAAGTGAAGATATTCAAAGATTTTTTGTAAACAATCCATCTTACTCTCCAAAAATAAACTATAAGGTAGGAGATAAATATTATTGGATGGTAGAAGCCTATGATATTTATGATAATGTGATAGCTAAAAGTGAAGTAAGAGAATTTACTATAGTAAAAAATCTTTTCCCCATAACAGAAAAAGAAAAAAATAATCTTATTGCTCTGGGAGGCTCTGAATTTATTCTTCTAAATTTTGAAATAACCAGTGCTAAAATAAAAAAAGAAAAATATTATCTGGTGCGAGTTTTTGTAAATAACTTAAAAGCCAATGAATTTGTTGAAAAGGGAGAAAAACTCAAATCGATGGAAACCTCTGTTAAAATTAAAAAAGGAGTTGAAAACACAGTAAAAATAAAAATTTATGAGATTTTCCCTGATAGACTAAAATTAGTTTCGTACAAACTTATAAAACTTTAAAATAAATATTTTTTTAGGAGACAAAAAATGAAAAAACTATTTATATTTGTGGTGTGTCTTTTTCTCACTATCTATCTTTTAAGCAATATCATAATTAGTCCCCAAAGAGTAATCGTGGGACAACAAGTCACTTTTTCAATTGACAAGTCAAATAATTGCTCAAGCTGCAGTTGGGATTTTGGTGATGGCTCTCATCAAGATAATGCTAAAGATAGCGATTCGGTAACACACATTTATACTAAAGCAGGCAGTTATACGGTGAAAATTACTTTTGGCGGATGTCAGGGAATTACTCCTCCTGCTCCTGAAATATTAATGATCAATGTGGTTGATGAAAGAACAATAGGATTTACTCCTCACAATCCCAAAGTCCATGAATCCATAACTTTCACATTAAATAACGCTCTCACTAATGTCGTAAGATGGAATTTTGGGGATGGTTCTCCTGAGATGACCGGTGGTTCTTCCATAACTCATGTATACAACAATTCAGGAAGCTTTAAAGTTTCCGCAAAAGAAGATGGGTTTACACAATCTCCGGTAGAAATAACTCTCAACATTAGTCCTGACCCAAGGTTAGTAAATTTCAGCCCTCAATCTCCAAGAGCAAAAGAGGAAATAACCTTTAATGCAAAAGCTTTTAAATCCCCTAATATACTTTGGGACTTTGGTGATGGAACAAAGGTCAAGGGAGGAAACATAATTACGCATACTTATCTTAATAAGAAAAACTATAATGTGAAAGTGTTTGATTATGATGGAAAAGATGAGTTCCCTATTACTTTTAAAATTAATGTAGTAAAAGATTCGAGAGAAATTATATATAATCCAAGCAATCCCAGTGTTAATGAGGATATTAATTTTGAAGCAAGATTTTTTAAATCTCAACCCCTTCTCTGGGATTTTGGTGATGGAGCAAAGGTTCAAGCAGGAACTTCCGTTAAACATGCTTATACAAATACAGGGAATTATACTGTAAAAGTATATGAAAACGGAGGTAAAGATAATTACCCCATTGAATTAAAAATTAACATCTCTCAGGATTTAAGAAATATAAGTTTTACCCCTGTAATCCCCACTGCTTTTCAATATATAAACTTTGAAGCAAAGTCTTTTAAAACAAATTCCCTTCTCTGGGATTTTGGTGATGGAACAAAAAAACAGGGAGGAATAAAAATAAGTCACTTTTACCGCAACCCCGGAACTTTCGAAGTTAAAGTTTCAGAGTTCGGAAGCAAAAGCTCAAAACCTGTTATAAAGAAAATTCAAATTACAAAAGATAAAAGAAATATAACATGGGAGCCTAAAAATCCAGTTGACCATGAACCTGTAAATTTTAAACTCATTTTATTTAATACAAATGGATACATGTGGAGATTTGGAGATAGAGTTGAAAAAAGAACATCAGTACCTTATATCACACACACATATAATAAACCAGGGACTTTTACTCTTAGAGTTTATGATACCAGAGGAAAATTCGGAACACCTCTCATAACAAAAATAACTATTTCAAAAGATCAAAGAAAGGTAATGTCAATTAAGAGAACTATTCAGGTAGGGGAGAAAATTTTTATAAAAGCAATAGGTTTTAATTCCAATGTTCTCCTCTGGGATTTTGGTGATGGTGTGAAAAAGAGTGGGCAAACAGAAGAAAGTCATATCTATTTGAAAACTGGAAAATATAAAATAACAGTAAAGGATAAAGGAGGTCAAGATAAAAAAATTTTTACCTCCCAAATACAAGTTCTTCCTGATCAACGAAAAATTGAAGTTTCAAACCCAACAGTTGGAATTGGAGAAAAAGTTCTTATCAAAGCATTAATTTTCTATTCAGAAAAAATATTATGGGACTTTGGTGACGGTGTGAAAAAGATAGGTAAAAAGATTGAAACTCATTATTACAGGGAAAAAGGCGAGTATTTAATTAAGGCTATTGATTATGCAGGAAAAGGCAAAAAAACTTTTACTGCAAAAATCAAAGTTATTATTAAACCATCAAAAGTGTCAGCACTTGCAATTTCAGGAGGAGAGTTGTTCTTCACCAACTCAGGGAAAAATTATTCTATTGCATATTTAAAACAAAAGAACCTCACTGCTAAAGTTCGACTAAAATACGAAGGGACGGGAATAATATCTGCATATTGGAAAATTGATGATAAGCATTATAAATTAGTAAATCAAATTTTAAGCTTTGGGCAGAGTAAAGTTTTTTCTATAAAGAATATCCCTACAATAGAAAGAGGACTTCATAAAATAAGCTTCTGGATAAAATCTCCTAAAACAGAATTCGAACTTAAAGGATATTACTTTGTATCGCCATTAAAAGAAAAAATAAGAATCATTGTTCCTAAAGATCAAATGATAATTTCAACTAAAAAATTCCTTTTAAAATGGAAAGCATTAGAAAATCTTACTAAATATAAGATTGTAATATCACATAAAATTAATAATTTATTCGAAAAACCGGCAAAAGATTTTACAAAAAGAAATACAAAACTCGAGCTCCAAACAAATGAATTTAGTGATGGTAAATATTTTTGGTTTGTCAAAGGATATGATAAAAATGATAAGCTTATCGCTTGCAGCGATATAAATTCATTTATTATAAAAAAATAACTTACACCTGAAATTTATTGTTATATAACTTGAAAAAATTGAGTAAAGTGAGTAAATAGCAATTTATTCTAATATTTTAGGGAATATTTTTTATTTTAATAAGTTCAGGATTATCCCCAGAACTTTTTAAAAAGATTTTTTTAGGAACAGGATAAGCTATGAGATCCTTGTACTCATAAGCTTTAAAAAACTCTCTTATCTCTTTCCCGTCAAGCTCTTTTTTAAGCCACTTTTTTTCTATCCTTTCAGGCAAAATCAAAGGCATCCTCTTTTTGGTATTGTGAACTTTTTCCAAAAGAGGATTTGCTTTATAAGTTAAAATAGAGACAGTCTTTATTAACTTTTTTGTTACAGGGTTTCTCCACTCATCCCAAATCCCTGCTATTGCAAAAAGTTTTCCATCCTTAAATTTAATGTAATAAGGAATTTTTTCTCCATTTTCATTATGCCATTCAAAGAACCCATCTGCTATAATCAAAGCCCTCTTTGATAAAACAACTCTCTTATACGATGGTTTTATGAACACTGTTTCGGCTCTTGCATTAACAGTTTTTTTTCTTATACCTTCCGCTTCACTCTGAGTCTTAATCCAATACGGGATTAACCCCCAATGATAAAAATCCGCTCTTTGCGGCGAACCGGAAATAATAGTAAGTAATTTTGCTTTTTTATCAAAAGCTGAAATTTTGTACTTTGGTGTTAGAGAGATTCCCTCCGGTAATCTTACAAAAAATCTTTTCTCTATCTCTATTTTTGATTTAATTATTGAAATATAGTAACACATCTTAAAAACTCAAAAGTATCTCCTTAAGCTCAAAAATTTTATCCCTGATAACAGCTGCTTTCTCAAACTCAAGCTTATTTGCAGCATCTTTCATTTCAGCATCAAGTCTTTTTATCAATTCTTCAATTTCATCTTTAGAGCTGTAAAACTCCTTTTTTTCAGCAACTTTCAAAACAGCCGGCATCTTCCTTGCATAAAAGAAATCACGAATCTCCTTTTTCACAGTTTTGGGCTTTATCCCGTGTTTTTCATTATATTCAATCTGAATTTTTCTTCTTCTGTTTGTTTCTGCAATTGCCTTTTCCATAGAAAGAGTAATCCTATCAGCAAAAAGAATAACCTTACCGTTGACATTTCTCGCTGCTCTTCCGAATGTCTGAATCAAGCTCGTTTCAGATCTTAAATATCCTTCTTTATCAGCATCCAATACAATAACAAGGCTTACCTCAGGAAGATCAAGTCCCTCCCTTAGAAGATTAATTCCAACTATTATATCAACATCTCCTCTCCTCAATTCTGTCAAAAGTTTCACCCTCTCAAGTGCATCAAGATCAGAGTGGAGATACTTTGCTTTAAAACCTTTTTCATAAAGAAAAGCAGCTAATTTTTCCGCCATTCTTTTGGTGAGAGTGGTTATCAAAACCCTTTCTCCTTTTTTAACCCTCTCTTTTATTTCTCTTTCAATTATTTCAATCTGATTCTTGGTAGATCTAAGTTCCACCTCAGGATCAACAAGACCGGTAGGACGAATTACTTGCTCTACAACTCTACCACCGGATTTTTTAACTTCATACTCAGAAGGCGTAGCGGAAAGAAAAAGAACCTTATTAAACCTTTCTTCAATTTCCTTAAACTTTAATGGTCGATTGTCAAGTGCAGACGGTAATCTAAAACCATGCTCTACAAGAGTCTTTTTTCTTGATCTATCCCCCTCATACATTGCTCTCAATTGGGGAATAGTCATATGACTTTCATCTATTATCATAAGGAAATCATCCGGGAAATAATCAATAAGTGTATAGGGGGGCTCTCCCTCTTCCCTTAAAGACAAATGCCTTGAATAATTTTCAATTCCTGGACAGTAACCCATTTCTTCCAAAAGTTCCAAATCATAATAAGTTCTTTCTTGAAGTCTTTGAGCTTCAAGTATTTTATCATCTTTTTTTAACTCGGCTACTCGCTCTTCCAATTCCTCTTTTATCCTATCTATTGCAATTTTTAGTTTGCTCTCTGGTGTTATAAAATAGTTTGTGGGATATAGATTGAATTCTTCAATCTCTCTAATAACAAAACCAGTAAGAGAATCTGTCTCAAATAAATTTTCTACAATATCTTCCTCTAACTCTACTCTTATCGGAGTTCTATGATAGGGAGGGAAAATATCAAAAACATTTCCTCTTACCCTAAACATTGAAGGTTGTAAAATAAGCTCTTCAGTCCTCTCATATCTGAGTTCTGATAAAAAATCCAAAAGCTTTTTTCGGGTTAGAATTCTATTCTTTTGAAGGTTTAGTCTTAATGAAAAATAGTTATTTGGATCACCTATTCCATAGATACATGAAACAGAAGCAACAATTATAACATCTCGTCTTTCATAAAGAGATCTTGTTGCTGATAATCTCATTCTATCAATTTCCTTATTTATCAGAGTTTCTTTCGCTATGTAAGTATCAGTGGCCGGAAGATAAGCCTCCGGTATGTAGTAATCATAATAACTTATAAAGTACTCAACCGCATTTTCCGGGAAAAAGCTTTTAAATTCCTGATAAAGCTGAGCTGCGAGCGTTTTATTGTGAGATATTATTAATGTTGGTAAATTTAATCTTTCTATAACATTTGCAACTGTAAAAGTTTTGCCCGAGCCTGTAACTCCCAACAAAGTCTGAAATCGTTCTTCTCTCTCAAAACCTTTTACAAGCTCTTTTATTGCCTTCTTCTGGTCTCCTTTGGATCTAAATGGGCTTTTAAGAACAAATCTCATTATTTAGGAGCCTTAACATAGATCTTTATTTTTATTTTCGCTTTAAAAACTTTTTTATAAAAGCCTCCAAAAGGAATTACTTCCACCCCCTCCTCCAATACTTTCTGTTTATTTATTATTGTGTAAGAAATTGGAAATTGATAAACCACTAAAGTTTTCCCATATTTTACCCTTTCAGGTTTTATCTTTAGGGCTGTTTTGTAATAGTTTATAACCTTTACAATAGAATCATTCGTTAAATATGAAAGAAGCCAATTTTTCTCCCCTGTAAATGAGAGAACATTGGAAAACCATGAGTTAGGATAAATTGGAATCTTATTTATACTTTTTATCTTATTAAAATCTACCTCTTCGCTCCACAGAAAAGATGCAAAAATCATAAATATAAAGAAAAGCCTTAATATTTTTCTCATACTTTAATATATTATTTTAACAAAAAAAGTTCAAGAGAAATTATTTTCTTTTTAATTCTCTTTTTATAAAATCTTCTGTTAATTCAACTATAATAGGTCGTGAATGGGGGCATAAATAAGGATTTCTTGTTTTAAATAGATCAGAAACAAGTCTTACCATTTCCTCATAATTTAATTTGTGGTTAACTTTAATTGCTGATTTACAAGCCATAAGCTTTAATACAGAATCTTCGGGATCTTCTTCTCCCTTTTTAAAATATTCAAGAATAAAAGCTCTTATATCACCACCCTGCATTATTGCAGGATACTTTTTCACATGAATACTTTTTTCTCCCCAAAGCTCAATTTCCCATCCATGTTTTCTTAATCTTTCAGTCTTTTCTTCAAAACTTTCGTCAATATCAATTTCAAAAATCAGGGGAAAAATGGGGGCAACACTTTTTACAGACTCCTCTTTCTTTTCTAACAATCTTTCATACCTCACTCTCTCATCTGCATTGTGCTGATCTATGATTAAAAGCTTTCCTTGTTTCTCAACAATTACATAACTATCAAGAAACTGCCCTATCACTCTAAAATCAACAAGCATTTCTCCTCTCTCCTGAAAAGAGGGAGAGCCGCCCGCGTAAGCATAATCTCTATGGAAAAGCTCTTTTTGCTGGACAGAAGAGCCCTCTTTTTCTCTTACAAAAGAAGGACCTACTTTTACTTCATCTTGAGGTAGCATTGTATTATAGCCAGAAACATTATTGTATTCAGAAGGGATTTCATTTTCAAGATAATAATTCTCAAGATTGCTTCTTACAACATTCCTTATAAACTTAAACATATCTGATGAATGTTTAAACTTAACTTCTGCCTTTGTGGGATGGATATTAACTTCCACCTCCGGCGGAGGGACTTCTACAAAAATAATGAAACCAGGTTTTATTCCCTTTTGGAGATATGTATCGTATGCTTGATAAATTGCCTGTATTGTTACTTTTTCCTTTACTAGCCTATTATTAACAAATATAAGCTGTGGTAATCTTTTGTATTCTTTAAGGCCAGGCTTAACAAAAAAACCAAAAAGTCTGTACTCTCCCTTCCAACCTTCTATTTCAAAAAAATGCTCATAATAACTCTCCCCACCGTAAACCTGATAAAATCTCTCTCTTTTGCTTTTGACAGATTCATAAAAAAAGCTTTCTTTACCATCAGCCATAAGACGAACACTCACTTTTTCATTGGCAAGAGAAAAATCTTTTAAAAACTTTTTAATTGAAAGAGCTTCGGTTTGAGCAGACCTGAGAAAATTTTTTCTTGCAGGAAGATTGTAAAACAGATCTTCAACAATAACCGTTGTTCCCTTTCTATAAGCTTCGCTTTCAATTTCAGAAAGTTTTCCGGAAAAAAAGGAAATTATAGAAGACACATCATCTGATTTCGTAGCTGTTATAATTGTTATTTTAGATATTTCTGCAATACTTGACAGCGCCTCTCCTCTAAAACCGAAAGTTAAAATATTCTCAAGATCTTCCACACTCTTTATTTTTGAAGTGGAATGTCTTTTAAAAATTAGTGGCAAATCCCCTCTTAAAATACCTTCTCCATTATCTTTTACGACTATTTCCTTTTTACCACCCTCCACTATTTCAACTTCTATAAAGTCAGCCTTAGCATCAAGAGAATTTTCCACAAGCTCTTTTACAACAGAAAGAGGTTTTTCCACCACCTCTCCGGCAGCTATTTTCCTTGCAATTTCAGGAGGAAGAACCAATATCTTTCCCATTAAAAAAGCTCCTCAATTACGGCTTTCGCAACCCTATACAAACTAAAGGTGGGTAAAAACATTTTAGCAAATTTATTTTCTATTAAAGATGAATCCTTAATATCATTAAGAATGATAATGATTCCTTTCTTTGATACAAATTCCTCCTTTTTCGATAAATAAAAGGATGAATCCGTAATTATAATATCATCCTTTGAATAGTCTCCTATAAGAAGCTCAATATCATTAAAAAGGAGTAAAAACTGCTCTCTTAATAAAGGTATTAATTTTTTATCATTAAAAAGTAAAGCTATCCTTTGTGGCTTAATTTGAGATTTTTCTATGTATAAAAGACTGTCTTTCCCTTCATTAAAAATTTTGTAAGAGATATATTTATGCATTTCAAAAAAGACTGAATACTTCTCAAAGTATGACTCCCCTTTTTCTTTGAAAATTTTGTTAAGCAATTTGAGTATTTCATCTCTGTGAACAAAAGCTGACAATGGATAGTTATTAAAAACTTTAATTAGGATATCCAAATTATTGTTATCTTTATAAAATATATCAAAATACTTTTTCCCCTCTATGATTGATTTTAAATCCTTACCAATATATGAAAGGTTCTCTCTTATTCTCTTTATCTCTAATTTCTCCTCTTCGGAGATTTTTTGCCCTCTTTTTTTCACATACGACTCAACCAGCTCTTCAATGGTCTTGTATAAACTCACTTCAAAAAATTTAATTTTTGTAAATAAAGTAAGAAAAGGAAGAACAATAGCTTTATTTGGGCTATTTGAAATCATTTCAAAAGCCCCCCTTATTTTTTCTACTATGTTCCCTCTCTTTTCCGAGATAATTGGTTCAAATTCAGCCACATCAGAGACAAAATTAATCAATCCTTTTGTCTTCTTTACAGAAGGCTTTTTTTCAAATATAAATGAAAAAACATAATAAATTGTATATACAGGAAAGAGTGTCTTTATTGTTTCAAGAATATCCTTTTCAAGATGAACACTTGCCCCTTTTAATTCAGCCTTTATAAGATTCTCCACACTAAAATCAAAATTTTCTTTAAATTTATGAAGAGCAACTTTTTTTATTCGAACATCACTTGAAGTAAAAGAGGTCAAAACAATTTTCCTAAAAGCTTTGTAATGTTTGGTAGAAAGATTATTCAAAATAAGGATTTTATCACTCTGCTCAAGTTCATCAAAATTTTCCGTTAAAAACATTGACCCCTTATCAGTTGAAAGCAAAACCTTAATCATTGCTTCTTTTAAAGAAAAAGTATCACTATCCTTTATCTTTTTGTAATTTTCAATTACAAGCTCAGAACCCTCCTCATTACCTTCCAATCCCTTGATTATATCTTCTCTCCATTCTTCTCTTTGCTGGTAAATGGAAGAAAGAAGAGAAATAGCTTCTTTATAAGGAAAGGAGGTAAGAAGTTCTATAACAATTTCAATTATCCTGTTATCCTGAGAAGTCTTATAAAGTGATTCAAGCTCTTCAACAAAAACCCTATCCGGATTTCTCTTTATGTAAACACTATACGGTAAAAAGATTTCATAAAGGGTATCGCATTTAATGTGCGTTTTGCAGGGAATTTTTTCATAAAATTCTTTAAATTTATCTTTTATTATATTTTTTAAACTTATATCTCCCGAATAGCAGAGAATTTCAAAAATTGCAATTAAAATTTCTCTGTTTCTTATATTAAGATAAGGCAAAAAGAGTTTTGCTTCGGATGGTCCTACAATCCTTTTTAAAACAGAAATAATGGTTTTTAAGGATTTTTTATCAGTAGTGGGATCAACCAATCTGGGAAGAAGGCTTAATACCGGATTATTTTGCTTTATTTTTGAAATTTCACTTTTCAAAACACTTTCAAGAGTAGGATTATTTGTTTTTTCAAGAAGCATTCCTAAAATATTCAAAGCTTTTTTATCATTGTATTTTGAAATAGCTATAATAGCTTCCTTCTGTAATTGTATGTTTGTCTCAGAAGTAGCAATATTTTTCAAGGGTATAAGAAAACTCGTTTTCCTACTGTATCCTGCAACTTTTATAAAATTTATTCTTATTTTTATATTTAACGATTTATCTAACAAATAAGAGATAAAAGCTATTTCTCCCTCTTTTCCTTCCCTTTTTAAAAATTCTTCAAGCAAAAGTCTGAACTCAAGATCATTATAATTATCTGCTTTTTCTATAAGCTTCTTCAATATAAGCGCTGATTTTCCCATCTTTATACTTCCTAAATTTTAATTATACCATAACTTAGATTTTCTTTCTTATCAATTGATATATAAAAAAGAGATATCTCAATGTTTTCATAAGAGCCTAAATTCACTCTATTAGCAAAAGAATAGAGCCTTTTCCTTTTACGAGAATCAATAGATTCAAAAACATCGCCAAAATTGTCTCCCTCTCTCATTTTCACTTCAAAAACATAAAGAGTTTTTCCTTTCATTGCCAAGATATCTATCTCCCCCCCTTTAAAAAAAAGATTTCTTTTTAAAATACGATAGCCTTTAAGCTCAAGATAAGTTGCTGCAAACTCTTCAGCTATTTCCCCTTTCTCCCTTTTGCTATTTTTCTTTTTCTTTAACTTACTTTTTAGTAAAAGAAGTTTAATATACTTTGATATCATAAACTAAAATTTTTTCTTTTTTAAATAACGATCGATCTCTCTTTTAACCGCTTTCTCCTTGAGTTTTTGTTTTTTCTCGTATTTTCTCTTCCCCTTGGCAAGAGCAATTTCAATCTTTATAACTCCCCTTTCATTTAAATAAACTTTTAATGGAATTATTGTAAGCCCTCTCTCTTTTACCTTTGAATGGATTTTTATTATCTCTCTTTTGTGCATTAAAAGTTTTCTCGTCCTTTTAGGCTCATGATTCAGGTATGTAGCCTGTTCATAGGGAGCTATGTATGAATTTACTAAAAAAAGCTCTCCATTCTTAACTCTGCAATAGCTATCTTTTAAATTAAAACTACCTCTTCTCGCACTTTTAACTTCAGAACCTTTTAGCACAATGCCTGCCTCAAATTTTTCAATTATTTCAAAATCATTGTAAGCCTTTCTATTTGTTGAAAGAATTTTCATCAATTTTCTCCAAACTCACTTTTAAAATCCTGTTATCTCCAACACTAAGAATTCTAATATAAAAGCCATCAAATTCAAAGCCATCTCCTTGCTTAGGAATTTTCCCCATTCTGTCAAGTATGAATCCAGAAAGTGTAGAAAAATCTTCATCATAAGAAAGTTTTAAATCTGGAATTTCAATTTCCAAATCTCTAATAGGGGTTTCTCCATCTATCTCCCACCCTTTTTCTGTTTTTATAATATTTTTCTCTTTCTCCTCATCCTTTTCATCATCTATAGCTCCGGTAAGCTCTTCAATAATATTTTCCATTGTAATAATACCCTCAAAACTTTCAAACTCATCAACAACTATAGCAATGTGGGTTTTATTCATTCTCATTTTATTAAGAGCAAACTCAATAAATACGGATTCTGGAAGATAAAGAGGCTTCTTTAATATCTCTTTTATTTTAATATTTTTCCTCCTTAAATACGAAGACATTAAATCCTTTGCCAAGAGAATTCCTTTAATATTATCAAGCCTTCTTTCATAAACAGGATACCGAGAAAATCTGTTTTTTTCTATTATATCAATAATCTCAGAAAGAGGAGTGTTAATCTCTATGGCAATAGTTTTAAACCTCGGAACCATAACATCTTTAACCCTTTTTTGGAAAAAAGAGAAGAACCTATGGTAAAGCTCTTTTCTTCTTTCTGAGGGAATATCTATTTTGTGAGATTTAAGCCAAAGAGCAAGAGTCTCCTCATCTATGTGAGGTCCTTTTTCCTCCTCAAGCCTAACCCTCTTTAAAAAAATCATTGTTATCCAGTTTAAAACCAAAACAAAAGGAGAGAACAATATCTTAAAAAATTTAATTAAATAAACATATGAAAAAGCTATTTTCTCAGAGTAAACAGCTGCAATTGACTTTGGTGTGGCTTCTGAAAAAATTAAAATTAAGATTGTAACCACTATTGTAGAGTAAATTAGAGAAGAGCTTTCTTCTTTAAAAAACTTTGAAAATATAGCTGTTGAAATAGAGGCAAGAGCTGCATTAACAAGAGTGTTTCCAATAAGAATAGTTGATAAAAATTCAGAAGGTTTTGAAATTAACTCTTTTAATAATTTGGCCTTCTTTTTTCCCTTTTTTGAAAGGTAATCAACTTTATTCCTGTTTATCCCTGTGAGAGCTGTCTCGGCAGACGAAAAGAATGCACTAAGAATTAAAAAAAATAAAAAAACCAATAAATATGAAATCATTTAATTTGAAAACTCTTCAAACCCTTTAAAAACTCTTTCTTTTATTTCTGTTTTTACTTCATCAACACCCTTTTTCAAAACTTTTGATATCTCCAAGGATAGAAGAGTAAACACTTTCTCAAAAAACTTCCTTTCATTTTTAGTTAAGCCCTTCTTTTTCTCAATAAAAAGAAGGTTTTTTATAATTAACCCAAGAGCCTTAGGACTCCCCTCCAAAAATAATTCATTATGAAACTTATATCTCTTTTTCCAATCTTTTTCTATTTTCATTGAGCCTTTTTCAAAAAAGAGGAAAAGATCTTCTATTTCCTCTTTTTTCATCAAAGGTCTTATCTTAAGAGTATCAATATTATCAAATGGAACAAAAATTTTAGAATTTTCTTCACTAAAAAAAATAATATAAGACTCTTCGTTTCTACCCTCTATCGTTCCCAAACCCACCTGCGGATAAAAAACAGTTTCTCCTTCTTTCCAAAATCCATTATTGTTCATTATATATTATACTATATCTCCCCTATAAAATCAATTTTCAAGGATCTACGACGAGCATTATTCCAACCATTAATAGTCCCTTCTGTTTGACGCTTTACTCTTTTTTTGATAAAAAAAGAGATGATAAACGGATACAATGGAAAAGGTTTGGAAATCGATTTAAGTTCCGGGAAGATAATAGAATTTACAATAGATGATGAAATCATAAAAAAATACATAGGGGGAAGAGGTTTGGGAGTATTTTTCCTAACAAAATACTTCTCTCCAAACGAAAATCCTCTATCTGAAAACAGCCCTTTAATTATAACAGCGGGAGGACTTACAGGAACAAGAACACCCACAAGCGGAAGATTTTCAATCACCTTTAAATCTCCTTTAACAGGTACTATCACAAGCTCCAATTCAGGAGGTTTTTGGGGAGTCAATTTCAGAAAAACAGGGTATGATGCTCTGATAATAAGAGGAATTTCAGAAACTCCAGCTTATTTATACATTTCAGAAGGGAAAGCCGAAATAGTAAAAGCATCAGATCTCTGGGGAAGAACATTACTTGAACTAACAGACACTTTAAGAAATAGATATACCAAGTCCGTAAAGGTTTTAGGAATAGGCCCTGCAGGAGAAAATCAAGGTTTAATCTCGGCTATAATGAATGATTACAGCAGAGCAGTTGCAAGGGGAGGCCCGGGAGCTTTGATGGGCTCAAAAAAACTAAAAGCAATTGTGGTGGATGGACGAAAAAAATTCTCCCCTATCAAACAAGAGTTATATGAAGCAGGGATTCAGCAAGCAAACAAACTCTTAAAATCAATGCCTGTTACATCAAAAGCCCTGCCCCAATTGGGAACAATCGGACTTTTGAAATTAATAAATGATCATGATATGCTCCCTCACAAAAATTTTCAGGATGTGTATCATAAACCGGAAAATATAGAAAAAATCAGCGGTGAACTTTTAAGAAAAAAAATTTTACTTTCCAAAAGAGGATGTTTTAATTGCACAATAACATGTACAAGAAAGACAAAAGTGGGAGAAAAAGTAGGAGAAGGACCTGAGTATGAGACAACAGCTCTTATGGGAGCAAATCTTGATATTTATGAGCTTGAGCAAATCGCACTTGCCAATTATATTTGCAATGATTATGGGATGGATACAATCTCTTTTGGAAATACGGTCGGACTTGCCATGGAGCTTTTTGAAAAAGGATATTTATCAAGAAAAGATACAGGCGGAATTGACTTAAGATTCGGGAAAAATGAAATCTTACAAAAACTTGCAAAAATGACTGCTCTTAATGAGGGATTTGGGAAATTCATAGGAGAGGGAGCAAAAAGGCTTTCTGAAAGGTTCGGAGTTTCTGCACTTGCTATGGTTGTCAAAGGGCTTGAACTTCCAGGATATGAGCCAAGAGCATCATATACACAAGCTCTCGGATATGCCACCTCCCCCAGAGGTGGCTGTCATCTTAAAGGAGGTTATCTCGTAACTTTGGGATTTTTCGGTGGCTCAAGAGAGGTAAACAGATTCTTAATAGACACCGCAGCCGGGCATGTTGTAAATGAACAGGATTCCGGATGTGTTGCAGACTCTCTCGGGATATGCAGATTTTCATTCTATGGATTCGGAGAAAATGAACTCGCAAGAATCTACACAGGCTATACAGGTATTGAGACAACCCCTGAGGAATTAAAATTCAAAGCCCAGATGATTCAAAATATTGAAAGAAGGTTCAATATTAAAGCAGGGTTTACAAAAAAGGAGGATACTCTCCCCGAAAGAATGTTTAATGAAAAAATCATGATAGCGGGAGAGCCAAGAGCAATTGATAAAGAAAGCCAGTTTGAAAAAATGTTAAAAAAATATTATGAAATCAGAGGATGGGATAAAAATGGATATCCGAAAGATTAAAAATATAAAGTCAGATATGATTAAAATAGGAAGAGCGATGTTGGACCTTGGGCTTCAAAATACCCATAGCGGAAATATATCCGTAAGGGAAGGGAATGACCTTTTTATAACAAAAACAGGTTCAATGAAAGGCCATCTTGAAGAAAGAGATATAGTTCTTCCCGGACTTTTTGAACCTGAGTACGGACTATTTCAAGCATCCTCAGAAACAGGAACTCATAGAGAGATATTAAAATACGCCGGCTCGGCAATCCATGCCCATTCATTGCCCGCCACTCTTTTATCCTACCTAATGGATGAAGTTAAACCTTTAGATTTTTTAGGATCAAAATATCTTGGGAATTTCCCCGTTGTGGAATTCAAGCATGCGGTTGGCTCCAAGGAAATGGAAGATAATATCCCTATAATTCTCAAAGAGAAGACAGCTATGATAGTAAAAACGCACGGTCCTTTTGTAAGAGGGAAAAATGTTTATGATGCTTTTTTTAAACTAAATATATTAGATTACACCTCAGAAATTCTACTTCACTTGAATTTATTAGAAACAGATTCAAATAAAATTTCGGAGTTACAATACCCCGGAGCCAAAAATTATTTTCCTCCAACAGGAGAAAAAGAGACAAAGGATAAAGAACTATTAAGACAATTTAAAAAAACAGCTTATGATCTTTTTTATCTTAAAATCAGTCCTTTTCACACAGGATCATTAAGTGTTGAGGATGGAGATGAAATGCTTTACTCTCCAAGATTATCATCTCCAGATTATATTGGGTTTGATATAAAAAGAATAAATATAAAAAAATCTTCTAAGGATTTTTTTATAAATCTGCACAGTGCAGTATATAATTATACAACTTCTAAATCCGCAATATTTTCACACTCTCCCTTTGGAATGATTCAAGGGATAAAAGCATTGGTTGAAGGAAAAGATAGAATCATTCCAATTGATGCAGAAGGAAGTTATTTATATCCAGCCATTCCAGTACTTTTTCCTAATGAAAATATAAAGAAAATTGTGGAGACAGCTGCAAAATATAAAATAGTAATAATAGCAGGTCTGGGAGCTCTCTCTGTAGGGCATACACCCGGCCATTCAATTCATCATAATTCATCTCTAAGAAATATAGCCTATTTAAAAACAAAATTACAAATTATGGAAAAATTGGGAAATATTAAAAGTGAAAAATTCTATGAGAATAAAAAAGTAGAGAACTGGTAGTTTAATCAATCTCTGCTTTCCTTCTTATTATTCTGAAAGTTCAGGGAAATAAAATGGTATTCTCACAGGAGTAATTTATGCATTAATAATACATGTGATTTTTTATATAGCCTGAAGTAAAAGATTATCTTCACATCTTTAAAGCCTCAATAGAACCCAAAAGCAAGAAAAATACACCCTACCCCATTACATTCGATAATCTCTTTATAAAGATACCTATTACCTACTTTTTTCAACTTAAAACTTAACCTCTTTCTCAAAAATAGTAGAGCTTTCTCCAATAAGATCTCTGACTGTAATATATAGTTTGAAATTTCCATTCAAATAAACCGGTGGAAGTTTAATACTGATTGACTTTTTAACACTATTGAGAAGATTACCAGTTTTATAAGCAAGTTTTCCCGTTTTATCAAAAGCTAAAACACTCACTTTTAAAACACCAAAAGTTTTGCCCCCTTTCTTCACCATTTTAAAATTTGAAATTGAGAAACCTATTTGCTTCTTATTCGTCGTGAAATTTTCTATCTTTACCATTTTTCTCTTCAGGATAAAAAGATTTTTTATAAAATTCTTTTTGTATTCATCAGGATAATAATAAT
>CAZWJH010000002.1:0-39568 GCA_964634755.1 uncultured Clostridia bacterium
TCACTCACCGAGCGAGTTTAACTATGACGGAGGAATTGATATTTTTTGTAATATAACCCCTGCTCTAAAAGCATCTCTTACTTATAATACTGATTTTGCTGAAACGGAGGTTGACGAAAGAAGGATAAATCTTACAAGATTCCCCTTGTTTTTTCCCGAAAAGAGAAGGTTTTTTCTTGAAGGGAGTGATATTTTTTCTTTTAATGGGGCTAACCCGTTTTCTTTTTTACCTTTTCATTCAAGAAGGATTGGTTTGATTGAGGGAGAATAAATTCCAATTTTAGCAGGTGCTAAAATTACAGGTAGAGCAGGTGATTATAATATAGGCTTTCTTGATGAAGATTTACCCGGAAAAAATTTCACGGTAGCAAGGGTATCAAAAAATATTTTGAATGAATCTACAGTTGGTTTTATTTATACTTCGGGAAACCCCGAAGGAAATTCCAAGAACTCTGTGATAGGGGTAGACTTCAAATACGGAACATCAAAATTTTTAAAAGACAAAAATCTTTTTATTGTTGGTTATTATGTAAAAAGTTTTTCAAGTGATATTGGGAATGATTCGGCATACGGAATCTCAATAGATTTTCCAAATGATACAGTGGATAATTATTTTAGCTTTTTTACAATAAGGGAAAATTTTTATCCTGCCCTTGGTTTTGTGAGAAGAAGGGGAATAAAAAATTATCACTTTGACTTATCATACAATTCCAGAATTAACGGTAAACTCATAAGACAATTTTTCTTTGAGTTCAGAGGCGGGGTCACGACGAATTTGGAAGGAAAAACTATTGCCTGGCATTTATTTACTGCCCCTTTGAATGTAAAATTACAATCGGGAGAGTATATCGAGTTTAATTATGTGCCTGACTATGATTTTCTTGATTTCCCCTTTGAGATTCATGAAGGAATAATTATTCCTCCCGGTGATTATACAATGAACAGATTTAGATTTGAATTAAACACTTCAAAAAAGAGACCGTGGGTTTTTGATCTCTCAGCCAAATTTGGAGAATATTATACTGGAAAGTCATTAACACTTGAAACAGGGATTAAATTGAAAATAGGAAGCAAAATCCATCTTGAGCTTCTGAGAGAAGGGAATTATGTGAGATTAAAAGAGGGTGATTTTGATGTCCAGGTTATAAGAATGAAATTTGATATCTATTTTTCACCGAAACTCTACTTTCAAAACTATGTGCAGTATGATGATCTTTCAAAAAGCATAGGGATTAATTCAGGATTAAGATGGATCATAAAAGAGGGTAATGATTTGTTTTTGGTTTTTAATCAGGGATGGGGAGATATTCTTGATAAGTGTTATGTTGTGTATAGAAAAGTTCAGGTAAAACTTCAATATACATTTAGGTTTTAATTATTTGAGGTTTATGCTCTAAAAAGTCCTCAGTCGAGCAGATAGTTGGATTTTAGTAACTTTGTGGCTTTTAGCTCTTTGTATTACACTGATATTTATGGGTAAGATTGACTTATAACATCAATAATGATATTTTTATTGACTATGAAAAACATAATCAGAACTTTAATAATGATTGCTCTCATTGTTTTCTTTTTGTGGCTTTTTGTCAAGAGCCTTGATATTGAAAAGGCTAAATACTACATGTTTCATACAAAGCTCAGATTCCTTTTCTTTATATTTGTGGTTTATCCTTTTATCTATTTTTTCCGCTCTCTTAGATGGAAACAGATTATTGGAGGAAAAGGTGAAAGTATGAAGCTCATAGATGTCTTTTCTGCAAATGTTCTTGGATTTGCCATAAATTATACGATTCCTGCAAGGGTAGGAGAGTTAGCAAGAGCTGTTATATTGGGGAAGAAAACTGGAGTAAGCAGTAGTTTTATTTTTAGCACTGTTATTATAGAAAGAATTCTTGATTTGGGAGCAATGGTTTTTTTTGCGGGTTTTTTTTATGTTTTCAGAGGCTTTGCTTTCAAAGATTTGAATCCCACAAAAGGCTCCATGGAGTTTTTATCCAAAGGAAGTGTAATTGCCTTTGTATCTTTCATCGGTTTAATGCTACTTATTTTTCTAATATATCTTTTTAAAAAGAGAGTTTTTGTGTTTTGGGAGAATATGTGTAATAAGTTACTTCCTTCTAAATTTAGAGGAGGAGCTATTCATGCGGGAGAGAGATTTATAGAGGGATTAATCGCACTTTTTGAGAATAAAAGGAAAATCCTGATTATAATAAATTCATTGGTGATTTGGTTTCTAATTTCTACAGGATACTGGATAGCATTGATTGATTTTGGTTTAAAAGTTAACTTTATTGCGATTATCCCTTATATAGTCGCTCTTCTTATAGGAGCATCAATTCCGACCCCAGGAATGGTAGGAGGATTTGAAGCACTTTCACAGATGGCTCTAACTGGTTTTTATCTTATGGATAAAAATATCGCAGCTGCTGCGACAATTTTGATGCATTTTTCTCTTATTGTAGTGACATTGTTTTTAGCTCTTCCATTTCTTATAAGAGAGGGGGCATGGGTTTTGAATATAAAAGGATATAAAAAATATGAGGAAAAGGTAAAATGAAGTGTCCTTATTGCAATAGCGATAATGTAAGAGTTATAGATACCCGGGAGATTAAAAATGGGCTTGAAATTAGAAGAAGGAGAGAATGTTTGTCATGTGGTGCAAGATTTACCACTTATGAGAGAATTGAGGAAAAACCTATATTGGTAATAAAGAAGAATGGAGAAAGAGAGCAGTTTGACAGGGAAAAGATAATAAGGGGAATAATGAGAGCCTGTCAAAAAAGACCTGTTTCGGCGGGGGATATCGAAAGAATTGTTGATAAAATAGAAAAAGAGATATTTGAAAGTGGAAAAAGAGAAGTTAAAAGTATTTTCATAGGTGAAATAATTATGGAAGAACTTAGAAAATTGGATAAAGTGGCTTATGTGAGATTTGCCTCGGTTTACAGAGATTTTAGAGATATAGAGGAATTTGAGAAAGAACTTGATAAACTAAAGAAAATATAGATTTTGGAGGATAAAATGGGGTGAAAAAAGGGAATGATCCCTTTATTTTTGAAAAAGTTTTAAAAAGAGAAGTAGGTACAATTTATCCCCCCATGGATATTAGTGAAGAGAAGGATTTTGTAATAGTGAGAATTGATTTACCCGGTGTAAAAAAGAGAGATATTAAGATAATTTTTGAGGACAGAAATTTAAAGATAGAGGGTATCAAAAAAAAGAGTAAGGAGGGAGAGGGTTCAGTGTTTTACAGAATTGAGAGGGAATTTGGAAGATTTTTTAGGGAAATAGCCTTTAATATACCAATAGACTCTGATAAAATATCGGCTGAATTTATTGATGGTGTTTTGGAAATCAAACTGAAGAAGGTTAAAAGAAAAATAAAGGTGGAGATAGGTTAGGAAATGGTAAGTAAAGTAGTTGAAAGTAGAAAGTTAAAAGTAAAAGGAAAAAATAAGGAGATTTGGAGAAATGATAATCTTATTTTGTAATAGGAAACATATTGTCAATATAAGAAAAAAATATCGTAGGAGGTAAGTATGAGTGAAGATGACAAATTATTAAAAGATGATAGAGATAAAGAAGTGGAAATTAATAGTGAAGGAAATATATCGGATAAGGATAAAAAAGAAGATATTCCAGAAGATATTCCGGTTATTTTTATAAGAGATTTAGTAGTATTCCCATATATGGCTTTGCCTCTTCATGTTGGGAGAGAAAAATCAAAAAATGCTGTTGATGAAGCTCTTTCGAAAAACAGAATGGTTCTGCTTTTAACTCAAAAGGATGCAAAAATAGAAGATCCTACTGTTGAGGATGTTTACGAGGTTGGTACGGTTGCTGTAATTCTGAGAATGCTCAAACTTTCAAGTGGAGATATAAGGCTTTTTATTCAAGGGTTAAAAAGGGCAAAAGTAAAGGGGCTTAGTGCGGGATATCCTTTTGCTAAAGCTAAGATAGAGGTCATAGAGGATAAAGATGTTGCGGAGGAAACTCTTGAGATAAAGGCTCTAAAAAGGAATGTAAAAAGCTCATTTGAAAAATTTGTTGAGCTTGGAAAACAACTACCTCCAGAACTTGTTTTTTACATTCAGGATATTGAAGAAATGGGCAAACTTGCTGATAATATAGTTGCATATCTTTCCCTAGAAATAAATGATGCTCAAGCTCTTCTGGAAACAGAAGATAGTTTTGAAAGGTTAAAAAAGGTTTATGAGCTTATTTTAAAAGAGATTCAGATATTGCAAGTTCAGAGAGAGATTTCAAATAAAGCGAAAGAGGAAATAGATAATTTACAAAAGGAATATTTTTTAAGACAACAGTTAAAAGCAATTAAAGAGCAGCTAGGAGAATCAAGTGAACTTGAAGAGGAGATAAAATCTTATAAAGAGAAGATAGAGAAAGCAAAGCTTCCTGAAAAAGCCCGTGAAGAAGTTGAAAGACAGCTTTCCCGCCTTGAAAAAATGCATCCTGAATCTGCGGAAAGTAATGTTATTAGAAATTACCTTGATTGGATGCTTTCTTTACCATGGAGCAAATCTACAAAGGATAATTTAAATCTTAAGAAGGCAAAGAAAATATTAAATGAAGATCATTATGATCTTGAAAAGGTAAAAGATAGAATCCTCGAATTTTTAGCAGTTAGAAAGCTTTCAAAAAAATTAAAGGGACCTATTCTATGCTTTGTAGGACCTCCGGGAGTGGGTAAAACTTCTTTGGGAAGATCCATTGCGAGGGCAATGGGAAGAAAGTTTGTAAGAACTTCCTTAGGTGGTGTTCACGATGAAGCGGAAATAAGAGGTCACAGAAGAACCTATGTGGGGGCTTTGCCCGGAAGAATAATTCAAGGGATTAAACAGGCTGGTTCTAACAATCCGGTATTTATGTTGGATGAGGTTGATAAAATAGGAGCTGATTTTAGAGGAGATCCTTCCTCGGCTTTACTTGAAGTCCTTGATCCGGAACAAAACCATTCATTTATGGACAATTATTTGGGTGTTCCATTTGATTTATCCAATGTATTGTTTATAGCAACAGCCAATCTTCTTGATCCTATTCAACCGGCTTTCAGGGATAGAATGGAAACCATCTATCTGCCGGGATACACTGATGAGGAAAAATTACAGATTGCAAAGAAATTTTTAATACCACGACAGATAAAAGAAAATGGTCTTAAAAAGAGCGATGTTAAATTCTCGGATTCTGCTATTTTAAGAATAATAAATGAATATACAAGAGAAGCAGGAGTAAGGAATCTTGAAAGAAATATAGGAAGTGTTTGCAGAAAGATAGCTAAACATATTGCAGAGAAAGGGAGAAAAAAGTTTAGAGTTACTGATAAAAGTATTGAAAAATATCTTGGAAAACCAAGGATATTCAGAGATCAGCTTTTAAAAGAGGATAAAATCGGTGTTGCTACAGGTCTTGCTTGGACTCCTTCGGGTGGTGATATTTTATTTATAGAAGCAATTTCAATGAAGGGAAAAGGAGCTCTTATTTTAACAGGTTCTCTTGGAAATGTAATGAAAGAATCTGCAACAGCTGCTCTTTCTTACCTAAAATCCAATGCTGAAAAATTTGGATTAAGTGAAGATTGTTTTAAAGGAAGAGATCTTCATATTCATGTTCCTGAAGGTGCAATACCAAAAGATGGCCCTTCTGCTGGAGTTACAATATTTACAGCCATTGTTTCTTTGTTGACAAAAATTTCAGTGAGAAAAGAAGTTGCTATGACTGGAGAAATAACCTTACAGGGTAGAGTACTACCTGTTGGCGGTATAAAGTCAAAGGTTCTTGCAGCTTTAAGGGCCGGCATAAAGAAAATCATATTGCCATCTTACAATGAAAAAGATCTTGATGAAATTCCCAATTATGTTAAGAAAAAACTTGAGTTTGTCTTTGTTGACACTGTTGACGATGTATTAAAAGTAGCACTCACAAAAACACCGAAAAAGAAAAAGATCAGGAAGGGACAAAAAGTTGAAAGAAAAAAGTAAATCCTCAATTATTATATTATTGTTTATCATTTTTATTATGGTGTCTTTTTTAAGAGCGGATGTAAGAAATAAGCCTGAAAAATCGAATATTTTTAAAGACATTTTAGATGATGAAATAGCAATTTGGACTTCACCTGCTCATCTTAAAGCAAAAGATTTGCTATTTTGGGTACCTGTTATAACAACTACTCTTATTATTATTGCAAATGATGAGAATATTTATGCCAAATTTCAGGATTTTAAGGATAATAACAAATGGGTCCAGAATTTAAGTCCTCAAATTACCAAGCTTGGTGATGGCTGGTCCTCTATTTTTGTATCGGGGGCTTTTTATTTGGGAGGACTTGCTTTTAAAAATGAAAGAGCGAAGGAGACAGCAAAGCTTGGTCTTGAGGTTTTGGTTCACACTGGGATTGTTGTTCAAGTGGGAAAACATCTTTCAGGACGGTCAAGACCGGGTGCAACTGATGGGGTGGATCACTGGTACGGACCGTCAGCTTTCTTTAAAAGATATAATGAAGGGTTTACGAAATACGATGCTTTCCCCTCAGGGCATACTATAACTGTTTGGGGGATGGCTACGGTAATTGCTGAAGAATACAAAAACAAACCATATATCCCTGTCCTTTCATACACACTTGCAACTTTGGCAGGGCTTTCAAGAGTGACTGAACAGGCACACTGGTTATCCGATGTATTTTTAGGAGCTGTTTTAGGGCATACCATAGCAAAGTTTATTATCAAAAGAGATAGAAACAGACATCTTATGGTAAATCCATATGTCTCTCCTCATGGTATTAAATTAGAGCTTACCTATTCATTTTAAAATTGGGAAAAAGAGAGATTTTTTTTCTGCTCTTTATGCTTTTTCTGTTTTTTTCAGTAAGGTCGGAGACAAAAACTTCCAATGCGGAACTGTACGGAATCGTAAAAGGGGATAGTTTTTCTTCAGCTCTCTTTAAAATTGATAATCAATTTATTTTTATCAAAGAGGGTGAGAGTTATAGGAATTATAAGCTTTTAAGAGTGTATGAAAATAAAGTAGAGGTGAGAGAGGGAGATAATTTTATTTGGCTTTATTTTTATGGAATAACAAAACCAGTTCTATCTCAAAAAAAAGAAATAAGTAAGAATCATGGGGTTAAAAAAAATTCGACAATAATATATAGTTTGAAAAGGAAAAAAGTAAAAGAGTATCTTCGGAACTTAGATAAAAT
Source organism: uncultured Clostridia bacterium (assembly GCA_964634755.1). Classification (GTDB taxonomy): domain Bacteria; phylum Acidobacteriota; class Aminicenantia; order JAMOAD01; family JAMOAD01; genus JALXDT01. The sequence goes on from CAZWJH010000002.1 coordinate 7,211, forward strand.
TTTATACTCAGCAAGAGCTACTCCTTATTTTAAAGATGGAAAGATTGAAGGGTTTAAAATTGACTTTATAAATAAGAGAGGCCTTATTAACAAACTTGGTATAAGAGATGGAGATATTATTGTTAGTGTTAATGGTAAAAAACTCACAACAGTGGAGGATGCCCTTTATTTTTTAAATTCATTTTATAGCTTAACAGAATTGAGAATTGGAGTTTTAAGAGGGGGAAGAAAAAGATTCTTTATTTATAAAATAATAGAGTAGAGAATTTTAGAAAGGCAATTCTTACTGAAGAAGCTGGCAGAAACAAAAGCCTAAACACTTGATTTAATTTGTATTTTGTTTTATAAATACTTATCAACTATTACGGAGGTTTTTTATGCTGAAAAGTATGAGAAAGAATTTGAAATCCTTAAGTATCTTCCTGTGGCTTGTGGTTTTTTCATTCGTATTCTTTATCTTTGTTGACTGGGGTGCCGGTAGATTGGGACCCAATGTCAATATGGATACCATTGCTTGGGTAAAAAAACATAGAATATTAACAACTGATTTTAAGAGGACTCTCTTGGAAAGAGAGGATATGATGAAAAGAAAATATGGAGAGAAGGCAAGGGTATACATAAATAATCCTCAATTTCCTCAGACTGTTCTTCAACAGATGATTCAGGAAACAGTTTTAACAATGAAAGCAGAGGAGTTGGGTATAAGAGCTACCGATGATGAGGTGAGAGATAAAATATTGAGTTATCCTGTGTTTAAAAACAAAGATGGAAGTTTCGTCGGATATGAAAGGTATAGAAGCACTCTTGCTTACTTTCACATGACAATCCCACAATTTGAAGATTCATTGAGGAAAGAAATTATTATAAATAAACTTCAAAAATTTCTTACTGCTGGAATTACTGCTACTCCGCAAGAGGCTTTTGAAGAGTTTAAAAATGAAAATGAATCAGCAAATATTTCGTATTATTTTGTAAAATTTTCAGATGTCCCGGTGAAAACCGATATAAATGAGAAAGAGCTTAAAGATTATTTTTCAAAGCATAAGAGTGAATTTAAAATACCTGAGAAAAGGACCTTTGAGTATGTACTATTTTCCACTGATGAGTATGTAAAAAAGGTAATTTTAACAGAAAGAGATTTAAAAAATTATTATGATGAAAATATTGAAAGATTTAAAGTTCCGGAGAAAAGACATATTAAGAGAATATTTGTTAAGAAATCTGCTGATGCTGATAAAAAAATCAGTGAAGCTTTAAAAGAATTAAAATCTGGTAAGGATTTTTCAGAAGTGGCAAAAAAGTATTCTGAAGATAAAAAGGCAAAAGATGGTGGAGATTGGGGAGCCTTTGAGTGGAGATATTTTGTTTCTCCAGAGGAGAAGGATGAAATACAAAAATTAAATGAAAATTCTGTTTCACCAATCATTAAGAGTGATAAGGGCTATTCCATCGTTTTCTTGGATAAACTTGAACCGGAAAAGGTTTCTTCTTTTGAGGAAGTAAAGGAAAGAATAAAATCATATCTTAAATTTCAAAAAGCTCAGGAGTTGATTTTAAAGGATGCGGAAAACTTCTACAAAAAGCTGGGTAAAAAAGATATAGAAAAATTTGCTAAAAAGAAAGGTTATAAAGTTTTGGAAGCTAAAGAGATGACTTCAAATGATACAATTCCAAATATTGATCCTACGGGTGCTGTTGCAAAAGCTGTTTTTAAGCTTAATAGAGCAGGGAAAAGCACAAAACCTGTTTTTACTTTTAAGGGAGTTGTTGTAGCTCAATTAAAAAATATAATAAAGGAGAGACAGGCAAAGTATGATGAAATAAGCGATAAAGTAAAAGAAGCTTATATGGATTTTCTTAAAAAACAGTCTGCGAAAAAAATAGCTGATGAGATTTATAAAAAAATAAAAAATGGAGAACAAGTTGATACAACACTTCCATTTCTCACTTTCAAAGATAGTGTTAATGTTAAACACAATGCTTTTATTAATGGGATAGGGTATATAAAGAGCGTTGAAAAGTATGTATTTTCAGCTCCTTTAAATGATATCTCTTCTCCTTTTTTTACAGAGAAAGGGTATCTTATTGTAAAGGTCCTAGAAAAGAATCTTAAAACTATGGTGGATTTTAAGAAGGAAAAAGACGAGACAATGAAAAAGCTTATTGAAACAAAAAAGAACTCATTTCTTTTAAGCTATCTCCAAAAACTTATGGAAGAGTACAAAGTAAAAATAAACAATTATGTGCTTGAAACATTTACAAAAAGAGGAAATAAATAGGAGGGGATAAATGGAAACAGGAGGAAAAGTAAAGGGACTTCCGGAAAATGCTTACAGACCGCTTGAAAAGGATGAAAAATACATCCCTTATATAAGACCTGAGCAGATTATTCCGGAGATAACCCTTAGATCAGTTCTTTTGGGTGTTATAATGGCTTTTGTCTTTTCTGCAGCAGCAGCATTCCTAGGCTTGAAAGTAGCTCAGGTTTTTGAAGCTGCTATTCCTATTGCAATTCTTGCTGTTGGAATAGGGCCTTTGTTTAAAAGAAAGAGCACAATTTTGGAGAATGTTATTATACAGTCAATAGGTGCTGCTTCAGGGGTTATAGTTGCCGGGGCAATTTTTACTTTACCGGCAATTTTTATTTTAAAACTTGATAAAACAATTGGAATTGACCTTTTTAAAATATTTATTGTTTCACTTTTCGGTGGTTTCATAGGAGTCTTGTTTTTAATCCCATTTAGAAAATACTTTGTCTCAGAGATGCATGGAGAATTTCCCTTTCCTGAAGCAACAGCTACAACAGAAGTATTGGTCGCCGGTGAAAAGGGAGGAGAGCAGGCTTCTGTTCTTGTTAAAAGTATGATAGTAGGAGGTCTTTACGATTTTGCTGTTTACTCATTGGGACTTTTTAAAGAAGTTTTTACCACAAGAGTTTTTGGGTGGGGACAACAGCTTGCTAATAAAGCAAAGATGGTATTCAAGCTTGATGTCCTTGCAGCTGTTTTTGGACTTGGTTATATAGTAGGCTTAAAATACGGTACTATTATAGCTGCCGGTTCATTTGTTTCATGGTGGGTATTTATTCCTCTTGTTAACTTTTTCGGAGGGGATAAAATAGCGGGACTTTCTCCTGAGCTTATTTTTTCTACCTATGTAAGGCACATAGGAATAGGAGCTATTGCTGCTGCGGGTATAATAGGGATCCTTAAATCTTCAAAAGTAATATATCAGGCATTTGGAATGGGGATAAAAGGAATCTTCACTAAACACGAAGAAAACAAAGAGGATTTGAGAACGGATAAAGATCTTAAAATGACGACAATAGTTATGGGAATAATAATAATGTCCCTCCTAATTTTCCTCTTTTTCAGATACTTTATTCTTAAATCAGTTCAAGCTCCCACAACCATGAGTCTTATCTCTTTTGCAACAGTTATAATAATAAGTTTTCTTTTCACCTCTGTTGCCGCAAGGGCAATAGCTATAGTGGGAACGAACCCTGTGTCAGGTATGACATTGATGACATTAATTCTTTCAAGTATTATTCTTGCTGCTGCAGGTTTAAAGGGACCTTATGGTATGATGGCCGGTCTTTTGATTGGTGGTGTCGTTTGTACTGCTCTTTCGGTTGCCGGTGGATTTATAACTGACCTTAAAATAGGTTATTGGCTTGGAGCAACCCCTTGGAATCAGGAAAGATTTAAGTTTTTAGGAATTCTTGTAGCTTCTCTTTCGGTTGGTCTTGTTATCCTTCTTTTAAATCAAACATATGGATTCTCTCCGATAAAAACAGAAAAAACCTTGAAAATAATGGAGAATATTAAAAAGATTGAGATTACTGAAAGTAATCTTTCTGCTTTAAAAAATAAATTAAAAGAACTTAAACATACTCTTGAGAGCAATTCAGCACCTCAGCCAATTTTAAAGGGTATGGATACATTGCTTGATAGTAAAGATATAAACACTTATAAAACGAATTTTGAAACATTTAAGACAAATTTTGAAAATACAGAACCTCTTCCAGCGCCTCAGGCGAATGCAATGGCAGCAGTTATTAAACCTCTTATGGAAAAAAGCTCTTCTGCTCCATGGATGCTTTATATAATAGGAATTATTTTTGCAATTATAATGGAACTTATAGGGATCCCACCTCTTGCATTTGCTCTGGGTATGTATATTCCTCTTGAACTTAATACTCCGATAATGTTAGGAGGCTTTGTTGCTTATCTTGTTAAAAAATCCACTGATAACAAAGAACTTGCAGCTAAAAGACACAGCAAAGGAACTTTAATTGCTTCGGGATTTATTGCTGGCGGTGCTTTGATTGGGATTGTAAGTGCACTCTTAAAATATGTGAATCTTGAGGATTCTATAAAAACAGGAATTGCAAACAAGCCTATAGGGGAATGGCTTTCTCTTGTGATGTTTATACTTCTTTCGGTTTATGTTTATTGGGATTCAAAGAAGGTAAAAGAGGAGAAATAAAAATGGGAGATACAATTATTATTGAAAAAACTGACCAAGCAATTTCTCTTCTTAAAGAGTATGATTATGATATGTGGATTACTTTCGCACGCGAAAGAAGTGTTACCCCAGATCCTATTTTAGATTATATATTTGAGGATAATCTTACTTGGAAATCGGCAATAATTATAACTAAAGGAGGATACAAGATAGCAATAGTAGGTTCTCTTGATGCTGAAGCGATAGAAAGAAAGGGCGTTTATGAAGTTATACCTTACATAAAATCATTTAAAGAGCCTTTTATAAAATATTTACAGAAAATTTCTCCTGATTCTATTTTAATTAATTATTCAAAAGATTCTCCTATTGCCGATGGCTTGACACATGGAATGTATCTCAATCTTATGGAAGCTATAAAAGAAGCAGGATTTGAAAAAAGTGTAGTTTCTTCTGAAAAACTTATATCATCTCTTTTAGGGAGAAAAACAGAGACAGAGATAAAACTAGTTAAAAATGCGATAGATGAGACATTAAAAATTTTTGATGAGGTGACAGAATTTTTAAAAGAGGGAATTTCAGAAAAAGATGTGGCTGAATTTGTTAAATCAAAAGTAAAAGAGAGAGGATTTGGTTATGCTTGGGAAGAAGTGATGTGTCCGGCTGTTTTTGCAGGTCCTCAAACAGGAGGGGCTCATTCAGGGCCTACTAATAAAAAGATCAAAAAGGGTGAAGTTGTTAATATGGATTTTGGAATAAAGCTCAATGGATATGTGAGCGATTTACAAAGAACTTGGTATATTCTAAAAGATGATGAGGATAATGCACCACAGCCTGTTAAAAAAGCTTTTAAAGTTTTAATTGAATCTGTTGAAAAAGCTGCTGAGGCATTAAAGGTTGGAGTAAAGGGAATAGATATTGATAGTGTGGCAAGAGAGCACATAGTAAGAAATGGTTACCCTGAGTATCCTCATGCTTTGGGACATCAGGTGGGAAGGAATGCTCATGATGGAGCAGCTCTTCTTGCTCCTGCCTGGGAAAGATATGGAAATTTACCTTATCTTCCAATAGAAGAGAATATGCTCTTTACTATAGAGCCTCGAATCCCTGTCGAAGGTTATGGGATCGTGACAGTAGAAGATATAGTGAGAGTTAAAAAGGATGGAGTAGAATTTCTCTCCCCTCCTCAAAAAGAGATTATTCTTATAAGAGGATGATTGTAAATCTATTTTTTTTGATTTCCGAACCACCTGGCTCTGAGGTGGATTCTTTTTTAAAATCACTGTCGTCAACTTTTTCAAAAGGAAAAAATCCTTCTGTGGTTCTCTTTGTTATAGGTGTGATTTTGTTGCTTCTTTTTTTGGTGATTTTAAAATACATGCTTGAGGTAAGAAAGACAAGAAAAAAATTGGAAGAGATTCTAAACAAAAGAGATTTTCCAAAGATAACTCAGGAACGGGATTTTAGAAATAGCAAAAGGATAAAGATTTTTAGAGAGGATAATATAATAATAAGGTTTAAAGAAGGTGAGCACAAGGATGAATCAGGTATTTTGTTGGATATTTCAAAAGGAGGTTTAAGCTTTGAGCCGAATTTTCCTTTGAGAAGAGTGTATGTCGATGAGCTTATTGAAAACTTTGAAATAATAAAAGGAAGAGAAAAATTAAATATAAGGAAAGCAAAAGTTGTAAGAATTCAGCACCTTTATCACAAAAGACTTATAGCTTTTCGCTTTCTTGACATTGATCCAAATAATAGGAATCTTTTGATTAAAATGATTTCTGAACTTAGCAAAAAGGGGTAAGAAACATTTTACTTAGAAAAAAAATTTAAAAAGAGTTTTCTATTTATTGATAATATCTTTTATATTAAAAAAATATATATTTTTTGAATTTATTTTCTTTTTCTGGTATCTTTTTATTTAGGAAAAGTAGTTGAGTATTAAAGAGTTATTTTTTTTAATGGGTTAAATTTAATATAAAAATTAAGTAAAAGGATTTTAAATGAGTTATGTTAGGAAAGAAAAAGATTCAAGAATTGCATTAGCTTATTTTGCCATCTCCTTTTTATATTTAATTGTGGGAGGATATGGGCTTATATTTGTTGGTCAGATAAACAAATTTGGACAAAATTTTGGGATTACAGAAACAATTCAGAGAGAGTTAAGTCTTTTACGGCTAGTCGTTGTGTTTTTAATAATTACTGCTTTGTTGCTTGTTGTTTTTTCTATTTGTATTCTTAGGAACAAAAAGTGGGCTTATTCTATAGTTAAAGTCAATTTTTGGTCATGCCTTCTCTTTATGATTCTCTTTATGGCTGGAAATCTCTATTTTATTTTTGGGGTTAGTTCTATGGTAAAAATCGAAAAAGAAGGACTCGTAGGTTTTAGGGTATCAGGTATTATGATGTTTTTTATCTATCTTATTATTTTAATGATAGTCTCTTTTGTAAAAAAACAAATTACTCTTATGAACTCAAACAACGAAAAGTAATATCAATTTACTCTCTAAAAATCAATAGTTGACAATTATTATTTATTTATGTTAAATTTTTTTGGAGGGAAAAATGGAGCTCAGAAAAAATAAGTATCATATTCTTTTAAGAGAAGGGAAGATTGATGAATTTAACAAAGAAATTGAAAAACTTAATGAAAGAGTAGATCTTGAAAACTGCAATTTAAGAGGTCTTGATTTAAGAGGGGCAAATTTAAAAAGAGCAAACCTTAAGAATTCTTACTTAAAACTTGCTGATTTAAGAGGAGTGGATTTATCTGAAGCATTGCTTGAAGGAGCTTCTTTTAACCATGCAAGAATAAGCGGTGTCTACTTTCCACCTGATATTTCTCCTGAGGAAATTCTTCTTTCTGTTGAACATGGAACAAGGATAAGAGTTAAGAGGTAGGTAATATTTAATATATTAAATTTGAAGGAGGATAAGATGGAAGGAAAAGGAGGTTTTTTACTTCAAAGATTTTTAGAAAGAATTTTTAATGCACTTAAGAAGGTTTTGAGTTTAAATTTATTCGAATTTTTAAAGAAATGGTTAACTCTATTAGGAGATTATGGTCTTTATGTTGGTGCTGTGCTTGTTATTTTAATAGGAATGATTTCATCAATAAGGTTGGAATCTTTTTCAAGTTTTCTTTATTCAATAGGGTTTGCTATAGCATTTTTAATCATTCAATATATTTCCTCAAAATTTAATTCAATCAATGAAAATTTAATAACTAGCAATGAAACATACATGACTTCAAATGGGTTTGCAGATGCTTTGGCTATTTTTTCAATAATAGCAGGCATTGTGTACTTTTTTATGAATCTTTATTTAGCAATAAAGCTTCCTGAATTTATGCCATTTCTTAAAGGTTTGGGAATATTGATAGTTTTTTCTCTTATTTCTCTAATTTCTTTTAATCCGAAACTTGTCTCGATTAAGAGTGTGAAAAAAAATTCAGCTGGTGAAGAAGCTATTGGAATATTGGGGTTTTTTATAAAACTTGCTGTTAAGCTTGTCCCTTTTATCTATGGGGTAGGAATATTTTTTATAATTATTTCAATGATAGTAAATGCGATAGGTATTTTTGGCAACAAAGTCGAGATGGCTGTTAGTTGGGCAAGAGTCTTTAAAGATATGGTATCACTTTTAGTTTTTGGTTTATTACCGTTTTTTGCTTATCTTTCTTTTGTTTTTAACTTTCTCCTAATTGATATTATTAAGTCCATATTGTTGATACCGGAAAAACTTGATAAATTATCAAAATAGAGCGATAATTTTGATTCCTTGACTATCTGATAAAATCTAATTAATATATTCATTTATATAAATTTACGGAGGAATTATGAATAAGGGTGTGAAAGTAGTTTTGATTTTGTTTTTTGCTACTTCTCTTCTTTTTCCCGAACAGAATAAGGATTTAAAGAAAAAAGCTATTAAGATTATTAGGGAGAGTATAGTAGCTGATACTCATGAAGATACGCCTACAATAGTTTACAGAGGAAAGAGCATTACTATAAGAAGAAACGAGGGACAAATTGATTTTCCAAGAATGCTTGAAGGTGGATTAAATGCTCCTGTTTTTGCTATCTGGATCCCAAATAAACTTGATGAAAAGAGTCCTGAGGTTTATGCTTTAAAAGTAATGGCTGCAACTTTGAGGGAAATTTATAAAAATGAAAATATAGGTGAAATTGCTTATTCAAGTAATGGTATAAAGAAAATAGTTGAAAGTGGAAAGATAGCCATAACTTTTAGCCTTGAAAACAGCTCTGTTTTTCATTCTCCGGAGTATGTTGATATATTTTACAAGCTTGGAATAAGAATGGCATCTTTAACTCACATGTCAACCAATTATTTGAGCGATTCATCAACAGACAAAGAAAAATGGGCAGGAATTAGCCCATTGGGAAAAGAGATAATAAGAAGAATGAATAAGGTGGGTATGATAATAGATGTTTCTCATCTTTCTGATAAAGCTGTTGAAGATATACTTGAAATATCATCTGCTCCTATAATTGCTTCTCATTCGTGCGTAAGAGTACTTGCAGAGCATCCGAGAAATTTAACAGATAGATTAATAAAAGCAATTGCAGAAAAAGGCGGATTAGTAGATGTGAATTTTGCGTCATTCTACCTTGATGGAACTCTTAAAGATAAGTATCAGAAGATTAGCAAAAAGTACAAAGAAATAAAAAAGGATTTGGATAAAAAGTACCCGAATAAAGGGAAAGAATATGAAGAAAAAATGAGAGAATTGAAAGAGATGCAGAAAAAGGAGTACTCTTCAATTAAGCCTGATTTAAGTATAGTTATTAAACATATTAAATACATAAAAAATCTTGTAGGAATTGATCATGTTGGTATTGGGTCTGATTTTGAAGGAATTGGAAACTCAGCTCCACAAGGGCTTGAAGATATTACAAAACTTCCCGATCTTGTGGTAGAAATGTTAAGAGCCGGATTTAGTGAAATAGAGATAAAAAAGATTCTTGGGCTTAATTTTTTAAGATTGTATAAAGAGGTAGAGAGAAAAAAGACTGTGAATTTATGAGTTTGCGAATAGCTGTTATTCACGATTGGTTGGTGGGTATAAGAGGGGGAGAAAAGGTTCTAGAAGAGATCCTCTCTGTAATCGAGAAAAAACTTCAATATGATAAACTCGAAATATATACACTTGTTCATAAAAAAGAGAGCCAATCCGAGATTGTGGAAAAGCAGAATATTAATACTTCTTTCATTCAACATTTACCTTTTGGCTTAAAAAAGTACAGAAATTACCTTCCTTTCTTTCCCTCTGCCATAGAATCCTTCAATCTTAAAGACTTTAACTTAATAATAAGCTCCTCACATGCTGTTGCAAAGGGGGTTATTCCTCCAGTAGGAGCTGTTCATATCTCTTATTCTCACACTCCGATGAGATATATATGGGATCACTATCATACCTACTTTGGCAATAAAAGGGGATTAAAAAGAATTTTTTACAGTACGGTAGCGAGTTATCTAAGAATATGGGATAGGGTTTCTTCTGATAGAGTGGATTATTTTATTGCTAACAGTGAGAATGTAAGAAGGAGAATAGAGAGGTATTATAGAAGAAACTCAGAAGTAATATACCCTCCGGTTGATACTGACTTTTTTTTATGTGATGAAAAAGTTGAAAAAAAAGACTATTTTTTGCTTGTATCTGCAATGGTACCTTACAAGAGAGTTGACCTTGCTATTAAAACCTTTAATAAAAATGGGTTACCTTTAAAAGTTGTTGGCGATGGGCCTGATTTTAAAAAGTTGAAGAAAATTGCAAAAGATAATATTGAGTTTTTAGGGAGGGTAAATAATTCTGAGCTTAAAATTCTTTATTCAGAATCTAGGGCTCTTATTTTTCCAGCAGAAGAAGATTTTGGAATAATCCCGGTGGAAGCTCAGGCTTGTGGTACCCCTGTCATTGCTTATGGAAAAGGCGGAGCTCTTGAGACTATTGTAGATGAGGAAACAGGATTGTTTTTTGATAGGCAGACAGAAGAGGCTCTTTTGTTAGCTATTGACAAATTCCTAAATAAAAGGTTTAATAGTGAATTAATTAGAAAAAATTCTCTGAGGTTTTCCAAGAAAAACTTCAGAGAAAAGTTTTCTCTCTTTATAGAGAGAGTAATGAGAGATAGGAAAAGTGACTAAGATTAGAGAGAGATTATACATATCATACCTTTTTATAGCAACAATATTAGTTATTCCTATCTCTATGTTTTTGTCTTTTTATATAAGGTTCAATTTTATTCCCGCACCAAAGGGAGTTCCTAGTATTCATCAATATATTTTGTTTTTCATTGTTGCTTTTCTTATTCATGAATTTATCCTCTATCTTCAAGGTTTTTTTAAGTTTAAACTTAAAAAGGGAGTTTTAGATACACTTTACGAAGTTTTCTTTAATTATTTTTCCACAGTATTCATAGCTTTGGCTTTTTTTAGCTATTTAAGAAGCTATAATTTTATTGGTTATGAAATATCTCATAAATTTTTACTTATTTATTTTGTATTCGGAATTATTTGCCTTTCAGCAACCGAAAGATTTTTCAGGTTTGTATTAAAAAAATCCTATCAAAATCCAAAAAACAGGCGAAAGGGTTTAATTATAGGTTTTAATGAAACTGGAAAAAAACTTAGTGGAAGACTATTAAAATATAAAGATTGGGGAATAGACATAATTGGGTTTATAGATGAAAATAAGAGCGACGAAGATTTTAGAGGAATTTCTATTATAGGGAATTATGAAGATCTTGAGGATATAATAGTAAATTATAATGTAAAAGATGTTTTTATTACAATACCTCTCAAGGATTATGATCGGATAATTGAACTTATTAGAATTGCTAACAAAAATTTAGCTGAAATTAAAATTGTTCCAGATATTATTCATTTGCTTTCAATAAAAGCTGAACTTCAACACATCGAGGATATTCCAATTATTAATCTTAATGATATTCCTTTAAAAGGGTGGAAAGCTGTAAGTAAAAGAGTACTCGATTTATCTCTTTCTTTTATAGGATTAATATTCCTTTTACCAGTATTAGGTGTTGTAGCTGTTTTAATTAAAATAACTTCTGAAGGACCAGTTTTTTATTTACAGGAAAGAGTAGGAATAGATGGAAAGGTTTTTAAAATAATAAAGTTTAGAACAATGGTTAAAGATGCTGAAAAGGATAGAGGACCTGTTTGGTCCCCGACAAGCGATGATCCAAGAATTACAAAAATCGGAAGATTTTTAAGAAAGTATAGCATAGATGAGCTACCTCAGCTTATAAATGTTCTAAAAGGAGAGATGAGCCTTGTGGGCCCCAGGCCGGAAAGGCCTGTCTTTGTGGAAAAATTTAAAAAAGAGCTCCCCCATTATATGTTAAGACATAAAGTTAAGGCTGGAATGACAGGATGGGCTCAGGTGCATGGTTTAAGGGGAAATACTTCAATAGATGATAGAGTTAAATACGATCTTTATTATATAGAGAACTGGACTTTAAAGCTTGATTTGAAAATTTTGTGGATGACCTTTTTAAGATTAGGGTTTGTTGATCCAAATATATAGGAGATTATAAAAATGAAAAAGGTAAGAAAATTGATAGAAAAGTTTGATTATTGGAGTGCTATAGAGTATATGGAAAGAGAAATTAGTGAAGGAAAAGAGAAAGGGGATTTTTTTCTTGAATTGGGACATCTTTACCGAGGGGTTGGAGAAATAAAAAAAGCCCGAGAGTATTATTCAAAAGGAGTTAAAGCGGGTGTAGAGGAAGCTAAAGATTATGAGGAGTTAACAAATTATTTATTGGAAGAAAATAATAGTAATGGAGGAAAGAATGAGATTCAGAAACATTGATATTGAGGAACTAATTAGAATTATGAAAGAAAATGGAGTGTCTGAGATAAGTCTTAAAGAAGGAAGAGCGGAGATTGAAATAAAAATGGGTAGTAATACGGTTGTTCAAACAGTTGAGAGAGTGGTAGAACCTATGAATTCAGTTAATCAAGTAGTTGAAAAAGCGGAAAGTGAGAATAAAGAGGAGAAGGAAAACATTGAAGAGAGAAAAGAAGAGAAAAAATACCATGAAATCAAAGCTCCTATTGTAGGAACTTTTTACAGAGCACCAGCTCCTGATGCTGATCCCTTTGTTGAAGTTGGAGATAAAGTTAAAGTTGGACAAACCCTTTGTATTCTTGAAGCTATGAAAAATATGAATGAAATTGAAACTGATGTTGAAGGAATAGTAAAGGAAATCTGTGTTGAAAATGCAAAACCTGTGGAATTCGGACAGGTCCTCTTCAAAATAGAACCAACGGAGTAAGATGATTTCCAAACTTTTAATAGCTAACAGAGGAGAAATTGCGGTTAGGATAATAAGAGCCGCAAAGGAGTTGGGCATAAAAACAGCCGTTGTTTACTCAGAAGCTGATAAAGATTCTCTTGCTGTTAAGATTGCGGATCAAGCAGTGTGTATAGGTCCCCCCCCTGCTACAGAAAGTTATCTCTATTATCAAAATATATTATCTGCGGCAATTACTCTTAAAGCTGATGCTATTCATCCAGGATATGGTTTTCTTGCTGAAAATGCAGCTTTTGCAGAAGCTTGTAGGGCTTTAAATATTAAATTTGTCGGTCCAAATCCTCTTGCAATAAGAAAATTGGGTGATAAAGCTACCGCTAAAAAGATTGTGAAAGAAGCAGGTGTACCTGTGGTCCCTGGGTCAGATGGAATTATAAAAACATATGAGAAAGCTCTTGAAGTTGTAAGAGAAATAGGTCTTCCTGTAATAATCAAAGCTTCTGCTGGAGGTGGAGGTAGAGGTATGAGAATTGTTTACAGAGAGGAAGATCTCGAGAATGCTTTTAACTTTGCGGCAACAGAAGCTTTACAGGCTTTCGGTGATGCAAGTGTTTATATAGAAAAGTACATAGCAAGTCCGAAGCATATAGAGATTCAGATTTTAGCGGATAAGTACGGGAATGTTATTCACCTTTTTGAAAGGGATTGCTCTGTTCAGAGGCGGCATCAAAAATTAATCGAAGAAGCTCCCGCTTCAATTTTAGATGATAAGTTGAGAAGTAAAATGGGGGAAGCAGCAGTTAGAGCTGCTAAGGCAGCAAATTATGATTCAGCCGGAACTGTTGAGTTTCTTTTCAATATTGAAACAAAAGAGTTTTATTTTATTGAAATGAATACAAGAATTCAGGTTGAGCATCCGATTACAGAGGAGATAACAGGTGTGGATCTTATAAAAGAGCAGATAAAAATTGCAGAAAGAAAACTTCTTGAGCTTAAACAGGAAGATATAAAAAAATATGGCCATTGTATTGAATGCAGAATTAATGCTGAGGATCCTTCCAATAATTTTGCTCCCAATCCTGGAAAGATAACTCAGTTTATTGTGCCCGGAGGACCGGGGATAAGAGTTGACTCCGGAGTTTATCCCGGTTATACGATACCATCTTATTATGATTCTATGGTTGCAAAACTTATTGTTTGGGGCAAAACTCGAAAAGAGGCAATTAGTAGAATGAAAAGAGCTTTATCTGAATTTTTTGTTGAAGGGATTAAAACAACTATTCCATTTCATATAGAAGTATTTAAAAACCCTACATTTTTAAGTGGTCAGTATACCACCCACTTTGTGGATAAATTTTACAATGAATAAGGAGTTTACTAATGTCAAAACTATTTATAAAATGTCCAAGATGTAAGACGACTCACTTTATCTCATTTTTAAAACATTCTGCATATGTTTGTTCTAAGTGTGGTTATCATTTTAGGCTTGATGCCCCAAAGAGAATCAAGATGTTGTGTGACAAAGGAAGTTTCAAAGAGTTTGATAAGGATATTAAAAGTTTGGATCCATTAGCTTTTCCTAAATACAAAGAAAAGCTTGAAAAGTCAATGAATACTACTGGTTTAAAAGAAGCTGTTGTAACAGGGGAATGTAAAATCGGAGGATTTCCCACGACTTTTGGTGTTATGGATCCTCGATTTATCATGGCTTCTATGGGTTCTGTTGTTGGAGAAAAAATAACGAGAATGCTTGAGTATTCGTATGAAAACTATTTGCCGGCTGTGTTAATTATATCTTCTGGAGGAGCGAGAATGCAGGAGGGTATTTATTCACTTATGCAAATGGCAAAGACCTCAGCTGCCGTTAAAAGACTTAATGATAGGGGATTGCCGCTTTTTACAGTCTTGGCAGATCCTACTACAGGTGGTGTGACAGCATCTTTTGCAATGCTCGGGGATATTATAATAGCTGAACCCGATGCTCTTATAGGGTTTGCCGGTCCAAGGGTTATTCAGCAGACAATTGGTCAAAAGCTTCCGAAAGGCTTTCAGAAATCCGAGTTTTTACTTGAACATGGAATGCTTGATATGGTAATTCCACGAAAAAATTTAAAAGCTGTGTTGACAAATCTTCTCGAAATTCACAGTGTAAGGCCCTATGAAAATATAAGAGGAGAAATGCAATGAATAAAGACATAGAGAGAGAAATAAAAAATTTGAAGGATAAGGTAAAGAAATTAAAGGAGCGCATCTTAAAAGGTAATAAAAAAGAGATAAATAAGATAGAACCTTTAATTGAGGAAATGAGTACTAAAATTCAGGAGTTGGAAAGACTCAATGCTGAAGTTAGACCTATTGATATAGTAAGATTGGCGAGACATCCAAAACGCCCTACTACTATGGACTATATAAGGTTAATGGTAAGAAACTTTATGGAACTTCACGGTGATAGAAGATTTGCTGATGATCAAGCGATAATTGGAGGAATAGGTTTTTTAAATGATATTCCTGTAACAATTATCGGTCATCAGAAAGGAAGAAACACTAAAGATAATTTAAAAAGGCACTTTGGGATGGCGCATCCTGAAGGTTATAGAAAAGCGCTTAGACTTATGGAGCAGGCTGAAAGGTTTGGAAGACCGATTATAAATTTAATTGATACTCCGGGTGCTTATCCCGGTATCGGGGCTGAAGAAAGGGGACAAGCAGAGGCAATTGCTTATAACCTTTACAAGATGTCCGGATTAAAGGTTCCTATTGTTTCTGTTATAACAGGTGAGGGAGGCTCTGGTGGGGCATTGGCTTTAGGCGTGGCTGATAGAGTGTATATGCTATCTAACACAATTTATTCTGTCATTTCACCTGAAGGTTGCGCTGCTATTCTCTGGAAAAATGCAACAAAATCCGAGGATGCTGCGGAGTCATTAAAATTAACAGCAAACGATCTTCTAAAGTTTAGAGTAATTGATGATATTATAGAAGAGCCGGGGGAAGGAGCCCATGCAAATCATGAAGGAATGGCTAAAAGATTAAAGAGCAAGCTTTTAGAAACTATTAAAGAGCTTTTATCAAGAGATCTAATAACTCTTTTGAATGAAAGATATGAAAAATTCAGAAAGATAGGGGTTTTTGTGGAAGATATCCCTGAGGATCCTCTTGTTAAAATGTAATAATGAAGTTTATGAAAAAATCTATACTTATTTTTTTGTTTATTGGGGTAGTATTATTTTTAGTAAATTGTAAAAAAGTGAGAACAGAAAAAAATTATAATTATAAATTAAAAATTATTTCCTGTATCCGTACATGGGAACTTAGAAAAGAAAATGGGAAAAGAGTTTTCTGGAAAGCTGATGATATAAACGGAGAGCTATTAACAGACTTAAATATTGCTTTTGCTGAAATAAGAAATGGTTCTGAAATTTTTATAAGTAGTACTGAATGGAAAGATGGCTTTTTTGATTTATTTGATCAAATAGCAGAATTAAAAAGAAAATATCCGTCATTAAAAGTCAATCTGTCAATAGGAGGTTGGGGAGTTGATGGATTTTCGGATGTTGCCTATTATGAGAATTCGAGAAATGCTTTTGTTAATAATGTAATGGAATGGGTTGAAGAGTATGGATTTGATGGAGTTGATATTGACTGGGAATATCCTGTAAATGGTGCTAATGGTATAATTAAAGCAAGACCTTCTGATAAGACAAATTTTACTCTTTTAATGAGGAAGCTTAGAAGTGCACTTGATGATACGGAAAAAAGATTAAATAAAAAATTAACATTGAGTTTTGCAGGCGGTGCTTTTTATCCTTATCTTGATTGGGTAGAGCCTCGCAAAATTTCACAAATAGTTGATTATGTGAATTTAATGACCTATGACTTCTATGGTGAATGGTCAAAGACAACCGGACATCATTCAAATTTATTTAGAAGTTCTTATCAAGAAGATGATATATGTGTTGATAAAGCTGTAAATTATTATCTTTCAAAAGGTTTTGATCCGAGGAAAATAGTTGTGGGAATTCCCTTTTTCGGAAAAGTTTGGAATGGAGTTGTAAATAAAAATAATGGCTTGTATCAAAAGTTCCAAGGTATTCTCTATCCGGAAGGAATAGGATATCAGGATATTCTATCATTAGAAAATGCAATTGTGTTAAAGAAATACTGGGATGAGAGTGCAAAAGCTTCTTTCCTTTACAATGGTGATATTTGGATATCTTATGATAATGAAGAGTCTATAAAAATTAAAATTGATTATGTGAAGAGCAATAGGCTCGGTGGTATAATGGTATGGGAGTATTCTCATGATTTAAGCGGAAAATTATTAACTTTTATCAAAGAAAGAATAAAGACAAAGTACTCTTCTGAAAAAAGATAAGGGAACAATCAAGTAGCTTTGTAAATAAAAGGTTTTTAATTGACTAAAACAGGGGTATGTGTTAAAATTTTAACTATAATTTTATATAAAGTTAGGAGGCTTTATAATGAGCAAAAAAATGTCAACAATTGATGGAAACACAGCAGCTGCCCATGTGGGGTATGCTTTCAGCGAAGTAGCTGCGATTTACCCCATTACACCTTCCTCTCCAATGGGAGAATTGGCGGATTCTTGGGCCTCTTTCGGAAGAAAAAATATTTTCGGAGAGACTGTTGAGGTTATTGAAATGCAGTCGGAAGGAGGAGCATCAGGTGCTGTTCACGGATCCCTTTCAGCCGGTGCTCTTACAACAACATTTACAGCATCGCAGGGATTGCTTTTGATGATTCCAAATATGCACAAAATTGCAGGTGAAATGTTACCAACCGTTTTCCATGTGTCTGCAAGATCTCTTGCAGCACAGTCATTATCTATTTTCGGAGATCATGCTGATGTAATGTCTGTTAGAAATACAGGTTTTGCACTAATGCCTTCCTCATCGGTTCAAGAAGCTATGGATATTGCTGTTATAGCACATTTATCAACCCTTGAAGCAAAGGTACCATTCTTACACTTTTTTGACGGGTTCAGGACATCCCATGAAATTCAGAAGGTAGAAGTTATTGATTATAAAGACATGGCAGACCTTCTTGATATGAAGTATGTTGAAGAGTTCAGAGCAAGAGCACTTAATCCTGACAAACCATTTGCAAAAGTTGGAGCTCAAAATCCTGATGTTTATTTTCAAGGAAGAGAAACTGTAAACAAGTATTATGAAGCAGTTCCAGAAATAGTTGAAAAATATATGAAAAAGTTTGCTGAAAAATTCGGAAGAGAGTATCATATTTTTGAATACTTTGGACATCCGGAAGCTGAAAAAATTATAATATCAATGGGATCAAGTGCGGACACAATAGAGGAAACAGTAAACTATCTCGTTAAAAGAGGGGAAAAGGTAGGGCAGATAAAGATAAGACTTTTCAGACCTTTCTCAATCAAGCATTTCCTTAAAGTTTTACCTAAAACAGTTAAGAAAATTGCTGTTCTTGACAGGACAAAAGAGCCCGGTTCAATAGGAGAGCCCTTATATCTTGATGTGGTAGCAGCTCTTAAAGGAACTGATATTATGGTTATAGGCGGGAGATACGGATTAAGCTCAAAAGAGTTTACTCCTTCAATGGTAAAAGCTGTCTATGATCATCTTGATGGTGAAGCCTTTCATGGATTTACGGTAGGGATCAATGATGATGTTACACATAAGTCAATTCCTATTAATGAAGAGCTTGATACAGAGCCCGAAGGTGCATTCAGAGCTATTTTCTGGGGATACGGTTCTGATGGAACAGTTGGTGCTAACAAAAACTCAATTAAGATAATCGGTGATAATACTGATATGTATGCACAGGGATACTTTTCATATGATAGTAAAAAATCGGGAGGGATTACAATTTCTTATTTGAGATTCGGTAAAAATAAGATTCAGTCTCCCTATCTTATTACAAAGGCTGACTTTGTAGCCCTTCATAAACCAGAATACATCGGAAGATATGATATTTTAGGCCCATTGAAAGAAGGTGGGGTCTTTCTTTTAAACTCTCTTTGGGATAATGATGAGGTTTTCTATCATCTTACAAGGGATATGCAGGAAACAATAATCAAAAAGAAAATTAAGTTTTACAATATAAATGCCCTTAAGATTGCAAAAGAGGTTGGACTCGGAGGAAGGATTAACACAGTGATGCAGGCTGCATTCTTTAAAATTTCCGGAGTCTTGCCTGAAGAAGAGGCAATAACGCTTATTAAGGATTACATAGAAAAAACCTTTGCAAGGAAGGGTGAGAAAATAGTTAAGATGAATTGGGAAGCTGTTGACAGAGCAAGTGATGGACTCGCAGAAGTTAAAGTACCTTCTTCCTTGGATGAAGTTGACAAGTATTATGAACCTAAAAGACTTATACCTGAAGATGCGGATGATTTCGCAAAGAATATAATTGAAAAGGTTATGCATCTTAAAGGTGATGAGATTCCAGTGTCTCATATGTCTTTTGATGGAGTAGTACCTACAGGAACAGCTGCACTTGAAAAACGAGGAATTGCACCTGAGGTTCCCAAGTGGATTCCTGAGAATTGTATTCAGTGTAATTTATGTGCACTTGTTTGTCCGCATGCTGCAATTAGAGTAAAACAGATTGATTCTGAAGCTCTAAAAGATGCTCCTTCATCATTTAAGACCATAAAGTCAAGAACTAAGAATGATAGAAATCTTCAGTACAGAATTCAGGTTTACATAGAGGATTGTACCGGATGTGGCGATTGTGTTGAAGTTTGTCCGACAAAGGAAAAAGCCTTAGTATTTAGTCCGATAGAAGATGAGAGAAAGGCAGGTGAAAATGATAATGAAAGATTTTTTGAAGAACAACCTGATATTTTAGACGGAGTTTCACTTAATACTTACATTGGCTCTCAGTTTAAAACTCCTCTTTTTGAATTTTCAGGAGCATGTGCTGGTTGCGGTGAAACACCTTACATAAAGCTTGCAACACAACTTTTTGGTGAAAGAATGGTTATTGCCAATGCCACCGGTTGTTCTTCAATTTACGGTGGTACCTTCCCGACAATTCCTTACACTAAGAATAAATTAGGTCAGGGGCCTGCATGGGCAAATTCACTTTTTGAAGATAATGCTGAGTATGGTTTTGGTATGAGGCTTGCGATTGATTCAAACAGAAAACAGCTTAAAACAAATATGGAAAGACTTCTTACAATGGGAATAAGCGACGCCTTAGGTGATGCTTTAAAGAAAAATTTAGAGCTCTGGGAACAGACGGATATGGAAGCTCAGAATGCGGCAAGAAAAACAAAAGAGCTTTTAAAGGAGGAAGTTAAAAAAGCGACAAAAGAGCAAGAACCTGTTTTAAGAAAAGTAATTGAGCTTCAGGATTATATTGTTGATAGATCAGTGTGGAGTATTGGTGGTGATGGTTGGGCTTATGACATAGGATACGGCGGACTTGATCATGTTTTGGCAGCAAATAAAAATATAAATGTATTGGTACTTGATACCGAGGTATATTCAAATACTGGAGGACAATCTTCAAAAGCTACTCAATTTGCAGCAACAGCTAAATTTGCAACAGCGGGTAAAAGAACACCTAAAAAGGACTTGGGTTTAATTAGTATGAGTTATGGTTATATCTATGTTGCATCTGTGGCATTGGGGGCGAATCCGGCTCAGACAGTAAAGGCTTTTGTAGAAGCTGAATCTTACAAAGGACCTTCTTTGATAATAGCTTATGCGCCGTGTATTGCACATGGGTTTGATATGAGATTTACAGTTGATGAGGAGAAAAAAGCTGTACAGTCTGGATACTGGCCTCTTTACAGATACAATCCCAAATTAAAAGAGCAGGGTAAAAATCCATTTATCTATGAATCAAAGGATCCAAAAGTTGATATGATGGAATTTCTTATGAATGAGGTTAGATATACAGCTCTCAAGAGACAGTTTCCTGACATAGCTGATGAGCTTTACAAACAGGCAATAGAGTTCAGAAAAGAGAAACACGAGTTCTACAAGAAGTTCAAGAAGGTATTTGACGAAGAATAAATAGTTAATTGTTGAAAATAAAAAGGGAGTTTCCTTTCGGAAACTCCCTTTTTTTATTTAAGTGGGCTAAGCCTCTAAGTTTTTATATTAACATTTTGTCCAAGGTGGGGAGCAGCCTCCTTCAATAGTTCTATTAATTGAGCAGCTTGCTCTTCCTGAAGATCCATATTTTTTTTGAAGATAGAGATTTCAACTTCTTGCTTTGTTTTACTCATTTTTTGAGCAGAGACATAAGATGCTACATTAGCTATATCACTTACAGTATTCATGTTTTATTTTCGGAATTTGTAGGAAAAACTTAATTGTTTTGAGTGAAAAAATAACAATTTAAGCTTTTACCGTTAAATTGTGCATATTTGAGATTAATTTCACCGTTAATCCTAATACCTTTTTTATTAAAAGGTGAAGTGAATTTAGTATATTTGAAGTTAGCTCCTTTTTCAAAGATGGTATTTTCAAAACTTAAACCATTGTAAAATTTCGTATATTTAAAATTTGCTTCTTTCTTAAATTTAGAATTACTGAAATCAGCATATTCGTTAAATTTACAATATTTAAAATTAGGCTCCCCTTCAAAAGTGGAGGCTTTAAAAATAGCGAGATCAAAAAAACTTGCAAACTTAAAATTTGCTACTCTTGAAAAATAGGAATCCGAAAAATCTGCTTTATAATTAAATTTTGTATATTTGAAATTAGCTTCCCTGAAAAATTTAGATTTTTTAAAGTCAACCAAGATGTTTTTGAATTTTGCATATTTGAAATTTGCCTCATTTTCAAATTTATTTGAGGAGAAATTACTATTTCCATCAAATTTGGCATATTTAAAAAGAGCCTCACTTTTAAATACTGATTTTGAGAAATCTGAGTCCTTAAAAAACTCCGTATATTTGAAGTAAACCTCTGAATAGAAGATTGTTCCTTTAAATTCAACTATTTCATAAAAATTTGTTTTATATAGTGTTTTAGTGTAATCATCGTAAAAGTATCCGATGACTTTACCGTAGATTCTACAATTTTTTAAAATAACAGGAACTTTAATATGATATGTGTACTCTTTTTCACTTTTAAAAATTCCATTGATTTTCTTCTTTAAAGTGAAATCCTTAATCTTCCTAAAATCAATATCTCCGCGAATATCAAAGTTTTCTATCATAACTTCTTTCCCTTCATTAATTTTTTTAATAATTTCATCGCCATTTATTGTTTCTGAAAACATAAACATAGGAATTATAGCGAGAAGTATTAAAATAAGAATGAATTTTTTAGTTTTTTTCATACTATACCTCCTTTTTAAGTTATAATAGTTAAACGAAAATTCTTTAAAAAAGTTCCGATTATTACGATTTTTTGCATTGAAAGTAAAAATTTTCAATAACATAAAAATCATCTTGAATGAATATCATAATATTGATACAATTAATTGGAATAATAATTTTCGGAGGTATAATAATGAGTATAATAAGAGCATTTAAAGGATTAAGACCCAAAAAAGAATTGGTGGAGAAAATAGCTTCTCCACCTTATGATGTTCTCTCTTCAGAGGAAGCGAGGGAGCTTGTCAGGGATAATCCTTATAGTTTTCTTCATGTTGTAAAGCCTGAGGTTGATCTGGAAAGGGGAATTAATTTATATGATGAGAAAGTTTACAAAAAAGCCGCAGAAAACTTTAATGATTTTATCCAAAAAGGTTATATGATTCAAGATAATGAGCCAAAGTTTTACATTTACAAACAGATAATGGGAGAGCATTCTCAGATAGGCTTTGTGGGGGTAGCCTCAGTAGATGATTATGAAAAGGGAATTATTAAAAAGCACGAGCTAACAAGAGAAGAAAAGGAAATTGATAGAACAAAACATATTTTAACTTTAAATGCTCAGGCAGGACCTGTTTTTCTTGTTTATAGAAAAGATGAAGGAGAGGAACTTAATAAAATTTTGGAGCAAATTGAAAGCAATGAACCTGAGTATGATTTTCAGTCCTCAGATGGTGTAAGACACATATTTTGGGTAATTAATGACAAATCATTGATTGAGAAAATAGAAAAAGGATTTTATAATATTCCTACTTTGTACATAGCAGATGGGCATCATAGATCTGCTGCTGCTTTGAGGGTTAGAAATATTAAAAGGGATGAAAATCCGAATCGTACGGGAGAAGAGCCATATAATTTCTTTTTAACAGTTATTTTCCCTGATAATCAGATGAAAATTATGGCTTACAATAGACTGATTAAGGATCTGAATGGTTTGACTAAAGAAGAACTTTTGGAAAAGTTAGAAAGTGTATTCTATATAGAAAAGACCGATAAACAGGCACCTGAAAAAAAGCATAATATTGTTATGTATCTTGAGGGAGAATGGTATTGTCTTAAAGTAAAAGAGGGGATTTTTGATGAATCTGATCCCGTGGAAAGTCTTGATGTTCAAATACTTCAAAAGAATGTGATTTCTCCTATTTTTGGTATTGAAAACATAAGAAAGGATAAAAGAATTGATTTTGTAGGCGGTATAAGAGGGACAAATTATTTAAAAGAGTTAGTTGATTCAGGTAAGTTTAAAATTGCATTTTCAATGTACCCGACTTCAATAGATGAGCTTTTAAGAGTGGCAGATGCAGGAAAAATTATGCCTCCGAAATCAACTTGGTTTGAGCCAAAGCTTAAATCAGGTATAGTGGTGCATTTATTAAAATAAGAGGTTAGAATGGGAATTTTTAAAAAACATCTTTTGACTAAAAAATTAAATAATATTCCTTTCTTATTTGACAAGAAAGGAAGTATAAACTATGCAAATCTTACTTTTAAGGATCTTTACTATACTTTTATGAATCATATTAGGTTTTTTAATTTTGTTTTCATAAATGAAATTATTGAAAAGCAATATTCTTATAAAGAAGTAGCTGATATTTTGAAGGAGGATTTTTCTCTATTAAATGATTCCAATAATCTTAAAGTTCATGAATTTTTGATTCAAACATTTCAATCTTCTCTTTTTTCAAAGGTAAATGATAGAAAGCTTTATTATTCATTTTTTACAAAGGTTAAAACTTATGTTAAGCCTGTCTTTTTAAGCATGGATGAAGAGCATTTAAAAATTATAACAAATGATTTTCTTAATGTGTTTAATCTTTATATTTCATTTTTATATGAAACTTTGAAAATTAAACTTTTTTATTATGAAAAAGACCAAAAACTCTGGGATAGCTTTTTACCTCTTGTAAATAAGGATCATCCGCAGATATACTCTTTATCAACAGGTATATTTATTGATTTATTCCCATTTGTGATTTTGAAAGACAGGCAATTTTTTGTATGGCAGGGTACTTTTTCTCCTTTTGCTTACAAAGATGAAAATGATGAAATTGTTGAGATTAAAAATGAAGAGATCAGAGAAAAAATTCTTGAGTACTGTGAATACTTTTTTTTAACAGAGAAAGCAAATAGTATTTTAAGTGAGGATGAAAATCCTTATATTAGAAAAACTTTTAAATACCTTGCTAAAATAGAAAGAGACATTACTAAAAAAGATTATATGTCTCTAATTAAAGATATCTCCAATTATAAATTTAGCTATAGAGCTCAGGAAAAAGAAAACAAGTATCTTGAATATTTAATTGGAAAATCTTATAAAAAATTGGGAAATGTTTCACAGGCTATAACTTTTATGGAAAAAATCCTTGAAAGTAGTCCGGATTTTTACTATCCCTATCTTCTCTTGATTGAGATATACATGGAGAACAGCCAGCAGACAAAGGCAAGCTATCTTATTGAAAAGTTAAAAAAACTTGTTTTTCAGCCAGATGTCTTAAGAAAAATTACCAAGATACAGGATTATATTTTAAAGAAAAAAGGAGGCTCTTCGAAGCTGAAATTAGAGAGGGAATTGATTGATCTTAAAAAGAAAGTAGAAGAGCTTTCACCTGTGATTATTGGAAGAGAAAATAAAACAATGGAGGCTCTTGAAGCTTTAAGCTGTATGAGGAAAAATTCATTGATAATACTTGGTGATTCTGGAGTAGGGAAAACTTCTCTTGTTTACAATATAGTTCATAAAATTATTAAGGAAGAGGTTCCTGAAATTTTAAAAGAAACAAATATATATGAGCTTAATATAGGAGCTCTGTTTTCAGGGACAAAATATAGAGGCCAATTGGAAGAAAAGCTTTTGGCTATTTTTAATAGATTGGAAGAGGAACAGGCAATTCTTTTTATAGATGATATGAATTTTCTTGTAACAAGTGATTCTGCTAAAAGTGCCTCCTTTGATTTTTCATCATTTTTGAAGCCTTATCTTGAAAGAAAAAAGCTAAAAATAATAGCAACATCTAACTATGAAGATTATATAAAGACAATATCAAGAATTCCTGTTTATACAAGATTATTCCAGAGGCTTGACCTTAAAGAACTTGATATGGAAGATGTTACTATTATTTTGAAAATCAAAGCGGATGAGCTTTCAAGGTATCATAATGTTGAGATAGATATTGATAGGATTGTAGAGCATCTTGAGTTAGTAAAACAATTTTTCAGGGAGAGAATGCTTCCTGATAAAGCGATAGAGCTTCTGGACAGAACATGCTCAAGAGTTAATTATGACTATTTTAGAGGTGAAAGAGAGGACAATAGAGTAGGAGAACTTGATTTCCTTAAGACAATAGCTCAAACAAAGGGAGTTGAGTTAAGTACAATATCAATATCTTTGAAAGAAAGATTAAAAAATCTTGCAGTTAATTTAAAATCAGCAGTAGTTGGACAAGATAATGTTGTTGATGAGCTTGTAAGAAAAATAATCCCGGCAAAAATGGGCTTTAAGCTTAATCCTGATAGACCTGACGGTGTTTTCCTCTTCATAGGTCCGACCGGAGTCGGGAAAACAGAGCTTGCAAAAAGATTAGCAAAAGAGCTTTATGGAGATGAGAATAAACTACTTAGATTTGATATGTCAGAATATATGGAAGAGTTCACTTTTTCAAGATTAATTGGTGCTGCTCCCGGTTATGTTGGATACTATGATCAGAATCAGTTAACCGATGAAATGAAAAAAGATCCTTACAGAGTGATTTTGCTTGATGAGATAGAAAAGGCACATCCCCAGCTTATAAATATTTTTTTACAGGTGTTTGATTCTGGAGTTTTAACGGATGCAAGGGGAAATAAAGCTTATTTTGATAATTCCATAATAATTATGACTTCAAATGTAGGAACCTCTCTATTTTCGAAAATTAATGTTGGGTTTGATGAAAACGGTAAAAAGTCTAATGTTACAAAAGCAGAGCTTAATGCAGAAATAAAAAGGTTTTTTAAACCTGAGTTTTTAAATAGGGTAGATGAAATTTTGTACTTTAATTCCCTTGATATTTCAGATGCTAAGAAAATAGTTGCTCTTAAAATAGAAGAATTTAACAAAAAGATGAAAAATAAGATTAAAATTGAAACTGATCCGACAGTTCTGGAATATTTGGCGGAAAAGGGCTTTTCAAAAGAGTATGGAGCAAGAGAGATTTTAAGGGTTATTCAAAATGAGCTTTTGTTAAAAATTGCAAATAAAAAATTGTTAAGTGATGATAATTTTAAGAAAGTTTATGTTTCTTATGATAAAAATTCTGATGAGTTAATTGTTGAAGAAATTGCAGATATAAAAGAGAAGGTAGAGATTAAGAAAGAGAAAGAAAAAACAAAATAGCAACTACTTTTTTTCTAAGTTCTTTTTTAGTTGTCTGAAAACATCCTTTAATTCTTCAAGTCCTTTGAAGATAATTATTATAGACATAATTGTAAAGGTTGAAATTGAGAATATAAGAAGAAGTTCCCAAAAAATTGTATATCCTTTCATTTTACATCTCCCTTTCGTTTTTAATGGGTTGCAACAAATTATGTAAGAATGATCCAACTATCATACCTCCTGCTGCTATTATATAGCTCCAGTATCCCAAGACACTACCGCTTTTAATTGGATCAGAGGGATAAAGATTTTTTATAAAATCGGGAAAAAGATTTCTGAAACCCTGAGGAAAGAAATACCATGCAACGACCATTGCTCCGAGAATGAACGCAAAATAAGCGCCTCCACTCCTTGCTCTAAAAAGCCCAAATTTTTTCTTTTCAAAGTAGATCCCTCCTATTGCGGAAACGAGTGTGCCGGCAAGGTAAAGGTTTCCTGAAAGCATTAAGTAGAAGAAAACCAGACCTTGAAAATGATAAAAGAATGACCACCAAACAATAAAGATCATAACAGCAAGCATTGTACCCCTACTTATAATCATTTGAGTTTTATTTGGTAAATCTTTACCACCTCTCAATTTATTAGCAACGACTCCGATTATATCCTGTGAAATAACGGAGCTCCACGAAAGAAGATAACTTGCGTATGTGGACATTGATGCTGCAAGAAGGGATGCAAAGACCAAGCCCAATATCCCTTTTGGCGTTATATTTAAAATCATAAGAGGTACAGCATCCATAGGATTAGATGGTTTTCCCGGATTAAGAGTAAAATATGAAAGAGCTAAGATTCCCCAAAAAACAGGAATTACAGCTCTTGCAAGAAACATTATACTTGACCATGTGAATATCTTTCTTCCAGTTTTTGTATCTTTAGCACTAAAGATTCTCATTGTAATAAATGGGGCAACAGCGAGCACAGAAAGCTGGAAAAGGAGCTGCCACACTATAAAATTCCAGCCGAAATCGCCTATAAATGGATTAAATCCCTTTTCTCCGAAATTTTTTGAAACAGAGGCCACTATATTTCCCCATCCCATGTTTACTACCCCAACAATAGCGATGAAAACCATTCCAAGGCTTAAAAGTATAAATTGAATGTAATTAGTGATAATAACTGATACCATCCCGCCCAGGGCAGTGTAAATTAAAACTATTGTGAGCATTACCACCATTGTGAAGAATACATACTTATGTGGTATTCCTGTTATTGTATTTATAAAATTGGCTTCAATTCCGGGAAAAACTCCGAAATTAATAATACCTCCTATTGCCATTAAAAGTGCTGACAAAAACCTTATTCCTCTTCCAAATCTTTTTTGGAAAAGCTCGGGTAAAGTCATTATTTTCATATCCATAAGGGGTTTTACTATAAAACCTGTTTTTCCCAAGAAAACAAAAACTATAAAAAATGGAATTCCAATCATAAGAGCAACGAATCCGTTTTTGTAGCCGGCTTCTGAAAGATACATATATGTAATGATTCCTATTTCACTGCTTAAAAGAGATACAAGACCAAGGTGAAACCCCATTGATCTGTTTGCCACTAAAAAATCAGCCATATTCCCGACATATTTTTTTACAAAGGAGCCGGAATAAAAAATCAAAATAATATATGCGGTAACAATGAAATAATCAAAGATGGTAAAATTCATTTTACCTCCAATACTAAATCAATTATGTGAAGTTTGATATTAGCAAAGAAAAAGTTTGTAGTCAATTGAAGATTTGATAATAACTTATGTTTTAGGCAATAAATGCATTTTATAATTTTACGGAACTCACTTATAATTGACATATTAGGTGTATTTTGTTATTTTATCTTAATGTTATTTCTAATTGAAAATGCAGTAAAAGCGAGCGAAAGTTTTAGTGTTTGGGATTTTTTTTCAAATATTGGTATTGTTGGAAAACTTGTTCTTATAAGCCTTGTGTTTTTTTCAATAGTTAGCTGGGCTGTTATTTTTTACAAGTGGAAACAGGTTAACTCTGTATTACGAAAATCGAAGAAATTTCTTAAGAGACTTGAAACAGCAAAAAGTGTGCAGGAAAAATTTAAGATAGCGACAAGATACCCGAATTTGACAGTTGCAGAGATATATAGAGCTGCTTATGAAGAAGCTTCAAATCAGGTTAAATTAAAGAGGAAAGATGAAACAAGATCATACTATCTTAATCTTGAATCACTTGAAAGAGCAATGGTTTTAAAGATGAATGAAGGAATTGAAGCTCTTGAAAGCAAAGTAAGTTTTCTTGCAACTACGGCATCTGTTACACCTTTTATAGGTCTTTTCGGAACAGTTTGGGGGATAATGGATGCTTTCAGACAAATAGGTCTTGAGGGTTCTGCTGATCTTGCAACGGTTGCCCCCGGAATATCCGAGGCTTTGATAAATACTGCGGCAGGGCTTTTTGCAGCAATACCTGCTGTTATTGCGTACAATTATTTGTTAAGAAAGATTCAGGATGTATCATCACTTTCGGAGAATTTTATCTTAGAGATTGAAAACACATTCGGTAAAATAAAGTATTAAATCATGAGGAAATTAGGGTTTAAAACAGAGGTAAAAGAAAAGGCTATGTCCACTATAAATGTGACACCATTGGTGGATGTTATGTTAGTCCTTTTGATTATTTTTATGATAACTGCTCCGATGATGAAATCCGGTATGAAAGTTAATTTACCTCAAGCTGAAGCAAAAGAGATTAAAAAAATTAATGATGTTGTTGTTTCAATTACAAAAGATAAATATATCTATGTTAATAAGACAAATGTTAACATAAATTTGCTAAAAGACACTCTTATGAGTATCTTTTCAAATAGAAAGAAAAAGGTAGTTTTTCTTGAAGCTGATTCAACAGTACCTTACGGATATGTTGTTTATGTGCTTGATGTGATAAAGAAAGCGGGAATAGAGAAGGTGGGAATTGTTGTTAAACCTAAAAAGAGAAAAAGATGAGAAGCTCTTCCAATGGGGATAAAGCATTTAAACTTTCCATTGCTGTTTCAATAATTTTTCACACTTTAATATTCGGAATAATAGTTAAAAAACCATTTTCATCCTCTTCAAAAAAGAAGACAATTTATTATGTTGATATGGTAAATTTCGGAGGTGGTGGCGGAGGAGGGATTAAGAAATTTCAGCCGAAACAAGTCAGTAAATCTATGAAAAAAGTGGTAAAGCCTTCTGTTAAAAAGACTTCAATGAAAGAGCTTAAAGCAGAAAGAGAAACTGTAAAAAAGAAATCAAGCCTTACATATTCAAAACCTGTAAAAAAAGTGAAAGAAAGAAGAAAAACTAAAATTAGAAAGAAAAGACCAAAGAAAAAAAAGATAATAAGATCTCCGCTTGAAGAAGTGTTTAAAAATTATGAAAAGGAGGCTAAAAAAAGCTCAGAAAATATAACTGGCGTTGGTTTCGGTCTTGGAGAGGGCAGTGGAGGTAGCCCTCTTTTAGGGACTTTCCCATATGCATATTATATAGAGTTAATTAAAAACAGAATTTCATCAAATTGGGTTACAGGTGCGATGGGAATAAGATCAAAGGATAAATATCTTGTAGTAATAAGTTTTAGAATTTTAAAAAACGGAAGAGTTGTTGACTTAAAGGTGGAAAAGAGCTCCGGTATAAATTCACTTGACACTTCAGCTTTAAGAGCTGTTAAGTATTCACTGCCCCTTCCTCCTCTTCCCACTACTTACGAAGGAAAAGACCTTACCGTATTTATCCAATTTGTTTACGGAGGTAAAAAATAGATGGAGATAAAAATGAGAAAAATTTTAACAATTATAATTTTAAGCTTTGCACTTATTTTATCCTTTTCTTCACTTTTTGCTCAAGGGAAAATAGGAATTACAATAAAAAAAGGTGTTCCTGCCATAAGTGTTGCTGTCCCAAAGCCAGTTTTTAAGACTCAGGACACGGAAGCAATAAAGATGGGGAATTATATAATAGGTGTTTTTAAATCTGATCTTGATTTTTCGCTTGTTTTTAGTAGGGTGCCTGATGGATTTTATTTTTATATAAGACCATTAAACCCTGATAGAATTTACTTTAAAGATTGGGAGTCAATAGGGGCTAAGATTTTAGTAGTAACAGAAGTCTCAAAAGATGACGAAGGGGAGATAGTTTACGGAATGAAAGTTTATGATGTTAAAACTCAAAGAATGATTTTTGGTAAGGCTTTCAGAGGGAAAAAGGGAAGTGAGAGGCTTATTGCGCACAAAGCTGCTGATCAAATGATGATTAACTTTGGGGAAAAACCGGTTTTTTCATCTAAAATTGTTTTTGTATCAACAAGGGATGGAAACAAAGAAATCTATATGATGGATTATGATGGATACAATAAAACAAGACTTACCTACAATAAATACATAGATATTCTCCCTTCTATTTCTCCTGATAAGACAAAAGTTGCCTATACATCTTACAGAAGCGGAAGGCCTGATCTCTATATACAATACCTTTATGAGGGAAGGCTTAAAAGAGTATCAAAGGGTGGTGTGAATTATGGAGGAAGATGGAGTTTTGACGGAAGATATTTTATCTTTACCTCATCAAGACAGGGGAATGCAGAAATCTATATTGCAGATGAAAATGGGGGCAATCAGAAAAGGGTAACATTTAACAGGTGGGTGGATTCATCTCCTGATCTTTCACCTTCTGGAACAGAGGTTGCTCTTACTTCAGACAGAAGCGGCTCTCCTCAGATTTATGTTATAAATAAGGATGGTACAAATATAAGAAGAATAACCTTTGAAGGCACTTATAATGATTCACCTTCATGGAGCCCTGATGGTGAAAATTTGCTCTTTGTTTCAAGAATTGAAGGTAGGTTTGACATTTATAAGTATAATTTCAGAACAAGGGCATATACAAAGCTAACATCAAGAGGAAGAAATGAAAATCCAAGCTGGAGTCCTGATGGAAGGCACATAGTATTTTCCTCAACGATTGGAGGTTCTCCTCAGATTTATGTAATGGATTATAGAGGGTTGAGGGTCAAAAGATTAACGTACAAAGGTAAAAACACAATGCCTTTTTGGTCAAAATAATGGAGATAAGCTTTTGCATAATTACTTTAAATGAAGAAGATAATATTGAAAAATTGATAAGAAACATAAAACAGATTGCTGATGAAATAATCATAGTTGACTGCGGTTCTGATGATAAAACTGTTGAAATTGCAAAGAGTTTGGGGGCAAAAGTAATTTTTAATGAGTGGAAAGATTATTCAACACAGAAGAATTTGGCAATTTCAAAAGCTTCAAAAGATTGGGTTTTTGTACTTGATGCGGATGAGAGATTGTCAGATAAGTTAAAAGAAAATATTTTGTCCGTAAAAGAAAGAGAAACTCATGGTATAGATGGATTTTTAATAAATAGAAAAACTTTTTATCTTGGGAAATTTATTAATCATTCGGGATGGTATCCTGATACAAAAGTAAGACTTTTTAAAAAAAGGTACGGGAGTTTTTACGGCAAGTATGTTCACGAGGGCTTTGAATTTAATGGCAAGGCAAAAAAACTTAAAGGGGATGTGCTTCACTATTCTTACAAAAATATTGGTGATCACATGGAAAGAATTAGAAAATATTCATGTCTTTCTGCCAAAAGAATGAAATCCGAGGGGAAGAATTTCTCATTTGTTAAACTTCTTTTTAGTCCTCTTTTCGGCTTCATAAAGCACTATTTTTTAAAATTAGGTTTTTTGGATGGTTTTAGAGGCTTTGTTATCTCAGTTTTAACATCTTACTATGTCTTTTTAAAATACCTTTTTTTATGGGAAATTGAGAGAAATGAAAATACTTCATGTTGATGCCGGAAATGAATGGAGAGGTGGCCAACG
>CAZWJH010000002.1:39668-73233 GCA_964634755.1 uncultured Clostridia bacterium
GAGAAATGAAAATACTTCATGTTGATGCCGGAAATGAATGGAGAGGTGGCCAACGACAGCTTTACTATCTTTCAAAGGGGCTTTCAGAAGAGGGGATAGAGCAATTTGCTCTTATTTCTAATGATAAATTGGAACAAAAATTAAAATCTAT
This sequence comes from uncultured Clostridia bacterium, assembly GCA_964634755.1. GTDB lineage: Bacteria > Acidobacteriota > Aminicenantia > JAMOAD01 > JAMOAD01 > JALXDT01. The sequence goes on from CAZWJH010000002.1 coordinate 39,820, forward strand.
TGGTATTATTACATACAAGTGGAAGTATAGATTTGAATTTCATTATGGTTTTTTTAGGTATTTCTCTATTTTAAGAAAAATAAAACCTGATGTTGTACACTTTCATGACTCGAGATCCCTTTCTCTTTCTATTTTTACAAAACTACCTACAATTGTAACAAGAAGAGTGGATTTCGAGCTTAAAAGCTCTCTTTCAAAGATAAAGTATAAGAGAACGGATATTATAGTTGGAGTTTCAAAAAGGATTAATAAAATATTAAAAAAAAGCGGAATTGATAAAACAGAGCTCATATATGATGGGATTGATCCTGATGAGCTTAAGACAGATTCGGATAAAAAAACATGCAGAAAAAAGTTTTCTTTTGGAAAACCCCCTGTTTTTATAAATGTGGCAGCTCTTGTTGATCACAAGGGACATATATATCTTTTAAAAGCTCTTAAAATATTAAAAGACAGAGGAATTACCCCTGAAGTTCACATTGCGGGTGATGGAAATTTAAAGGAAAAAATTTTAAATTATAAAAAAGAGGAAAAACTTGAAAATGTAATTTTTCATGGTTTTGTTGAAAATATAGCTGAATTTTTAAAAGCAGGAGATTTTTTTATTATTACCTCCCATCTTGAGGGTTTATGTTCATCCATTATGGATGCAATGGCTCTTAAAATACCTGTAATTGCAACAAGAGCGGGAGGTATCCCTGAATTGGTGGGAGATACGGCTCTTCTTGCTGAGAATAAAAACTCACAATCAGTTGCTGATAAAATTATATTTGCCCTTGAAAATCCTGAAAAAATGGAAGAATTATCAGAAAAAGCTTACGAAAGATTTTTGAAGAATTTTACATACAAAATAATGACTCAAAAATACATAAAACTCTATGAGAAGCTTATTAATAACAAAATATATTCAATTTAAGTTAATGAATATTTTAAAAGTACTCAATGTCAATTAATGCAATTTCATATCCAACGATTCTAAAACTCACAGTTATCAGTATTGACCATTTATCTTTGAATTTTTCCTTTTGTAAAGAAGATATTTTAAAAAATTCAAGGTTAGCGAAGCTGAACAGCCGTTCCAGCTTCCAAGCTGATTTTGGTGTGTTTTGCTGTTTGTATGGCGGATTTTTTACGAAAACAAAATAGTAGTAAATATATAATTCACGGTAGATATGCCCAATTTGGGCGTCTTTACACCGATTGGCGGGGAGTAATGGGTTAAATCTTCCCGTAGAGCCCTTGCACGCAAGGGCTCTACACACAATAGATGGTGCAAAAAACAAAAAAATTATAGGTGGGACTCAATTCTTGCGAATCAATCCAATGCAAAATAGTAAAATATATAATAGAAAAATTTGTAGATACGCACAATCCATATCTCTCAATAAGTTTTATATTTTTCGGGCATTTTATTAAAATCATAAAATTTCATTAAGTAAAATCCTAAAAATTATATGATTATGTTAGATTTTATTATGAAGATAAAAAGATGGTATGATTTGAACGATTATTTGGAGAAAGGAAAAACCCTCGTAATCTATGGTCCAAGTCAGGTCGGCAAAACCACTCTTTTAAAAGATTTTTTGGAAAAATCAAATACGAATTACAGATATGACATAGGCGAAAATATATTTATTAGAGAAATATTATCATCAGGGGATTTAAAAAAAAATTAAAGAATAGGTAAGTGATTATGATTTAATTGCGATTGATGAAGCTCAAAAAATTCCGAATATTGGTGAAGGTTTTAAGATAATAAATGATGTTTTTTCGGATAAATATGTAATTGCAACAGGCTCATCATCTTTTGATTTGTTTGACAGGGTTGGAGAATCGCTTACAGGTGGAAAGACAGTTCTTAAACTTTTTCCTGTATCTTTTATTGAGCTTTTTAGACATTGCCCCAAAATTGAGATAAAAGAGAGACTTAGGGATTATCTTATATACGGATTATATCCCGAAGTGGTATCTGTTAAAAATGTTAAGAAAAAAACGAGAATTTTGAGGGAGGTAGCGGAATCATATCTTTTAAAAGATGTTTTGGCTTATGAAGGAATAATGAAGTCAAATGTAACAACAAAACTTTTAAGGCTTCTTGCTTTTCAGGTTGGAAATGAAGTTTCTTTTAATGAGATAGGGGAAAAACTTGGGCTGAATTACAAAACGGTTGAAAGATATATTGATGTTCTTGAAAAATCATTTGTGATTTTTTCACTTTCTGGTTACAGCAGAAATCTTAGAAAAGAGATAACAAAAAAGAAAAAGTATTATTTTTATGATACTGGAATAAGAAATGCGATAATTTCAAACTTTAATCCACCCGAATTGAGAGATGATACGGGACAGTTGTGGGAAAACCTTGTAATTGTTGAAAGGATGAAAATAATTGAATATAAAGAGATTTATTCAAACCTTTTTTTCTGGAGAACATGGAATAAACAGGAGATAGATCTTATTGAAGAAAGAAGTGGCAAACTTTTTGCTTATGAGATAAAATGAAAAGCACAAAGGAAAATAAAACCACCATCTGAGTGAATAAAGAATTATACTGAATCAGAATTTAGTGTGATAACTTCTGATAATTTTCTTGAATTTTTCAAATAAAACATAAAATTGGATAATAGAGGTGGTAATTCTTTTACCTTTTTGATTTTTTTTCTTAACTCCCCTTCGGCAAAGATGCCTCCTTTACAAACACTGCTATTTTAAATAAAATACAGGATGGAAGTAAAAGATAAAACAAAGGTCTTACAGGATTTTAAACAAAAGCTTGAAAGGATTTCCGCGTATCTTGAGCTTGACAAAAAAAGAAAAAGATTGGAGGAGATAGAAAAAGAGCTTCAGAATCCTGAGCTCTGGAATGATAGAAAAAAATCAATTAAGCTTTCAAAAGAAAAAAGTCTAATTGAAAAAGATATTAAACTTTTTGAAGAACTTAAAGAGCTTTACAATGAGGTTGAAGTTTTGGTAGAGCTTGAAGAGGAGGGAGAGGATATAGAAGCTGAATTTCAAAAGATTTATGAAAAGTTTGAAGAGGATTATAAAAAGGCTGAGCTTTTTTCTGTTTTTAAAGCAGAGGAGGATAAAAATCATGCGTACCTTACAATTCATCCGGGAGCCGGGGGCACAGAATCTCAGGATTGGGCTGAAATGCTTTTAAGAATGTATTTAAGGTGGGCTGAAAGGAAAAATTTTAAGGCTGAGATTGTTGAAATACAGCCGGGAGATGAGGCAGGTATTAAAAGTGCAACGGTTAGAGTTGAGGGAGAGTATGCTTACGGATTTTTAAAAACAGAAACAGGAATACACAGACTAATTAGAATATCCCCATTTGATGCGAACAAGAGAAGGCATACCTCCTTTGTGGCAATTTTCGTATACTCGGAAGCTGATGATTCAATAGAAATTGAAATAAATGAAAAGGATTTGAGAATAGATACTTTCAGGGCGTCGGGACATGGGGGGCAGCATGTTAACAAAACTGATTCTGCAGTTAGAATAACTCATATACCGACAGGAATTGTTGCAACATGCCAGAGTGATAGATCACAGCATAAAAACAAAGCTATTGCAATGAAGCTATTGAAAGCAAAGCTTTATGAACTTGAGCTGAAAAAGAGAGAAGAGGAAAGGAGTAAGCTTGAACAGAGTAAGAGTGATATTTCTTGGGGTAATCAGATAAGGACCTATACTCTTCATCCTTTTAAATTGATAAAAGATCATAGAACAGGGGTTGAGATAGGGGACACACAAAGGGTTTTGGATGGGGATATAGATGATTTTATCTATGCAGCCCTTATGAAAGGAGTTGGCAGAAAGAAGAAATGAAAGCAATGATTCTTGCTGCCGGCTTAGGCACAAGATTAAAGAAAATAACGGAAAAAACACCAAAACCATTGATAAAAATAGGAAAAGGTAAGAGAATAATTGATCCAGTTGTTGATAATCTTTTGAAGGCTGGTATAAAAGAAATTGCTGTTAATTTGCATTATAAAGGGGAGCTTATAGAGGATTATCTTAGAAAAAAATATGAGTCAATAGAGTGGAAATTTTTTTATGAGAAAAAGATTTTGGGAACAGGGGGAGGAGTTTTAAATGCAAGAAGTTTTTTGGAAAGAGAGGATGATTTTGTATTGACAAATTCTGATATTTTAACATTCGTAAATCTTAATGAATTAATAGGAATTCACAAAGAATCCGATGCTTTGGCTTCACTTGTTGTTTTTGAAAATCCGGAGGATCCAAGACCTGTTTTTTATGATAGAAAAAAGGGGAAAGTAATCTCTTTTAGAAAAGATAAAAAGTTAGAAAATTTTTTAAGGGGTACTTTTACAGGAATTCACATAATAAGCGGAAAAATTTTTAAATTTATGGAAAACCTGAGCAATTTTTTTAGCATAATTACAATCTACGAAAAAATAATAAAAGCAGGAGAAAAAGTTGGGGCAATAGAGATAGATGATTATTGGAAGGATGTGGGTACAATAAACTCTTTAAGAGAAGGCAGGGAGGATTTTAGAGTATTTTCATTTGTTGAGAATGAGTTAGGGGAGAAAATTTTAAAGGTAAAGAGAACATTTAAGGGAGGTTCTGGTAAAAAGATTTTTAGAATTGAAACGAATGGTGTTTCAAGGATTGCAATAATTTCAAGTAAAGAGGAAATTAAAAGCCTGAATTCTCTTTCAAGATTTTTTTATGATAAAAAGTTTCCTATTCCATACATTATAAAATCTGATAAAAAATGGCTTTTAATGGAAGACGGAGGTAAAAAGTCTCTTCTTGATATAGTAAAAGAAGAGGAAATTTTTCCTTTAGAGTTTTATAAAAAGGCGATAGATTACCTCGAAGAGCTTGCCCATGTGGATATTAACTCCTTTCCGAAAAATGCACTTTTTCAGAGAGCTTATTTTGATCTTGGGAACATAATATTTGATCTAAAATATTTTAACAGGTATTATTATAAAAACAGATTAAATGATTCTGAAATTGAAAAAATAGCAAAGGATATTTATTCCCATCTTAAAAAGCATCCTCTTTCAATAATGCATAGGGATTATCAATCCACTAATATTTTAATTAACAATAATAGAGAAATTAGAATAATAGATTATCAAACTATGAGGATAGGATTTTCTGTTTATGATCTTGCATCTTTAATTTTTGACTCTTATATTCCCTTTGATGAAAAAATAATTGAATATTTGAAAAACTATTTTTTTAGCTTGGAAACTTTTAAAAATTATGATAAAGAAGTTTTTTGGACAGCAGCATTAATGAGAGGGCTACAGAATTTAGGGGCTTTCGGTAATTTGGGAAGAAAAAATGAATTTTTCAAATCAAAAATTCCCGAGGCTGAAAAGAGGTTGAAGTTTATTTTAAAAAGAGTAAAAATTGAATTGTCTATAGATATCTTTTAACTTTTTAAAACTCAATATTGAAATCTTTACAAAAGTAAAAAGAGATGTTATTTTATAGGACTTTTGGAGGTCTAAAATGATGAATTACGAGGAAGCACTTAACCTTTTGAAAAAGTATATGAAAAACAAGAACCTTATTAAACATTGTATAGCAGTTGGTGCTTGTATGGAGGGCCTTGCAAAAAGATTCGGAGAGGATGAAAAAAAGTGGAAAATTGCAGGGCTTTTGCATGATATTGATTATGAAATGGTGAAGGATAATTTTGATGAACATGGACTTAAAGGTGCTGAAATATTAAAAGGGGAAGGCATTGACGATGAAGAGATTTTAAATGCAATAAGAAGGCATCCGGGACATCCGGGCTATGAACCTTCCGAAAAAATTGATTGGGCTCTTTATTCAGCTGATCCTCTTACAGGTTTAATTGTTGCGGCAACTTTAATGCATCCTTCTAAAAAATTGAAAGAAGTTGATTTAAGATTTGTTAAAAAGAGATTTAAAGAGAAAAGGTTTGCAGCAGGTGCAAACAGGGAGCAAATAAAACAATGTGAAAAGCTTGGTCTTGAGCTTGATGAGTTCATAGAAATATGTTTAAAATCAATGCAGGGAGTATCGGATGAGCTTGGATTATAAAAAAATTCTTAGAGTGGCTAAGGAGTCCGCTTTTCAGGCTGGAAATTATTTGAAAGAGAATTTTGAAGTAAAGCCAAAGGTCGAATTTAAAGGAGAAATAAATCTTATTACTGAAAGGGATAGGAAAAGTCAACAGATTGTTTATAATATCATATCCAATGCTTTTCCAGAACATTCAATTTTAGGGGAAGAGGAGTTAAATATTGAAAAAAATAAGGGACTTTTGTGGATAGTTGACCCCCTTGATGGTACGACAAACTATGCCCATGGTCTTCCTTATTTTTGTGTTAGCATTGCGTTTGTTGAAAATGATGAAACAAAGGTGGGAGTTGTTTATAATCCTATGCTTGATGAAATGATATGGGCTATTAGAGGGGAGGGAGCTTACCTTAATGATAAAAGAATGAAGGTTTCGAAAGAGATAGATATTAACAAATCACTTCTTGCGACGGGTTTCCCATATGATCTCAGGAAATCTCAAGAAAATAATGTTAATTATTTTAATTCCTTTATATATAAGGCGCAGGCAGTCAGAAGATGTGGTTCTGCAGCTCTTGACCTTGCTTATGTTGCGGCAGGTAGATACGATGGATTCTGGGAACTTAAACTTTATCCCTGGGATACCGCGGCAGCTGCTCTGTTTGTGGAAGAAGCAGGAGGTAAAGTAACGGATTTTTCAGGAAAATCATTTAATCCTTTTAAAAAAGAGTGCCTTGCTTCAAATGGAATAATTCACAATCAATTATTGGATGTAATAAGAAAGGTAAGGGAAAAATGATAGAAAGACCATCAAAAGACAGGTATTATTTAAATATTGCAAAAGAGGTTTCAACACGTTCAACATGCTTGAAAGTTTTAATCGGAGCTATAATTGTTAGAGAAGATCAAATTGTGGCAACCGGTTATGTAGGTGCACCGAGAGGAACAAAAAGTTCTCTTGATTGGGGCTTCTGTTTAAGGAAAAAACTCGGAATTCCTTCCGGTACTCAATACGAGCTATGTCGTTCAGTTCACGCAGAGCAAAATGCAATAATAAATGCAGCAAGAGCAGGGGTGAGTGTTCTCGGCGGAGATATGTATATTTACGGCGAGTTAAGGGATTCTGGTAAGATAATAAATGCTTTTCCATGTTTTATTTGCAAAAAGATGATAATAAATGCGGGGTTAAAGAGAGTAATCTCTTCAACAGCTGACGGAAATTACAAGATATTTTCAGTCGAAGAATGGATTAAGGAGTGGCAGGTTCAGGACATTATTGAAGATAGGTATAAATACGGTAAATAAATAAAGCTTTTTAAGAAAAAAGATTTATCTTAATCTATACACATATTTAACTTTGTATTTTAAATCTTTATCAAGCCTGTAAACCCTTGAGTAAATGTATTTCCCTTTGACATTAACTATGATAAAAGTACTCGGAGAGCCCATATCTCCTATTCCCCTTGCGTGCCCAGCATCAATTTGCCATACTCCGCTTATATTTATTGTGCTGTAATTATGAGTGTGTCCGCAAAAGTAGGCAACAACTTTTTTCTCTTTTAAAAGTTTCCAGAATTTATCTCTGTTTTTTCTATGATAATTAAGACTACTATTAACATGTCTTATCCTTACAGTATCATAGTCGGGCATAGGATAAGCCGGAGAATGCCCGAAAACAAATATGTGTTCCTTTTTTGTTGAATTTATATCATTTACAAGCCATTTGTATAAAACCTTACTTATGTTTCCGCCCGAGCTTTTCTCAAATGGCCACCCTTTATAGCCTTCACAGTATTCATTTAGGACAATAAAGTGAGAGTTTTCATAATCAAATGAATATGTTGTTTGCTTACATGGCTCTGGTCCCCAGTTTATGATATTGGGCGGAACATCTCCATTTTTATCAATTTTATAAGAAAATATCCATTTCATATCTTCTTTTGTTTCAGCTTCATGATTTCCAACAACAGGAAACCAGATAAAGTCTTTCCCAAGATATTTTGAGATTGTGTAATAAACATTCCCGGGCGGGTCTATATCACCAGGGCTTATCATAAACACTGGCTTTGAAACTTTTTTTATAGCTTCAACCACTCCCCTGAAGTATTCTTTAGTATCATACTTCCCGGGACCGGAGTATTTTCTCATGTCAGCTGTTACAGCAAATGAAAATTTCTTAACTTTTGAAAAGGAAAATGAAGCTAAAAGAAGAACAACTAAAAAAGTGATAATGGTATTTTTTTTCACTTTTTACCTCTCTTTAATATATGATTTCTATATTATTATCTCCCAAAAGTGATGAGATGCTTTTTATTGTTTCTTTTGAAGGATTAATCCCCGGGATTTCGTAAGATCTTATTTTAAGTATCTTGGAATTTATGTTAATGAGAAAGTTCACTAATGTATTTCCTCTGTTATTATCAAGTAGTCTAAACAGATTTTCTTTTATCATATCAAGTTCACCATAATCAAGCTTTATATTAATTTCTTTTATGTTTTTATTCAAGGCATCATCTATTGATGTGATTTCTTCAAGATTTATATTTTTTCTTGTGTTAAATTCTGAAATTCTTCCCTTTATCCATACTATTGATGTATCCTCTATTAAAGAAAAATTCCCCTTAAGTTTATCCTCATATGCTCTTACTTCTATTCTTCCTGTTAAGTCCTCAATTGTAAGAATATAAGTTTTTCTATCTTTTTTCTTTTTTATTGTTTTTCCTACTATAACACCTGCCAACATAACAATATCTTTTACTCCATTCTCTTCTTCCTGAATATCATTAATTGTTGTGCTCGTAATTAAATGTAGCTTATCCTCATACTTCAGGAGTGGTGATTTAGAGATAAAAAAACCTAAAACTTCTTTTTCAAATTTTAATTTTTGCATCTCTTTCCAATCAGAGCCTGACGGGGGAATTTTTATCTCAGGGTATTCGGGTTTAAATAGTGTAGGACCTCTTGTGATTTTGTATTTTGAAACTATCTTTAATGTATCATCTATTTTCTCAAAAAAATCTTTTCTTGAGTTTATCAGAGAATCAAGGGCACCTGCCTTTGTTAAGGCTTCAAGTATTCTTTTATTAATTGCTTTTGAGTCAACTTCAAAGAGAAGCTCTGAGATATTTCTAAAGTGTCCCATCTCCTTTCTTGTTTGAATTATTGATTCAACCGCTTTTTCACCTACATTCTTTATCGCAGAAAGACCGAATCTAATTGTGGAATCATCAACAACAGTAAAGCTCACACCACTTTCATTTATATCAGGGGGTAAAACCTTAATACCTATTCTCTTTGCCATATTTATGTATTTGACAATATTATCCTGTCCTGCAGAGCCTTTATCAGCCTCATTTTTAAGAAGAGCTGCAACATAGTAAACAGGGTATTCTGTTTTTAAGTAAGCTGTTTGATATGCAAGATAAGCATAAGCTGTTGCGTGAGATTTATTAAATCCATACTTAGCAAATTCAGCCATTTTATCAAAAATATTCTCAGCTACCTTTTTATTAACACCATTTTTTTCAGCCCCCTCTAAAAATTTCACCCTCATTTCAGCCATGAGTTTTTCCTTTTTCTTCCCCATTGCTTTTCTGAGTTTATCAGCTTGAGCCATTGAAAAACCACCTAAAACATTTGCTACTCGCATAACCTGCTCTTGATATACAATAACTCCATAAGTATCCTTTAAAATTTCTTCAAGTGCAGGATGGTCATATTTTATCTTAGAGCTGTCAAATTTTCTCTGGATAAATTCCTCTGTCATTCCTGAATTCAAAGGTCCCGGTCTGTAAAGAGCATTCAAAGCAATAAGATCTTCAAATACAGAGGGCTTTGCTCTTTTTAAAAGATCTTTCATCCCTCTGCTTTCAAATTGAAATACACCATCTGTTTCCCCTTTCTGAAAAAGTTCGAAAACTTTATCTATGTTCAATGATATGTTTTCAAGATCTATATCTTCTCCCTTGTGCGTCTTTACTAATTCTATCGTATCAGTAATAATACTGAGATTTCTCAATGCAAGTAAGTCCATCTTTAAAAGACCCAAAGTTTCCACATCTTCCATTGAAAATTGGGTGGTAATTTCATCTTTTTTACCTTTGTATAATGGAAGATACTCGGTAAGGGGCTCTCTTCCGATAACAACCCCTGCTGCATGGGTTGAGGTATTTCTTGAAAGGCCTTCTAACTTTAAAGCCATTTCAAAGATTTTTCTGTAATTATTGTTCTTTTTTACCTCTTCTCTTAATTCCGGAGATTCTTTTAAAGCTATAGTAAGGGTTATCTTATTCCCATCCGCACTTCTTTCGGGTACCATTTTTGCAAGTTTATCCACTTCAATTAATGGAACTTCAAGAACTCTTCCTACATCTCTTATAACAGCCCTTGCCGACATTGTTCCGAATGTTATTATTTGAGCAACTTTATCCTTACCATATCTTTCCCTAACATAATCAATAAGCTCATCTCTTCTTTGGGATTCAATGTCTATGTCAATATCAGGCATTGATATTCTTTCCGGATTTAAAAATCTTTCGAAAATAAGATCATACTTTAATGGGTCAAGCTCTGTTATACCTAAACTATATGATACAAGACTACCAACTGCTGAGCCTCTTCCCGGTCCCACTCTTATCCCTCTTTCTTTTGCAGCTTTTACTATATCCTGAACTATTAAAAAATAGCCGGGAAACCCCATTTTCTTTATAACATTTATTTCATAGTCAAGTCTATTTTCATATTCCTCAAAACTGTGTCTTAAAATTCCACTTTTAATTTCATCCTTTATTTTTTCGCTTTTTTCTTTAAATCTTTCTCTTGTTAATTTTTCAAAATAAGATGCTTCTGAAAAACCTTCAGGTAAAGGAAATTTTGGAAGGTGATAAATTCTGTTCCCATTTTCATCCTCTGTTTTAAATTCAAAATCCACACTTTCCAAAATCTTTATAGTATTTTCATAAGCTTCCGGCAGCTCCGGAAAAAGCTCAAACATCTCATCCTGTGATTTGAAATAAAATTCCTCTGTCTTAAATTCGAGAGGGCAGGGTTCACTTATTGTTTTTTGCATTTGAAGGCAGAGAAGTATTTTATGAGAAAATGCGTCTTCCTTTGTTAAATAGTGAGAATCATTGGTTACGACTAACGGAATATCAGTTGCTCTTGAAAGTTCTATTATTTTCGGATTCACTGCTTTTTGGCTTTCATAACCATTGTCCATTAATTCAAGATAAAAATCTCCTTTAAAAACTTCCTTATACCAGAGAGCTGTCTTTTTTGCATCTTCAAATTTGTCAGCAAGAAGCAATCTCGGTATTTCTCCCTGAATACAGGCAGACATCCCTATCAAACCTTCGGAATGCTCTGCTAATATTTCCTTGTCAATACGGGGTTTCCAGTAGAAGCCTTCTAAAAAAGATGATGTTATTAATTTATTGAGATTTTTATAACCTTTCTCATTTTTAACTAAAAGAATAAGATGATAGTAACCTTTTCCCTCTTTATCCTTTTCAAATCTTGATTTTTTTGCAAGATATGTTTCAACACCTATGATAGGCTTAATTCCCGCTTTTTTGGCTTCAAAAAAGAATTGAACGGCACCAAAAATATTGCCGTGGTCAGTAATAGCAACACCTGGCATACCAAACTCTTTAACCTTATTTACAAGATCTTTTATTCTTATTGCTCCATCTAACAGTGAAAATTCAGTATGTAAATGCAAATGCACAAAATTTTTCATCCGCTTAAATCCTTATGTTTTTTATATTATATTAATTTAATATGATGAGGGATTTGTGTCAATTGAAAAATTTTAATGCAAAAACTCAAATAGCACAAAATATAGAGGAGTATTTTAAAATAATACTAAATATTGTATTGTGCCAGATTAAGGTTATTTTATATATTTAAAGAGCATTTCATTAAGTTCTTTTATTTTAAATGGTTTTTCAGTACTTGCGGAAAACCCAAACTTTTCTGGGTTTGCAATAATAGGATCAGAAGCATATCCGCTTGCTACGAAGACGGGTATGTGTTTATCTATTTTTCTTATTTCAGCTACTGTTTCCTTACCTCCCATCCCACCTGTAATTGTTAAATCAAGTATTATTCCTTTCAAGTCTTTTATATTTTTTTCCTTTAAAAAGTTTAAAACTTCTTCTCCTTTTGTGGTTTCTACAACAGAAAAACCTAATGTTATAAGCATTTCCTTAATTGTTTCTCTAACAACATCCTCATCATCCATAACAATTATTGTGCCACTTCCTTTTTTCAGTATGTTTTTCTTTCTTTTTACTCCTTTTGTTTTTTTCGAGTGAGATGCCGGAAGGTATATTTTAAAAACTGTGCCTTCCCCCGGCTCTGACTCAACAATAATTTCTCCATTGTGCTTTTTTATTATTGAATATGAAGTTGCGAGTCCCAAACCGTGTCCTTTGTTTTTTGTAGTGAAAAACGGGTCAAAAATACGGGATATTATATTTTTAGGAATGCCTATTCCTTCATCCTTAAAAGTAAGCCTTACATATTTGCCTTCTGGCAGAGTAATTATTTGATTTCTATTTAAGAGAACATTTTCAGCTTTAATTGTTATTTTCACTCCGTTTGGCATAGCCTGTATAGAGTTTATTATAATATTATCAATAACCTGTCCGATTTGGTATTTATCATAATTTACCTCCCAGAGATTTTCATCTACGAAAAATTCAGCCTTTATCTCTGACCCGCTTAATAGAAACTCAACTGTTTCTTTGACAAGTGGGAAAATACTGTCAACTCTTTTTACAGGAGCACCACCTTTTGAAAATGTTAAAAGTTGCTTTGTCAAACTCCTTGCTTTTTCTAATGTTGACATAGTTTTCTCAAGATAGGATGAAACTTGAGGAGTTTTTGCTTTTATATATGCAAGCTCAATATAACCAAATATTCCTGATAATAGATTGTTAAAATCGTGTGCAATTCCCCCTGCCAATATACCCAATGCCTCAAGTTTTTGATTTTTTTGGGTGGCTTCCAAAAGTTTTTCCTTTTCTGTTATATCTCTAAAAACTAAAACAGCACCAATGATCTTACTTTCTTTATCTTTTATAGGGGAGGCGCTACTATCAATTTTTCTTTTATTACAATTTTTCGAAATTAATATTGTATTGGTCGGAGCTTCAAAAATTATACCTCTCTTTAGAACCTCTTTTACCGGGTTTTTAATCTTTTTTTCAGAAAACTCATCGTAAATTTTAAAAACATTCTCGATTTTTTCTCCGATTGCTTCACTTTGTTTCCATCCGGTAAGCTTTTCCGCTATTTTATTCATAAGAACTATTTTCCCTTTTTTATCTGTTGTTATAACCCCATCTCCTATACTTCTCAAAGTAACCAAAAGCTGCTCTCTCTCTTTTAAGATTTGCTCTTCCATTTTTTTTCTCTCTGTAATATTACGGGCTATTGATAAGATTATGGTTTTCCCTTTGAGATTAACTAATTTTGATGATATTAATCCAATTAAAGGTGAACCATCCTTTTTTCTAAACTTTATTTCCAAATTGTGAAGCTCACCATACTTATACAAATTCTGAGCAAATTTTTCTCTCTCTTCAGGACTGTACCAAATACCAATTTCATGTGCTTTTTTTCCTATGACTTCCTCTTTTTTAAAACCGGTAATTAATTCAAAACTTCTGTTTACCTCAAGATAAGTACCATCTGTATCAGTTATTGAAAGTGCATCAGGGGTAGTATTAAAGATACTCCTGTACTTTTCTTCATTTTCTTTGAGTTTTTCTTCTATCTTTTTTCTCTCTGTAATATCTCTTACTATTCCAATAGAATGCCATTTATTATTAATTATAACAGCTGAAATAGAAAGAGAAATGGGAAATTCAATTCCTTTTTTATTTAGAGCTGTTAATTCTATTGTTTTACCAATAGCATTACCTTTTCCGGTTTTTTTAAATTTTTTAAAGCCCTTGGTAAATTGATTAAAATATTTTTTAGGAACTATCATCCTATGAAAATCATTCCCTTCAATTTCTTCCCATTTGTAACCGAATATCCTTTCTGCAGCAGAATTCCAAAAGATAACCTTTCCTGTATCATCAATGAGTATAATGGCATCCGCTGCAGAGTTAGTAATAGCTCTGAATTTTTCTTCACTTTCTGTAAGTGAGATTTCGATTTTCTTCCTTTCGGTTATATCATTAATCAGAAGATAAAAGTATTCTCTTCCCTTAAGAAAAAAATCTCCCCTTATAATTTCAACTTCTTTTATTCCTCTGTTTTTTGTTTTATAATAAAATTTAAGGCTTTGAACTTTATTTTCTTTTAAAAATTTCATTCTTTTTTTTGTTTCTTCCAAAGGGAGAGTATTTATATCTGAAATTTTCATTTTAAATAATTCTTCCTTTGTCCAGCCTAAAAACTTTAAAGCTCCCAAACTTGCTCCTACAATATTTTGCATTTTAAAATCAACAATAAGCATTATAAGCTTTTCATTATTAAAAATTTCTCTGTATTTTTCTTCACTCTCTTTTAATGCGACAGCGGTTTCTTTTTCCTTTGTAATATCCTTTATTACTCCGGTAAAGCCTGCTATCTCATTATTTTTGATAATAGGGTATATTTTTGTTTCAAAATAAAGTTCTTTTTTATGCTTGGATTTAAACTTTTCTATCATAGAAAAACTTTGATTATTAACAAGAGATTCTTTTATTTTTTTATCTAAAGAAAGTTTTTTATTTTTACTACGAATTGTGGAAAAAGCTTTCATTCCAATTTTTAAATCAACACCTCTCTCTCTTTTTATGAATTTTTTATAAGATTCAGAGAGGAAGGTGTATTTTAAATCCTTATCAAGAGAAAATATATAAAAATCATCTGCAGAATTTATTAAAGAGTAAAGAAATTTATTTGAGGACTCTTTTTCTTTAAATTTAAGGATAAAATGGTCTATCTTTTTTTCCAAATAATGGGAAAGATTTTTAGATTTTATGAAAAAAGAAAGTACATTATTTTTTACTAATTTACTGATTAAAGAATCATTGTATTCTTCTAAAACTGCTATTAATTCATAATCACTCGTAATATGGTGATCTGTGAATTTTTTTAAGTGAGAAAAATCGAATTTGTTATTTTCCACATAAATGATTATTAAAAGAGGAAATAAGTTTGAAGTTGATTTTAAATTTTCTATGTTTCTAAAATAATGCAAATTTTTTCTCTTCTTTAGTATCCCCCTCAACTTTTCATCAATAAAAATATTCATTTTTTTCCTTTTGTATTAAAATATACCTTATAAGATGAAAAAATGCAAATATACTTTTTAGTCAAAAATAATCTAACCGAAAGAGAGAAATATTTAAACTATAATAAATTATAAAAAATTTATAAAAAATTACTTGACAAAATTACAGAAATTTTTTATATTAAAATATGCCATATGAAAAAGAAGTGGAAAATATATTAGGAGCAAAATCAAAAGTAAGAATATTGAAATTTCTTATTAATAATAAAGGTTCTTATTCTGCAAATCAAATAAGCAAAAAAATTGGAATGACACCAAGAACAATACTTTTGGCTTTGGAAAATCTCAAGAAATCTCAAGTAATAAAATACGAATTAAAGAAAAAGGATAAAATTTATTCTATAAATGAAGAAAATTGGTATGTTGAAAATATTTTAAAAAACATTTTTTATAAAAAAGATAAATTTTTAGCTGATTTGAAGAAATATATCAAAGACAGACTGTCTCCGTACTTGGGCGATATTTCTTCGATTCTTTTAGGAAAGGGTAAAATATTAATTATTTTCAAAGAATATGTTGTTTCCATGAGAATGGAGGAAGTTAAAAGATATGTTGAATCAGAGCTTAAAGATTATTTAAGAAAAAAGTTTTCAAAAGATTATGAATTTGAATATTATTATATTTTTTCTATTATTACTGAATTATCAGATAATAAGTATGAGAGCATTTATGGTTTAACATCTGGTCAGGTAGGAACAAGTTCTTCTGTAAAAAAAGAAAGGTTGGAAAAAGCAAAGGATTTTTTTGAATTTTAAAATGAGAAAAATAGTTTTTGCTAACAGAAAAGGCGGTTGTGGAAAAACAACGGTAACTGTGAACATTGGTGCAGCTCTTGCAGAGTTAGGGAAAAAGGTTTTAATTGTGGATTTGGATTCTCAAGCTCACAGCACTTATTATCTTGGAATTAATCCTTACACAAAAGAGGGAAATTTATTTGAATTTTTTAATAAATATTTTAAACAGGAGAAATATTCTCCGGAAGATTACATAATTAAAACCAAATTCAAAAATATAAGCATAATTCCTTCGTCATCTTTTCTTAATGAGATTAGTTTGAAGGAAGCAAAGGGGAGGGAAGTTGCAGTAAAGGAATTAGTTGAAAAATTTGAAAAAAAATTTGATTTTATACTTATTGATACATCACCTTCAATAGGTTTATTTACTAAAAATGCTCTTATTGCAGCTGATGAGGTTATGATTCCAATAGAGATGCATCCCCTTTCGGTAAAAGGCCTTGCTCAAATGATTAGAGAGATTTATAAAATAAATAAGGATTACAACAAAGAACTTATAATTTCCGGAATTATACCGACTCTTTTTAATAAAAGAACAAGGGTTTACAATGCTGTTTTAGAGGAACTTAAAAAAATATTTCCCGAGGAAATCATATTTTTCGGAGTAAGATATGATATTAAACTTGCGGAAGCTCCGGATCGTCAAAAACCTATAATTTACTATGCGCCTATTTCAAGAGCTGCTTATGATTTTAAGGTAATAGCCAGAAGGATACTAAGATTATCAGGGAAAGGAAAAAAAATTAAAAAGATTTAATGAGGGAGAAGTTATGGGAAAAGGAAAGAAAGAACTTATAGGAGTTAAGATTGATGATTTGTTAAAAAAAACATTTTCAGAAGAGATCCCAAGTGGTAAAAATGAAGTTTCCAAAAAAATCTCTATGTTAAAAAAAGAGCTTGAAGATTGTAAAAAATCTCTTGAAAATTTTGACTTTATTAAATGGGGAGATAAAAAACTTTTTGAAAAAGGTTTAAAGTATGATGAAGAAGGAGATTATCCAATGGCTTCATTTTATTATATCTTAGCATTGGAAAAAAATCCTAAAAATATAAAGGCTATTATTAATCTTGCAATTTTATACTATGAGTTTGATATTGAAAAAAGAGCCATTGAACTTTTTAAAAAAGCGCTTGAACTTGACCCTGATAACAAAATAGCAAAGGAAAACCTAAAAATCTTGGAGGAGGATTAAAGGTGATATTAGGAATAGATTTGGGAACAACTAATTCCTCTTCGGCATTTTTAAATGATGAGAGCAAACCTGAGGTTATAATAAATGAAAAGGGACAGAGGCTTACTCCCTCTGTCGTATTTTTCAAGAATTTAAATGAAGTTGTGGTGGGGGAGAATGCTGCGATAAACAATCCTCTTGAAGATGAGAAAATAATAAAAAATATTAAGAGAAGAATGGGTGAAAATTACAGAGCAAAGGTGCTCGGAAGGGAGTTTACTCCCTCTGAAATATCTTCTTTGATACTAAAAAAAATAAAAAAATACTCAGAGGAATTTCTATCAGAAAAAATAACAGATACTGTAATTACAGTTCCCGCTTATTTTAATCATAAGCAGAGAGCCGCTACCAAGAGAGCAGGGGAGATTGCTGGTTTTGAAAGAATAAACATTATAAATGAGCCAACATCAGCACTTCTTGCTTATAATTTCATAAATATTGAGAAAGAAAAAAATAGTGTGGTTGTGGTTGTAGATATAGGAGGAGGAACATTTGATATTACGATAATGGAAAGCAAAGATGGAGTCCAAAAGGTGCTTGCGACAGGAGGAGATATTAGGCTCGGAGGTATTGATTTTGACGAAAAAATAGTTGAACTTTTAATAAAAAATTTTAAAAGTGCCAATGATTTTGATTTAAGAAATGACCCCATTGCTTTAAATCAGCTTTACATTTCATCAAGAAAAGCCAAAGAGGATCTTTCCACTCTTGAAAACACAACTATTGTTATCCCTTATATCACTATTTCTGAAAAAGGACCACTTCACTTAAAATATGAACTCACCAGAAAAGAATTTGAGCTTATTTCAAAGGATATAGTAGAAAGAATCTTGTCAATAATAGAAAAAACATTTAATGAAAATAATATTAGCTATAAATTAATTGATAAAATCCTCTTTGTTGGCGGAAGTACAAGAATTCCATTTTTAAGAGAGAGAATAATAAGATTTTTTGAAAATAAAACTGAGAAAAGTAGAGAATATCTGCTTCCAAAGGCTAAGATCAATCCCGATGAAGTTGTTAGTATGGGAGCTGCTATTTACGGAGGAATAATTGAAGGTAAGGTAAAAGATATGGAGTTTTTTGATGTTGTATCTTATTATTTGGGAATTGAAGAGGAAAGTGGTAATTTTGTTCCTGTTATTAATAAGAATGAGACATATCCTTTGGTTAAAACTAAAGTTTTTACCACTGTTTATGATAATCAGGAATACATCAAGATAAAAATCTTGCAAAAAAGAGAGCTTGAAGAAGAGGCAAATGAATTGGGTTATTTTTATCTTGAAAACCTTCCTAAAGTTGAAGCGGGGACTCCCAATATTGATGTGGAGTTTGCAATAGATAAATCTGGTATTTTAAAAGTAGTTGCTTTGGACTTGGATAGTGGAAAAGTGAATGATATTATTATTGAAGATTTTGAGAGAACAAATGATTTTATAGATGAAAGGAGAGGAAAAAATATAATCGTTTTATAAATAAAGAAGAGGAGGAAATAATGGGTAAAGTTTTGGAAAAACCCCCTGTTAATACGGGGGTAGCAGAAAAAAAGGTTGTAAAAAGTGAGGAGTTAGCGAAAAAGAGAGAAGATGCAAAAAGAAGAGCACTTGAAAGAGCAAGGGCAAGAACTCTTGCCAAAACTCAGCAGCTCTCCGAGAGACTTGCGACAGCTACCGAACAGCTTGCATCCGGAATAGAGGAGGTACAGGTTTCAGCTGAACAGCTTTTAAAATCAATGGAGCAAATAGCTGCAGGGGCAGAAGAGTCTTCAGCAGCAGCTGATCAATCTAAAGCTGCAATTACCCAGATTAACAAGGCTGTTGGTGTTGTTTTTAAGGAAGCTCAAGAATCAGGGAAACTTGTTGATTTAGTAAAGGATAGGGTTCAAGTTATGGCAGATAATATAACTGGGATGATAGAGGGTGTTAGGAATGCTGCAAAAAGGTCAGTTGAATCATTAAAAGTTGCGGAAAACCTTGAGAAAAGCTCGGAAGAGATTGGAGGAATAATTAAGACAGTTGTAAGAATAGCTGATCAAATTAATCTTCTTGCCTTAAATGCTGCGATTGAGGCTGCAAGAGCAGGAGAGCACGGGAAAGGTTTTGCCGTAGTTGCAGACGAGGTAAGAAACCTTGCAGGACTTTCTGAAAAGAATGCTAAGGATATAAGAGAATTAATAGGAGCCATAAGAACCGAAATAGGAGAGATTGTTAAAAAGGTTAAAGAAACCACAAAAACATCTGAAGAAGAAGCTGAAAAAGGCGCAGCTATACTTACTGATTTGAAAGAGTTTAATAAAGGATTAGGAAAAATTGTAGAGACATCAGAAGCTCTTATAAATGCTTCTAAACAGATAAAAGAGATATCAGAGGAGTTTTTAAAAAAGTCTGAAGTTGTTGCTGCCGCATCTGAAGAAGCTGCATCTGCAGCCGAGGAGGCTACAAAAGCGGTAAAGGAAATAAATGTTGCTTTTACGGAAATAAACGAAGCTTCAAATGAGCTTGCTCAAATGGCAGAGGATCTTAAAAACTCAACAGATATTGAAAAATCATCTGAAGAACTTGCAGCACTTGCAGAGCAGCTATCGTCAAATATTGAAGAAGCAGCATCTGCCGGAAGACAGATTGCAACATCAATCACACAAATTTCAATTGGCGCTGAAGATCAGGCAAAGAACAGTGAAGAGGGAAAGGTAATTTCCGACAAGGTAGAAAAGATTTCTAAGGAACAGCTTGAAAAGGTAAAAGAGCTAATGGGCTTTATTGAAGAAGTAAAAAATATAATGGAAAAGAACAGATTAAAAGTGAATGAGCTTGTTTCTGGAATTAATGAAACTGCTAAAAACAATATTGAATCAGGTAAAAACATAAGAGAGCTTGAGAAGCAAGCATCTAAGATAAATCAAATAGTTGATTCAATTGCAATGATATCTATTCAAACAAATATGTTAGCTGTTTCCGGAGCAATAGAAGCAGCAAGAGCAGGTGAATACGGAAGAGGTTTTTCTGTTGTTTCCGGGGATATAAGAACTCTTTCAGATGATTCTTCTGAAAATGCCTCAAAAATAAAAGATCTTGTTGAAGATATACAAAAACAGATTTCTTTAGTGGCTATTGAAGTTGAAAATTCTGGAGCATTAGCCATCGAAGAATCTGAAAAAGCTAAAACTTCTCTTTCATTATTAAATGAGGTAGGAAAGCTCATTGATAATATAATGAATAGTATAGATAATGTAGCAAAGCTCATGGAAGAACTTTTAGCGTCAGTGACAGAAGCTAAAAAAGGAGTAGAACAGATAGCAGCAGCTGCAGAAGAAGCTGCTGCGGCAACACAAGAGGCATCATCTGCTGCCGAACAGCAATCAAAAGCTCTTGAAGGGTTATCAGCAGCCGTTGAGGAAATTTCTTCCATGGCTGATGAACTTCAAAATTTAGGAGTTGAGGGATGAGTCAAGTTAAATATCTAAAATTTTTACTTGACAAAACATGTTTTTCAATCAAAATTGATTATGTGGAGGAGATTATTCATCTGCCACAAATTACAAAGGTTCCTCTGAGCGAAGATTTTATCATTGGAATTTCAAATTTAAGAGGTGAGATAGCTCCTATTGTTGACTTGAAGAAAAGAATTAAGGGAAATTATATTGAATTAAATGATCTATCGAGAGTTATTGTGGTCAATCTTGGTGGAGAAAAAACAGGTTTGTTAATTGAGTCAATAAGTTCTATAGAAGAGGTAGAAGAAGAAAAGATAACAAGTGCAGATAAATTTGAAGGGATAAGTTCAAAGTTTTTAGAGGGAATATATGAAACTCCAAAAGGTGATTTGGTAGGAATAGTTAATTTAAAAGAGATTATCTTATTTGAATCAAGAGGAAAAGAGTTAAAGCAGGAAAAAACAGCATTTGAGGATAAAGAGGTAGAGGATAAATCAGTTGAAAGATACGGAAAAAAGATTCTTACTTTCAGAGTGAGGGGGCAGATTTTTGCAGTAGAAATTGATTTTTCAAGAGAGATAATCGAAAAACCAAAAATTGAAGAAATTCCAACCAAGTCAAAAGATATTATAGGTGTTTTTAACCTTAGAGAAGAAATAATACCTGTGGTTGATTTAAGAAGAAAACTTGAAATTGAAGATGATACACAACAAGATGATGAACATATTGATAAAATTATAGTCTTTACTTATTATGGTAGTATTATTGGTCTACTTGTTAATGAAGTGGAAGAGGTATTAGATCCATTAAAGTCTGAAATAATGCCTGTGCCTAATACTTTTGATGACTTTTCGAAAAGATTTGTAAAAGCAATTTACCATACTGAAAGAAGTGGGGAAATAGTTTTTGTTTTGGATGAGAAAAGCATTTTAACTGAAGAAGAAATTGAAGATATTGATAAATTTAAAAAAGAAAGTGAAGATAAAGCAGTTATCATGGAAAGAGAAGAAGCAAAAATAGCTGTTTTTAACATAGGAGAAGAAGAGTTCGGATTTCCTATTGAGAAAATTAATGAAATCAACAGACTGCCTGAGATAACTTCTGTTCCAAAGTCTGCAAAATTTATTGAAGGAATAATTAATCTAAGAGGTGAAATTATCCCTGTGGTAAATCTAAGAGAAAGGTTGGGTTTTGAAAGAAAAGAATTAGATGAGGATGAGCTCGAGAGAGTGATAATAGTAGAAATAGGAGGGCAGAAAACGGGTTTAATGGTAGATAGGGTTAAGGAAATTAAAGCTATTGACAACTCTATGTTTAAAGAGGTTCCTCAATTTTTAAAAACATCGGTTGAGAGAGATGTTATAGAAAGAATTGTGAATGTGGAGAGTGAAGGCAGAATCATCACAATTCTTTCCGTGGATAATATTCTTACAAAAGAGGAAAAAAGAGAGCTTAAAATCAATAAAGATTTGAAAAAGGATGTGAAAAAACAGCCTAAAGAAGAACAAAAGGAAATCATTGAAAAAGAGAAAAAAGAAAATTCTGTAAAAAAAGAGGTATCAGAAGCTAAAAAAAAGAAAACAGTTAATAAAAAGAAAGAAAGAACCAAAACTCAAAAGAAAGGAGGGGGTAGAAAGAAAAAATTAATAAAAGCAAAATAGGAGGCCCAATGAGAAAAAAGATTAATGTTCTTG
This sequence comes from uncultured Clostridia bacterium, assembly GCA_964634755.1. Taxonomy (GTDB): domain Bacteria; phylum Acidobacteriota; class Aminicenantia; order JAMOAD01; family JAMOAD01; genus JALXDT01. Next base: position 62,295 of record CAZWJH010000002.1, read on the forward strand.
TAGCGGATGATTCAGCCCTGATGAGAAAGTACATCAGAGAGATGTTGGAATCCGATCCGGAAATTAAAGTTATTGCCGTAGCAAGAGACGGGGAAGATACTATAGAAAAAGCAAGGAAGTACAATCCTGATGTCATTACATTGGATATTAATATGCCCAAAATGGATGGTATCGCTGCTCTTCAAATACTTGTGGGAGAAAAGATAGCACCTATTATAATGCTTTCATCTCTTACTCAGGAGGGTGCTTTAATAACATTTGAAGCCCTTGAACTTGGGGCTTTTGATTATGTGGCAAAGCCGGGAGGTACTGTCTCTCTAAATATTAAACAGGTAAAAGACGAACTCATTGCAAAAGTAAAAGCTGCGGCTCTAAGCAGAACTATGGGTAAATTAATAAGAAAAAGGGAAAAAATTAAAGTTAAGAAAAGAAAGCCAAAAAGAATCTCAAAAAGAAAAGCCGTAGCAATTGGAATTTCAACCGGAGGACCAAAAACTTTAATGGATGTTATTCCTTACCTGCCTGAGAACATTCCGGCTGATATTTACATAGTTCAACATATGCCTCCCTCTTTTACGAAAAGTTTTGCTCAAAGATTGGATAAAAATTCAAAGATTACAGTTGTGGAAGCGGAAGCTGGAATAGAGGCAAGAAATGGACTTGCTGTACTTGGAAAAGGTGGTTATCATTTAACTGTTTTTCAGAAAATGAATGGTAATATAATTGTTAGAACCCCTTCACTTCCCAGGACAATGTTTATGCCCTCTGTTAATGTGATGATGGAATCAGTTTTAAAGGTTTATGGCAAAGATACCGTGGGAGTTTTGATGACAGGAATGGGAGATGATGGTGCTGATGCTATGGTAAAAATTAGAAGAGCAGGTGGAATCACTGTTGCTGAGAGCGAGGAAACCGCAATAGTTTTCGGGATGCCAAGGGAAGCTATTGAGAGAGGTGGAGCGGATTATGTTGAGCCGAGTTATAAGATGGCTGAAAAAATAGTTGAAGCCGTATATGAAGAGCTTTAAACGAAAATTAAACCATTGGAGCTTTTCACTGTAAAAAGAATTTTTGATTTTATAAAAATCCCTGTTTTTGCAATTGACTACAATAAAGAAATCTTAATGTGGAACAGTAGCATGGCAGAGTTTAGTGGGGTAACTTCCGCAAATGCAATGGGGAAACCAGCTAATGAAATAGCTGGCAAAGTTTATTCAAAAAATAATCACTTTTTCTGTGAAATATTTTTTGATAAAGAATTAAAAAAAGAGTTTGATGATTTTGAAATAGTTGAATTTGAAGATCACATTGTAAGTATTGATAAAGACGATGATTATTTCATAATTAAAGCATCTCCATTTTTTGATAAAAAGGGCAACCTTATGGGAGCTGTTGAAATTTTAATGACAAATAAGACATCTTTTAAAAACGATAAAATTAAAAAGAATCAATTAAAAAAAGTTTACATTGTGGATGATTCAAAATTAGCGAGAAATATATTAAAAAAGATTTTAAAAGATGAAGGAATAAAAGACATTAGCGAATTTTCAGACGGGAGCTCATTAATTGCAAGAGTTTTTAAGGAGAAACCTGATTTAATTTTTCTTGATCTTTTAATGCCGGGTTTAAAGGGAGAAAGAGTGGCTAAGGCTATAAAAGAAAATTTTCCTGATATATCGGTAGCTATTTTAACTGCCAATATCCAAAAAAGTGTTGAAAAAGACTTAAAGGATTATGGGATAGACTTTTTTATAAGTAAACCCATTGAAAAGGAGAAAGTTAGGGCTATATTTAAAAGTTTAAGGGGAGGTAAAAATGATTTTTAATAAGAAAGAGCTTGATCTTATAAAAGAAGCTTTAAACAGTGGTATCGGGAGAGCAGCTTTAGCACTTTCAGAGATTTTTAATGATTCTGTTGAAATTAATTTAATTGAAATTACATTAAAAAAACTATCTGAAGCTGAAAAATGGTTGAAAGATAAGTATTCAAAAACAACTGTTGTTTATCAGGATTTTTTTGGGAGGGTGGAAGGTAAGACTTACATAATTTTTTCTCATAATTCCGTAAAATTATTATTAAATTATCTTAGCAAAAAAGATGACATAGAAAGAGACTTTACCAATGACGTACTTCTGGAAATTAGCAATATAATTACAAATAATTTAATGGGAGCCATTGGGAATTTCTTAAGTGAAAGGATTGAGTATTCTTTGCCAGAGATTAGTGTTAACAAATTCTCAGAATTAAACAAAAAAGATGACTATTATGTTTTGATTGTAAACTCTGAGCTAACACTCAAAACGAAAGATATGAAAATGGATTTTTTAATAATTTTTTCAATTAAATCCTTTGATGTGTTTAAAGATTTATTTTTAAAAGTTGTGGAGAAAAATGAAAATAGATAGTTTTTACATTTTTGATTATATTGCCAAAGGAATAATTATTGCAAATAAAGAAGGTCAAATAATTTTTTCAAACCGCTGGATAAATGAAATATTGGAAATTAATAATCATAAAAAAAACTATTATTTGGAAAATATTCTTCCTATTGATTTGAAGTTTATTATTAAAAAAGTAAAAGAAAGCATAGAAAAAAACAAATTATTCTATTTAAGTTATGCTCTTCATAAGAGTAGGCTTTATCTACCATTTAAGAGCAAACAAAAAATTTTCTTTAATTTATCCATAATCCCATTTGGAAAAGAGAATGTTTTTATTTATTTTGACAATATTACCTATTATGTAAATGCCTTAAAAAAACTAAAAGGGCTAAATGAAAAACTAAAAAATAATATATTATCCATTAAAGAAGAAAAAGCAAAGTATCAGCTTCTTACCAAGCTTACGGACATTTTCAACGAGGAATTTATCTTTATAAAAGAAGCAACTGAAAAAATTCTAAAACTTCTAAAAAGCTATTTTAAAACAGGAAGATTAACTTTCTTTTTCTGTAACAAGTTAGATAAATCATTGAGACTGTTAGCTGAGATAGGGGGGTGTAAAAAAATTAAAGAAGAATTCTTTAAGATTGATGTTAATAAAGACAATACTTTTAGTGCAAAGCTTTTAAAAAAGAGCACTCTCCCAGCCTTTGTTGAGGATACTGATAAATATTGTAATAAAATTCCTTCTTTAAAAAAACTAAAAGTTAAATCACTGATTTTTATCCCATTAATGGATTTTAAAGATGATCCGGTAGGAATGATTCATATTGGTTTTGAGAATAAAAGAAAATTTTCTAAAGAACTTCGAAATTTCGTAAGATTAATTTCAAAAAACATAGGTATTGGAATGGCTAAAATAATGCTAACAGATGAGTTAAGAGAGTACTCTTACAGAATGAAGGAAAAAGTTGATGAAAAAACCAAAGAGTTAAGAGAGATAGCATTTTTATACTCAACCCTTATTGAAAATCAGTCTGAAATAATTTGTAAACTCAACCCTGACTTGAAAATAGAATTTGCTAACAAATCTTTTTTAAAATTATTCAAATTAAAAAAGAAAAGTGCGGAAGCTAATAATTTCCTCAGCTTTTTTAATGAAAATAACCAGAGCCTGATTTTAACTTCCCTTGAAAATTTAACAAAAAAAGTTCCAATGGAAGAGCTTCAATTAAAAGTGAAAACTCCTTCAGGGGAAAAGACCATAGTCTTTATTCTAAAAGCTCTTTTTAAAAAGGGAAAACTTGAAGGGTATCAAGTTGTCGGAAGGGATATAACAAGAAGAAAGAGAGCTGAGGAAATCATTAAGAAGCAGAAAGAATGGATTAAAAATAGTGAGAAACTCGCAATGCTTGGTAGAATATCAGCTTCCATTGTTCATGAGATAAATACTCCTGTTACATATATTAGAGCAAATTCAGAATTAATTGAGCATCAATTAAAAGATTTGATGGAAAAGATAAATGAGGAAAATCTTGACAAAGAAGAGCTGATAAATGAATTAAATGAATTAAGAGCAACGAGCAGGGATATTTTCAAAGGGACAGATAGGATTATTGGAATCACAAGAGGTATGAAAGCCTTTGTTAAAGGTGAGGTGGAAAAAAGTACAATATATTTAAACGAGCTTGTTAATGAAGCTTTGCACCTTACCTACCAAAAATGGTACGGTAAAGTTAAGATAAAAAAAGAAATTGAGAGTAATACTGAAATCTTTTGTATCAAAGGGCAGATGGAGCAAGTAATCATTAACCTTTTGCTAAATGCAATAGATGCTGTTAGAAAAAAAGGGAAAAAAGAGATTATCATTAGAGGCTGGAATGAGGATAATAGGGCTTACTTGAAGGTTGAGGACTTTGGAGAAGGTATTCCAAAAGATAATATAAGTAAGATATTTAATCCACTTTTTTCAACTAAAAATGTAAAAGAAGGTACAGGGTTAGGGCTTTCAGTTGTAAAAGAAATAGTAGAATCTCACAATGGGGTTATTTGCGTGGATTCCGAATTAAATAAAGGAACAAAATTTAAAATAATATTACCTTTAGAGGAGGATAAAAATGAACAAATTAAAATTGATGATTGTTGATGATGAAGAGCTAATTCTAAAATCACTAAAAAAGTATTTTGATAAAATGGGAAAATTTGAAACAATAGTTTTTACAAATCCTATTGAGGCTCTTGAGTATGTAAAAAAAGACAAGATACATATTGCTCTTCTTGATATTCAAATGCCTGAGATAAATGGCATTGATATACTAAGGGAAATTAAGACCATAGATCCCCTTGTTCAGGTTATTATGATGACTGCCTATTCGAGCTTAAATAGGATTTTGCTTGCATTTGAGTTAGGAGCAAATGATTACATTATAAAACCATTCAAATCTTTGGATTATGTTGCTGAAATTATAGATCATACAATTAAAAAATTGGAAAGGTGGAAGGATATCTTTAGATTATCTGTGAAATCAGGAGGAGAGTTATGAATAAAAGTGAAATAATTGATAAATTATTTAGTGAAAATCATGATGAAGTCATAAGCTCTCTGATAACTTTAAATGAGGAAAATATTTTTGATGAAGAGATTGTAAAAGAGGTTTTAAAACTTTTTAAATTAACAGATAATAAAATGATTAGGGAGCTTATAGTTGATTATTTTAAAAAAATAGATTACGAATGGCTCAACAGAGAGTTAGTTAAGCTTTTTGCTTCTACAAATGCATTCTTAAGAAATGCTGCAATGGATATACTTAGAAATAAAAGAGGAAGTGTAATAGATACTCTTATTGAATCAATGGAAAGTGATGATAAAGACATTAGAAAGCTTACTGTTGATACTGCATACATGATAGATGATCCTAAAAAAGTTGAAGTATTAAGAAAAGGTTTGAAAGATGAAGATATTAATGTTGTTATAACCACTGTTGAATACATTGGAGAGCTTGGTCTAAAAGAGTTTAAAGATTGTGTTTTTGAGTTGTACAAAAGGGCAAAAGATCCATTTTTGAAAGTAGTATCTCTTGAAACCATTTCTGTTATTGGCGATAAGGAAATTCTTGAGAAACTTAAACCTGATTTTCAAAGTATTGAAAAAGTTGAAAATATCCTTCTATTCCCATTTTTCAGGATATTGGGGAATTTCGGCTCTGAAGATGATATTGATTTTCTTGCCAAAGCAATGGACACTCTTGACACTACTTATTTTAAAGAAATTACAAATGCAATTGAGCACATTGTTCAAAATAATAGTATTGAGCAATTGAAAGAAGATGTTTATTTAAAGATAGAATCAATGCTTTTTAAAAACATAAATTCAATAAATAAGTACGGAATTATCACTTTCTTAGGAAACTTTAAAAACAAAGAGCTTGATAATACTTTAAAAATTTGCCTTAGAATGGACGATAGAATGTTGATTATAGGATGTCTTGAAGTTATTGGTTTAAAGGGCAAAGAGGAAGAATTCAAAGATGAGCTTAAAAGTGTAAGGGAGAAATTCAAAAATGATGAAGAAATAATGAGTCTATTGGAAGATTTAATGTAAAGGGGGAGAGATGCTATCTTTCACTGTTGAAGATTTTATCAAATTTAAAAAATTAATTTATGAGAGGGCGGGTATACACTTTGAAGACAGAAAAATAACATTTGTTAAAAGAAGAATATTAGAGAGGATGAATGAGTTAAATATTTCAAAAGCTGTGGATTATTACAGATACTTGAGGTTTGCTGATAAAGACGGTAAAGAGTTTCAAAATCTGATAAATCTTCTCACCACAAATGAAACATACTTTTTCAGAGAATTTTATCAATTGGAAGTATTTGGAGAAGTCCTTTTGTCTGAGCTTGAAGAGAGGAGAAAAAAGGAGGGAAACTATAAGATTAAAATATGGTCAGCAGGTTGCTCTTCGGGAGAGGAGCCTTACACATTAGCTATTATAGTAAGGGAAATTTTTGACAATATAAACTTATGGGATATTGAAATTCTTGCTACGGATATTGATGAGGCAGTTTTAAAAAAAGCGTTAAGGGGTGTTTACGATAAACGCGCTGTAAAAGATGTCCCGCCTGCTTATCTTCAAAAATATTTTATTAAAGTTGGAGAAAATTACAAAATCAAAGATGAAATCAAGAATATGGTTACTTTTGAAAAATTAAATCTTTTTGATACTCCGAAAATGTTAAGAAAAAAAGGTTATGACTTCATATTTTGCAGAAATGTTTTAATATATTTTGATGATGAATCAAGAAAAAAAGCTGTTAATCTTTTTTACAATTCCTTAAATCACAATGGATACATCTTCTTGGGACATTCTGAGTCAATTAGCAGAATAACCACTGTTTTTAAGATGAGAAAGGTAAGAGACACTATTGTGTATTTTAAACCGTAAAGGAGGAGAAAAAAATGAAGGAATTAAGGAATAAAGAATTTAGAAAAGCCCACAGCCAACAGCTGTTCCAGCCTCTCTGGCAGCTTTTTGGGCTTAAAGCCATTAAGCTTTCGCAAGATTTGAAGAATAGCGGGCAAAATAGTGAATTAAAAATTGAAAATTTTGAATTAAGTAATAAAGTTGAAAGTAGAAAGTTGAAAGTGGAAAGTGGAAAGGTGAAAGTAGAAAGAAACAAAAAACAAAAAACAATGATTTTAATTGCTGAAAGATTAAGCGATATAATTGCTGTTCAGCCCTGTTCGCCATGGAGAATTCTTGGCTGCTCTGCCTTGTTTGCTGTGGCGAATGCTCGGCTGCTCGGCTTAAGAGCTTTTTAAGAGGAGGTGTTATGGTGGAAAGAAAAAACATAAAGGTATTAATAGTTGATGATTCCCAGATGACAAGGAACTTTCACGCTTATATCTTAAGAAATGCTGGTTTCTCAATAGGAGAAGCAGGAGATGGATATGATGGGTTGGAAAAACTTTTGACAGACAATTATGACATTGTATTAACGGATATAAATATGCCAAGAATGGATGGATTCACTTTTATAAAAACCGTGAGAGAGCAACCGGGGATAAGTGAAATTCCAATAATAATAATCTCCACTGAGGATGCCGCAGAGGATAAGAGAAAAGGTTTTGAAGTGGGTGGGGATTTTTATATTGTAAAGCCGGTTAATCCAGATAAATTAATAAAATCTATTGAAATGTTAGTAAAGAAATAGTGGAGGTGAAAAATGGAAATAAGCATTTCAAAAGCTGATAGAGTAATTGCTATGGGTTTTGTTGAAGAATCATTAGAACTTCTTGATGATATAGAGGAGAGAATTTTGGAGATGGAGGCAAATTTTAATATTGAAAGTGTCAATGATATTTTCAGAGCAGTTCACACAATAAAAGGCACCTCCTCTTTTTTAGCCTTGACTCCGATAAAAAACCTCAGCCATGAATTGGAATTTTTGCTCGATGATTTAAGAAAGGGTAAAAAGGAACTTAACCAAGAGATTGTTGATATACTTTTAAAAGGGACAGATTATTTAAAAAATCTTATTCTTTCCATTAAAGAGAAGATAGACACATCTGATGATGAAGTTGTTGTTGAGATAGAAGTTGAAGAGAATTTCTTAAGAAAAATAGAAGAGGTAAGAGAGGGTAAAACGAGTCTTACTGAAGAAAAAGAAGAGAAACCCGTGGAAATTGAAAAGGTGGAAGATAAAGAAACCGAGGACATAAGCAAACTTAAGAATGCTGAAATCTCCGATGAAATGCTCTCTCAATACAAAGATGAGGCAAAAGAGCACCTTGATAATATAGAAAACCATTTGTTGAAACTTGAAAGCAATCCCGATGATAATGAAAGCATCAATGAGGTTTTCCGGTCATTGCACAGTTTAAAGGGTAATTCAGGTCTTTTGATTTCTCTCATAGACCAAAATACTTATGAGTATCACCTCTTAAATTACATAAAGGAGGTAGCCCACAAGGGCGAGTCTATGCTTCAAAAGGTTAGAGACGGTGAGCTAAGAGTTTCTCCTCTTATTGTTACTCTTCTTTTCAAGGCTCTTGATTATATGAATATGGTTTTTGAAAAGATTGTTAATAGATTTAATAGAGAAAAAGTTCAAACTCCTCAACAAATTCTTAATGAACTTACCAATCAAAAAATTTCCGAAGAGCCTACCAAAACAGAAAAAGCAGAAGATGAAGGGGATAATACATATAATCCTGTCAAAGAAGCTATAAATCAATTTGTTGATGTTGCTAAAAGGATAATAGATGAATGGGAGAAAAATGGTGATTATAAAGATAAAGATTTAGCTACATTTAAAAGAATTTTAAATCTTTTGAAGACATCTTTAATTGATTTTTCGGATGAGGAAATTAAAAAAAGTATTAACACAGTTGAAGAGACTTTAAGTTTTATAGAGAATGGAAAATTTAACTTAAAAGATGGAATTGCAACGGGGATACTTAAGGACAAGATTAAATACTTTGAAGAATACGGAGAGAAAATAGGTGGAACACAAAAGGGTGAAGGGGAAGTTAAAAAATTGGGGGAAATACTTATTGAGTCAGGAAAAATAAAGGAGGACGATTTAAAAAAAGCACTTTATGTTCAAAAAAAGCAGATAGAGAATAAAAAAACAGAGTACAAAGCTTCCTCCCCATCTATTTCCATTGAATCAATTAGGGTTAGAATGGATAAGCTTGACAAATTAATGAATGACATTGGAGAGCTTGTTATATCAAAGAATAGCTTTTACCATATTTACACCAAACTTATTCAGGCAAATGTTGTTGATATTGCCAAGGAATTTAAAGAAAAGATGATAATGAAAATAGGAAGGCTTGCTGAGAATTTGCAGAATACTATAGTTCAGGTGAGAATGATACCGGTTAGAACAGTTTTTCAAAAATTCCCGAGAATGGTAAGGGATCTTGCTCTGAAAAATGGTAAGAAGATAAGACTTGTTATGGAAGGGGAAGATACTGAGCTTGATAAAACCGTGATTGAAAAACTCAGTGACCCTTTGGTTCACATTATTAGAAACTCATGTGATCATGGGATTGAAACTCCGGAAGAAAGGATTAAAAATAACAAGGATGAAACCGGAACTATCTTATTAAAAGCTGAGAAAAAAGGAAATAATGTTATTATAATGATTATTGATGATGGTAGGGGAATGGATGTTGAAAAGATTAAGAGAAAAGCAGTTGAAAGAGGATTAATTTCGGAGGTGGAAGCTGAAAAGATGAGCAAAAGCGAAGCTATTAACCTTATATTTATGCCCGGATTTTCCACAGCAGAAAAGGTTACAGAGGTTTCGGGAAGAGGAGTTGGGATGGATGTTGTAAAAACTAATATCACTAAACTTAAAGGCTCCATTGAAATTGAAACTGAAAAAGGATTGGGAACTACCATAGTTATTAAATTACCCTTAACCCTCGCAATAACAAAAGGTTTGAGCTTTAAACTTGGTGAAGAATACTATATAGTGCCACTTGAGTCTGTTGAAGAAATCATTAAGATTGAGAGAGGTAAAATAAAAACTTTTAAAGAAAGAAAAATAGTAAATATAAGGGGAGAAGTGATTGAACTTATAGATTTAAAAAAGCTTTATAGTATAAGATCAAAAGAGATAACGAATCATCAAGATGAAATAAATGTTATAATAGTAAAAGATATGGGAATTAAATTTGGTTTAATAGTGGACAGTCTTGAGGATGAGCTTGATATGGTTGTAAAACCATTACCTCAGTATTTATCTGAAATTCCTGGTATAGGAGGAAGCACAATTTTGGGAAATGGAATGGTTGCCATAGTTTTAGAGCCTGTTGAGCTTTTAAGTCTTTTAAATAAAAATTAATTAAATATTAAAGTTTCCTTTTAATTTTATATCTCTTGAAGAGAAGCCGATAAGAACTTTGTAATTACCCTTTTCTAAAACCCATTTTTTGAGCTTGTCATTGTAGTAAGAGAGATTACTTTTTTCCAATCTTATTTTAATCTTTTTTGAAGTTTTAGGATAAAGGAAAACCTTTTTAAAAGCTTTAAGCTCCTTGATTGGACGGGGAAGTTTTGAAAGTGGAGGGCAAATGTAAATCTGGGCTACTTCTCCTCCATAATAATTTCCTTCATTTTTTATGCTAAAGCTTATTAAAATTTGATTATTTTCTTCTTTAATTTTCAAATCCGAATATTCAAATTTCGTATATGATAGGCCAAAACCAAAGGGATAAAGTGGTTTTATGTCTTTTTTATCAAGGTATCTGTATCCAACGAAGATATCATCATAATACACTGCTTTAAGACTTTTATCTTTATATCCTTTAAATCCAGGGCAATCCTCTGCCTTTTTATACCAAGAGAAAGGAAGCTTTCCTGAAGGGGTAACTTTTCCAAATAGGACAGAGGCAATTGCATTACCTCCTTCCTGTCCGGGATACCATGCCTGCAAAATTGCGGAAACTCTGTCATTCCAGCTATTTATATTTAAAGGAGTTCCGCTTATCAAAACCACAACTATATTGGGGTTAACTTTAAGGAGTTTTTCAATTAATTCATTT
>CAZWJH010000003.1:0-68646 GCA_964634755.1 uncultured Clostridia bacterium
TACAAGTCCGTAGGGTCTCACATCAAGGCCTTTTCCCTGTTTAACTCCTTTTATTCCTCTCAAATACCCGGCCTCTGCAACTTTTGTAAAATATACCTGATGAAAAGGAGAAGCCCACCGATCTTCCTCTATTTTCCTCTTTATTTTTCTTCTTATATTAAATCCCCACTGATTGATTTTCCTATTAAAAGTCAAAGTTTTAAACGGAATTGCTATTTCAGCATACCATCCATTACTTCCTTTTCTCGCTGAAGCATACCATATTCCATCCCATGCTCTGTAAATTCTTTCGGAATTATTTACAATAAGGCCATCAAATTTCGCTCCGTTCGGATTAATTGCAAAAACATAAGCATTTCTTCTATCATTAAAAGGATCGAGCAAAATCATAATATGATCATCATTACAAGGCATAAAATCTCTCTTCATACTATAGGCAATAATTTTTTCAGGTTCCCTATCAAAGGATTTTATCCCGGAGTAAAAATAATCATCATTGTAAAATACATAAACTTCCGTATGCTCACTTTCTGGTGAGTTCTCAACTGGCTCTTGTTGATATAGGTTTGAAATTTTACCAGCTTCTGTCCAGACAGATTCATCCAGATGCCCGTCAATTTTCAGAGATTTTTTAATATAAGGAATTTTTAATTGAGAATATTCATAAGCAGCATAAGTAAAAAACACAGTACTCAAAAGTAAAACAAAAATTAAAACTTTTTTTATCATTCTCTCCTTCAATAGCAAAAGAAAGACTTTTAGAAAAACTCATTTTATTTTAAAATCAACTTATTTCAAAATTGATTAATAAAATACGAAAGTACGACTCTTGAGTTGCAAATTATTATATTATAAAATTCAAATTAATTTTAAATCAAATCTCCAATAAATCCCCTGCTTTCAAAGCTTTACTATTCATTTCTTCCAAAATAATAGTAATTCCTCTATCTCCTGTGCAATGTAGAGGATAAATAGTTTTTATATTAATCTCTTCCAGCCTTCTCACCCTTTCTTTTATTTTTTCATCCGATAGAGGATAAAAGTGAAAACCTCCCATAATGTAAAGTGGTTTTTTAAATTTCAAATAAGTCAGTTCAGCAAAATTTTCAACCTTTGGATGGGAGCATCCCAAAAATAAAAAGGAAAACTCATCTCTATTGTAAACTAAAGCTTGCTCAGGGAAACTTTCTTTTAACTCAGGAGTTATATAAAATTCATCGGAAATCTTCCTCCAATCGTTTCCCCTATAAACATGTCCGTTTCTTTGCTCTATCTCAAACGCAAATTTTTTACTAAAACTTTCTCCCACATAAAAATCATAATCTCTATTATTTAAGAGAGAAAATATTCCACCTGTGTGATCCCAATGGCCATGAGAAATTACAACCTCAGAAAAATCAGATGGTTTTATTCCAAATTTATCAAGATTGTACAATAAATCCTCCCCGCTACAACCTGTATCAAATAAAATATTCTTATCTTTTCCCCTTATAAAAAGTGAAAGCCCCCACCCTTTTCTGAACTCTTCGTTTGCTCTATTGTCAAAAACAATAAATACTTTCATTATTGTTTTAAATATTCTCTCGTTAGCTCTTCTTTTATATAATTAAAAGCTTCATCAACATCATCAAAAAATCTAAAAAGATTCAAATCTTCGGCACTTATAGTCCTCCACCTAACAAGTGCATCAAAATCTATTATCTCATCCCAATATTCCTTGCCAAAGAGCAATATCGGTATGTGTTTTTCCAATTTTTTTGTTTGAATAAGAGTTAAAAGCTCAAAAAATTCGTCCATTGTTCCAAAACCACCGGGAAAAACTATTATTGCTTTTGCAAGATAAACAAACCAGAATTTACGCATAAAAAAATAGTGAAATTCAAAAGCAAGCTCCCTTGTGATATAAGGGTTGGGCATTTGTTCAAAAGGAAGGCTTATATTAAGCCCAATTGAAACGCCTCCAGCCTCTGTCGCTCCCTTGTTGGCAGCTTCCATAATTCCCGGTCCACCGCCGGAGCAAACAATAAATCTATGCTCACTATTGTGAATCTCTTTCGACCAACGGGTAATCTTTTTTGCAAGCTCCTTTGCTGCTTCATAATATTTTGAAAAAACAAGATCTTTTCTTGCCTCGTCAAGCAATTTCTTAATTCTCTCGGTTTTCCTCTTTTTTTCCAAAACTTCAAGATTTTCTAAAGCCTCTTTTTCTGAAATTATACGGGCTGAGCCAAAAAACACTATAGTATCTTTTACATTAAATTTCTCAAACCTTGTCTCAGGTTCTATATACTCCGCAAGAATCCTAAGAACCCTTGCTTCCCTGCTTGCTAAAAACTCTTCGTTTTTATATGCCTTTTTAGGTTTTTCCACTTTTCTTTTCCTCAATTTTAGTTTTCCGGATATGAAAAATCATCATATATGGTTTCAAGTCTAAGTTTATGCTTTGCTTCTTCTTGTGCAAGCGATTCAAAAAGGTGCTTCACATTTTCATCATCAGAAGATTTTGCCAAATCAGTGTAGAGCTTAAAAGCAGCCTTTTCTTTTTTTATAGCAATCAAAAGGGCATCCTGGTAAGTCATCTCATCCGAAGCAACAAATAATTTTAAAATTTCTTTCAAGGTTTCATTTTTAACCTTTTTCGATTCTTTATTGAAAAAATTACTTGCTTCATACTCCCTTTTAATTACAAAATCCAACTTTCCTTCAATTGAATTAAATTCATCGTTCATTAAAGTTTACTCCTTAAAAATAAGTTTTAATTTTATCACTTTTCAAATTATCCGGCAATGAATCAAAAAATTTTTAAAAAATTAAATACTGCTTGACATTATTTAAAAATATTTTTATCCTTATTATGATGAGGATTAAAATACAAATCTCAAGTGATAATGGATTCTTTGTTCCATTTAAAAGAGCATATGAAGTGTCATTTTTTATAAGGGAAATTCTAAAAAACACAGGAATTGAAGAGCCTTATTTTAATTTTTCTCCATTCAGATCAATGAATAGAGAAATCTCAGACGAGGGTATTCTTTTAAGAAATCCAATTGTTTTGTATATAACTTCACCAATAGAAAATTACATAAAGATAATTGAAGATTTTTTTAAAAATAATCAAAAAATATCTCTCTTTGAGACTGAACTCACTATTGAAAAAACTGTTATCTTCCCTCCATTTGAAGCAGATAATGAAATAAATAAATTTAAGTGTCTTTCTCCAATAACAGTTTACAAAAAATACATTACAAAAGAGAAAGAGGAAAAAGAGATTTTTTTAAACCCACATGACAGCGAGTTTTACAACTTAATTAGAACAAATCTAATTGAAAAATTCAGAAGGATATATGGCAAACTTCCTCAAAAATCACATCTCTATATCCAATTTGATAAAAATTACCTTATTAAAAAAAGGAAAATTTCAAAATTAGTTGAAATTAAGGGGAAAAAATACAAAGCATGGCTATCACCATTCACCATGTCCGGAAATAAGGAAATAATCCAAATCGCATATGATTGGGGAATTGGTCAGCTTAATAGCTACGGTTTTGGTATGATTGAGGTGGTAAGGTAAGAGTTATTTAAAAAACTTCCAAAAAACAAATTGATGATATTGATATAGTGGTCAAATTATGGTATATTAACAGACTTTTTGCGGGGCGTGGCGCAGCCTGGATAGCGCACCTGCCTTGGGAGCAGGGGGTCGGTGGTTCAAATCCACTCGCCCCGAGAAAAAAAAGTAGATGCGCCCGTAGCTCAACAGGATAGAGCATTGGATTTCTAATCCAAATGTTGGGGGTTCGAGTCCCTCCGGGCGCGTACTTATTTTTTAGGGGTAAAGGAATTAATTCTAAACATTAAAAAATTACAGTTTAAAACTTCCTGAAAGAATACCTTTTATTTCATATTCAAAGAGATCTTCCTGATGAGCTTCACCTACCCCCTCAGGAGTTCCTGTCATAATAATATCATTTTCATTCAAACCAAAAAACTCAACAATTTTTTTAATTATTGTTAAAGGTTTAAAAAGCATATGGCTGCTCGATGATGATTGCTTTAATTTGCCATTTATTTTCAAAGAAAATTCAATGTTCTCAAAATCAATATAATCGGGGATTGACTCAAATTCGCTGAAAAGCGCTCCTCCGTCAAAAGCTTTTGCCTTTTCCCATGGTAAACCTTTCTCTTTGAGTTTTTTTTGAAGAGTTCGCATTGTAAAATCAATTCCGAATCCTATCCCTTTAAAGACCGACGCGTCTATTCTATCCCCATATTTAACACTTTTGCCCACTAAAAAAGAAATTTCTCCTTCATAATGTATCGGATAATCATATCTTTTAAATTCAGGCTTTCCTATGGATGAATTTGGCTTTATAAATAAGACTATATCGTCCGGTATTTCATTATTAAGCTCTCTAATATGTTTTACATAATTTCTACCAACGCAAACGATTTTTGAAGGACAGACCTTTTCTTTTTCAAAAATAACATAATTTTGCATTCCTCTTACCTGTTTTTAAAAGAATACTATGGATACCAAAATAAAGGATGTTATAAGGAAAGGTAGAGAATATTTCATTATATATCCAAAAAAGCTTGGCATCTCAATATTGTTTTCTTCTGCTATTGATTTTACCATAAAGTTAGGAGCATTTCCTATGTATGTATTGGCTCCCATAAAAACAGCTCCGGCTGAAATTGCTTCCAAAACAGTGGGATTATGAGAGATAAGATAATGTGCAGCCTGAGCTTCTGTCAAAGGGGTAAAGTGAGGTAAAACAAAATTACCCAAAGCAGAATTAAAAAATGTAAGATAAGTGGGCGCATTGTCAAGAAAGCTCGATAGTATTCCCGTTGCCCAAAAATAGTGAACAGGATCTTTAACAGCTCTCATCAAAAATGCCAAAGCACCTCTTTCTCCGGCTTTTAAAATTGCAATTGCAGGAATAATAGTAATAAAAATACCCGCGAAAAGATAGGCAACTTCAAGAATGGGATCCCAGGTAAACTCATTCCCTTCTCTAATCTCTTTCTTTGTAAAATAAAGGGAAAGAAGTCCCATTATAATCAAAATACCATTTCTTACCAAATTCTCTATTTCAACAGGTATTCCCAAAACATTCACTTTACCCGGATGCCAGACACCGCTCAAAAGAACTCCACCGATAATTCCCAAAAGAAAGATTATATTAACAAGTCCAACAACCTTTATAGGCTCTTTCTCCTCATCATCTCCGTGTGCTTTTACTTCATCGGTTTCTTTTCTGTAATAATAGGTATCAAGAATAAAAAACATTATTAAAAGGATCAAAGATACAAATCCCATGTGAGGAAATATGTTAAATGTCCAGAAGAAAGGAACACCGTGTAAAAATCCTAAAAACAGAGGAGGATCTCCCAATGGAGTTAATGAACCTCCTATATTTGCCACAAGGAATATGAAAAACGCTATTACATGTGTTTTATGCTTCCTGTGTTTGTTTGCTCTGATAACAGGTCTAATTAAAAGCATTGCAGAACCTGTTGTTCCTATCCATGAAGAAAGAAAAGTTCCTATTATTAACATTAAAAGGTTTACCGCTGGGGTTCCCTTTAAAGAGCCTTTAACAAGAATTCCTCCGGCCACAGTAAAAAGAGACCAAAGGAGTATAATAAATGGTATGTAATCCAACAATATTATATGTAAAGTCTCATGAACAGCTTCATGAGGATAATAAATATAAAAAGGTATAAAAAGCAAAAGCGCCCAAAATGCGGCGACCTTTCCAAAATGATGATGCCAGAAGTGCGGAGCAATAAGAGGGAAAATTGCTATGGAGAGCAAAATACCAGCAAAAGGAATTGCTGACCAAAGAGGCAATTTTTCACCCAAAAGCTCCTCTTCGTCCCCGTGAGCAACTTTATCTTTGTGAGTATTTGCAGCAAAAATTGGCATTGCTAATGAAAAAATAACCACAAAAAGGAAAAACATCAAGAAAACCTTTTTCATATCTTTTCTCCTTTATTTTTCTACCTTATAAAAGCAATATATAATAATATTAGCTTTAAAAAAAGTCAACACTCATATTTGTACTTTCTAAGTAACGACGGAACATTTTTTAACTAACTTCGTTATAGTGTTATTAAATAAGGAGGTTGATAATGAGAAAGAGAATCACATTTGTAACATTAGTTTTATTTCTAAGTTCTCTAATCTTTCCTTACACCTATGAAAAAGGATTCCATAAAGAGTTAAAAATCGGGAATCTTACGAATATTTACTTAAAGAATGTAAATGGAAAGATATTGATAAACTCTCAAGAGGATGAAAAAATTTCAATTTTTGCTACTATTAAAGCAAATTCAAAGGAAAAGCTTGATCTGGTAAATATAAAGGTGTTCAAATCCGATAAAGCTCTTGAAATAAAACCATATTTTCCCAAAAATTCTAATGTTTCAATAAACTTTATCTTAAAAATTCCGCCAAATCTGGCTTCAAAAATCACTTCAGTAAACGGGAGTATAATAAGTGATGCTAATTTAAAAAGATTTATCTTCACAACTGTAAATGGGAAAATACTTGTTACCAATCATTATGGAGCTGGAAAAGTTTCAACTGTAAATGGTAGTATCAAGCTTTATTTAGGCGAACTTAAGGATAACCTCTCGGTAAAAACAGTTAATGGTTCAATATCAGTTTACATAAAAAACACAAAAAACTTAAGCTTAAAAGCAAGCACAGTAAATGGATCGGTTAAAATTGATCACCCGGACCTTATAATAACCTACAAAAAAAGATTATTCCCATTCTCATCTTTCTCAACAATAAAAGCAGCAGGGAAAGAACCAGAGTTTCATATATCTCTTTCCACTGTTAATGGCTCTATAAGAGTTTTACCCTATTAACTTCATATATATAACTCCAATGCCTCTGGGACACTACTGCTCGGAGGCATTCTTTTATTTTCTCTCGTAAATTATCTTTCCATCCAAAATAGTAATATCTACCTTTGTCTTAAGGATTTTATGATAAGGGGAAGATGTTATATCATTGGAAAGCACAATAATATCCGCAAGCATACCGGGAACAATTTTTCCTTTTATATTTTCCTCAAACGTTGCATAAGCCCCTTCAACTGTATAATTGTATATTGCCTGAAAAAGTGAAATCTTTTCATCAGGAATCCAACCTCCTATCGGCTCGCCCTCAAAATTTGCCCTCATAACCGATGCATAAAGTCCAATCATGGGATTTAAGGGAACAATAGGCCAATCAGTTCCGAAGGCAACATGAACCCCTTTTTTGATAAATGAATTCCATGCATAAGCTCCCTTGCTTCTCTCCTTTCCCAATCTTTTCTCAGCCCACTTGTAATCATAAAGCATATGAGATGGTTGCATAGAAGCAATCACATTCCATTTTTTATAATCATCCATATCAGAAAGTCTTACGGTTTGAGAGTGCTCAATTCTGTTTCTCAAATCTTTCCTTCCCGAAGAAATTTCAGCAGCTTCAAAAGCCTTCAAAGCCATCCAGACAGCATAATCTCCTATCGCATGAAATCCTACCTGCAAGCCTGCTTTATTAAATTCAATTGTTTTTCTGAAAAGTTCATTCAAATCCATAGTAAACATACCGGAAGTGGCAGGATCATCCGCATAAGGGAAAAACATCTTTGCTGTCCTTGCTCCCAAAGTTCCGTCCATAAAACCCTTTATAAGGCCAAATCTTAAATATTTTGAATTGTATCTTTCTATTCCTCTTTTAACCTTTAAATTATATTTAACGCTTTTATAAAAATCTCCCCAAAAACTAACTCTTAAGGTTAGTTTTCCCCTTTTGTAAAGATACTTATAAACTTCAAGAGCAAGAAGAGAGGAGTTATCTTGTATAGAGGTTACCCCGTATTTCTTTGCCTCATCAAGAGCCTTTAAAATATACTTTTCAGCAGTTTTAAAATCCATCTCAGGTATTACTTTGTAAACAAGCTCAGCCGCATTTTCCTTTAAGATACCTGTAGGCTCTCCATTTCTATCTTTTACTATCTCTCCTCCTTTGGGAGATTTTGTGTTTTTATTTATTCCAGCTATCTCCAAAGCCTTTGAATTCACCCACAAAATATGCCCGCATACTCTTTTAAAAGCAATGGGATTATTAGGAGCAATTTTATCCAAAAATTCCTTTGTCGGAAATTTTTTCCCTTTAAAAAAATACTGATCCCAGCCTCTCCCCTCAATCCATTCACCGGCTCTTGCACTTTTCAACCTCTCTTTTAAAAGAGCAGCTATTTCATCCTCATTTTTATTGTTCAAATCAAGAGTAAAAAGGCTTTTTGCTCCGGATAAAAAATGAAGATGAGAATCATTAAAACCTGGTAAAGCAAGCCTACCTTTCAAATTTATCAGTTTAGTTCTCTTTGTTTTTAATTTTAAGATTTCCTCATCAGAACCTATCGCAATTACTTTGTTTCTTCGTATTGCCACAGCTTCCACATAGGGAAGGTTTGGATTCATCGTCATTATTTTTCCATGATACAGAATCATATCAGCTCTTTGTGAAACCATAAAAAGTGATAAAAAGGCGAGAAAAACATTCATTTCACACTCTCCATATTATTTTTTATTATATTATTGATTATTTCATAAAAAATTTCTCCTTCAAGTTTGTCCTTATCATAAACCTTAATTTTAAACTCTCTTTTTTTTGAAAAATTCTCTCCTCTTATTAAAACCTTCAAATTTACAACCCCTTCAAAAGGTAAGTAAACCTTAAACTCCTTTTTCTTGGAGTTTTTGTATTCCAAATTCTCTTTACCCTCAAAAACTGTTTTTACAGTTGTTTTTACCTTTTCAATGTTATAAATCTTCAAAGTAAGCCTAAGAGTATCACCTTTAAAGTATTCATTTTTGTCTGTATCGCACCACACACCGATTTTAGGATAAAGCTTTACTACTGAGAAATAGTGTTCCTTTGATTTTAACCCCCACAAAATCACTCTATCACTTTTAATAATAGGCCTACCCTTTAATTTAACTCTTGTTTTCCCTTCCTTTAATTCACTCTTCTTATAATAAAAGAAATAATACTTATCCGGAGAAAACACAAAAAAGCCCTTTCTTACTTGATAAATAAAGAAAGACTCAGGAGAAATACTTCTCCAGTAAATTAGGTCCCCTCCTCTCTTATAAACATTTAAAAATCCATTTTGAAAAATCACAACAAGATATTTACCATCAAATATATAATCAATAATTTCAAGGTTTGGAGCTCTTCTTTTCCATTTCTTTTTACCATTAATAAAAAACATAAGTATCCCTTTGTTCTTTTTCAAAGAATAATTTCTCGTTTTTTTAACTTTTCCACCTCTTTCTGTCTTCAAAAACTTCTTTAATTTATTGGGCTCAAGGGAGCCAATTTTAAATTCCCAATAATGAATAACATCATTTTCCCTTATTGAAAATACAAGAGAATCCTCATTCTCGTACATTTTAAAAGCGCTCTCCTCACTCTTTAAAGGTATTGAAGACATTATTTCTGGAACAAGGGGATAAACAAGTTCAGTGTTTTCAGAAAAAATAAGAGAGAAAGAAAAGAGTAAGAAAAAAATAAAGCTAAAAAGTTTAAACTTCATTAGAGATTATAAAACACAATTGTTCTTTTCGTCAAAACCAAATATCTTTTTGAACTCTCCTCTTAAGAAATAAAAAAATAAGCGCGATAAGTCCTATCAAATACTCCCAAACCTGAGTAATTGTATGAATAATAAATCCCACTATAAATGGATTTTTTAATTTTATCCTGAGAATAGTAAAAACATACTTGAAAGCCAACTCCCATGTTCCGAAGCCCGCAAGCCCCTGAACAGGGAGAATAGAGGAAAGCTCCGTAGCAGATATTCCAAAGCTAAAAATTGCAATTTTTTCGATAGCAAAAGTCGTATTTGTTAATGAAACAAAAAGTATAAAAAGAGAAAAATATTTAAAAGCTCTTATAAATATACTCAAAAAGAATAGTTCCAACCTCTCCATTAAAGAATTATGCTTCTCAAAATACATTTCAATCTCGATTAAAGCTACTTTTATTTTCTTAAATTTATTAATAAATTTTATATGGGATATGATACTTAAAATGTTCCCGGAAAAAAAGATAAAAAAAAGTGAAAGTGTAAAAATAAAAAGAACTGCCCAAAAAAGTCCTCCTCTGTTATCAAAAGAGCTAAGATAAAGCAAAGCAAATGATAGCAAAACCGACAAAGAGAGTAAATCATAAAACATTGAAACTATAAAACTTGCTCCGCCTTCTTCAATATTAACTCCCTCTTTATTCGTAAAATATGTGTAAAACAGAAGGGATGCAGTTCTTGCAGGTAATAAATCGACGGAAAAATTTCTAACAAGTGTGATTAAAAAAAGGTCAAAAAAGCCTAGTTTTTTCTCCAATAAAATCCAGTATCTAATAGTCCTTAAAATAGTTCCTACAAGTGATAGAATAAAAAACAGGAACAAATATTCTATTTTTAAAAGATTTTTGTACTCTCTGATACTTTCCAATGAAGTTTTTTTAAGAAAAATATAAAAAATTAAAGCTGTAAGAATAAAAGGAAAAATATATTTTAAATATTTAAAAAATCTCTTATTCACTACTTTCCCCAGTAAGGCATCATATCCTTTGCGGGAGATGAGGTTATCTGCCAGATTTTGCCGGTAGCAATCTCTATTATTTTTATATCATAATTTCCAGATTTTAATTTGGGCCCGCTTGCATAAACAATAAATCTATCATCAGGTGAAAAAGCAGGGCAATAATCATGTTTTTCAGAATCAAAGGTAAGTCTTTTCGGTGAAAATCTTTCAAAAGGTGTTAAAATAATATCACCTTTATGATCAAATTTATGAGAAACCCAGGCTATATACTTTCCGGAGTGAGAAAATCTTGCCCGGCATCCTCCATAACCTTCGGAGAGTTTTTTCATTTCCTTACTTTTCAAATTCATAATATAAACATTCCAACCGATAAACCTGTTGGAAGTCATAAGAAGAAAATTATCATCCGGCGATACAGAAGGGAGTGCATTTCTTCCTCTGAAATTAGTGATTTTAGCAATTTTTTTTGAATTGATATCATACTTGAAGATTTGCTCCCGACCATTTACTTTTCTTGAAAAGAAAATATATTTTCCATCATAGGTCCAAAAAGGATATCTGTCTTCTGAGGGAGAGTCAAATAATTTTTTTATTTTTTTTGTTTTAAGATTCAGGATATAAAGTTCGAACCTTCCTGTTCTATTTGATTCAAAAACCACCTTGTCCGCATCAGGAGAAAAAACAGGATAGCCATCAAAAGCTTTGTTAAAAGTAAGTTGTTTTACTCCATTTCTATCTATTAAAAAAATATCCTCATTTCCTTTTCTATCGGACTGGAAGACTATTTTCCCCAAAAAAATAGAAGGGAGCTTTTCCTTTTGTGAAGGGGGCAAACCTTTTATATAGGGTACAATTGCTCTGTAAATAAATTTTGCCATTCTGTAATAACCATCCTTTGAGGGATGTATCCCCGGCAAAAGCTCTTTTTTCTTTAGAAAATATGAGTAAACATCTATGAGACCAAGTTTATTCTTCTTTGAAATGTTTTTTATAATCGGGACAATTTCTTCTCTTATTCTCTTTTTTGAGCTTTCATTAAAGGTTTTTATATCAATATTGAAAATTGGAGGGGGAGTCATCAAAAAAATCAGAATTCTTTTTTTTCTCTCTCTTTTATACCTCTTTATCTTTTTTATTATATTTTTCATATTTTCAAGAAATTTTCTCCTCCCTGTTCTGTCCGAATCAATCCTGACATCATTTGTACCAAGCATAATAAGAACTATGTAAGGATCGGATTTTTTAAGTATATTAGACTTTCTCAAAAAAGAAAGATACTCCCCCGAAGTATTTCCCGGTCTTGCAGCTGAAATCACATCAACATTAATGCCATTTTCTTTAAAAAGAGCCCTAAGATATTTAGGATAACTTCCAAAAGAACTCTCCGTTATACTATCCCCCATACACAATATCTTAATGCTCTCACCTCTACTCACTCGATACTGTTTTATCACAAAGCCTGCTGCAACAACAACTACCAAAAAAGCTACTAAAATAATCGCTTTTTTCTTCATATTAATTTAATAGCACAGTTAAAAAAGATTTACAATCAGAAAGTCTAAAAAAGGATTCCATACCTTGATATTTAGTTCTTTTTTTTATATTATCGGGAGATGGAGAAGAAAGTGTTAATGAAAGAGGTAAACAAGTGCCCATTGTGTGGCTCTTCTGAGAGAAAAAAATTATATGATTCAAATATAAATGATTTTGATACAAAAGATTTTAAGATAACAGATTCTCAATACGGAAAGCACTGGACTTTTTTCAAGTGTAAAATCTGTGGTTTTGTATATTCAAACCCAACACCAACTAAAGAATTACTTGAAAAAATATATTCATCAATTGAAGATCCGGATTATGATTCTGAAGAAGAAGGAAGATCGAATAATTTTAAAAGGATTTTGAAAAGAATAAAAAGAATAAAGAATTCGGGTACACTTTTGGATATAGGAGCAGCAACCGGTATATTTATGAAACTTGCAAATGAAAGTGGATTTGAAGTTGAGGGAATTGAACCATCATCATGGGCAGCTAAAAAAACAGAAGAAAAATACGGTTTTAAAATACATAATACAACCTTTGAAAACTTTAAAGCAAACAAAAAATATGACATTATAACAATGCTTGATCTTATAGAGCATGTTGAAAATCCTCTTGAAATTCTGAAAAAAGCAAATTCTCTTTTAAATAATAATGGGCTTTTGGTCCTCGTTACCCCTGATATAGACAGTTTTATTAGAAAAATTACGGGAAGCCGCTGGTGGCATTTTAGGCCTCCTCATGTAAACTTCTTCAATAAAAAATCAATTAGATTTGCTTTAAATAAAGAGGGGTTTGGAATTATAAGCACTAAACCATATCACTGGAAATTTTCTCTTTACTATTTAATTTCAAGATTTAACATAGGAAGGAAAATATGTGATAAAATAAAACTCTTAAAAAGAGTAAGCGAGAAAATTAAAATAAAACTCTTTTTATTTGATTCGGTGGAAGTTTATGCAAGAAAAAAAGATAATTAATTATTTAAAGGCTTTAAGGCTTGAAAGATGGCCAAGAAGCTTTGCTATTTACATAGGAACTTTTTCATTTTTCCTGCTTTATCCTCAAAAAATAGTTTTCTCCATTAACTTTTTTGTAAAAATCATACTTGCTTTTCTTTTCACATGGGGGATTTCAACAGCAAACTATATCATAAATGAAATAGCTGATGCCCCATTTGATCAGCATCATCCGATTAAAAGGACAAGACCACTTACCGCTGGCAAAGTTAGTAAAAACATACTTTTAATCTTATTCTTTATATTGTCATTATCTTCAATTATTTTCGCATACCTATATTTTGGAAAAAATTACACTATTTATCTTATTATCCTTTTAATCGCAGGGTTTTTCTATAATATTCCTCCTATAAGATTAAAGGATATTCCCATTTTAGACTTTGTTTCAGAATCAATAAATAATCCCATAAGATTTCTAATTGGTTGGTATGCATTTGCAAGAGCTGAGTTTCCACCGTATATTCTTTTAATATGGTGGTGGTTTTTCGGAATGTTTTTAATGATAGGAAAGAGAATAGCTGAGAAAAGATTTTTGGGAGAGAAAAGCTCTCAAGCTTACAGACCATCTCTTAAAAATGTTTCTGAGAAAGTTCTTTTTTACTTCATGGTTTTTACTGGATTTTTGTCCTTTGCACTCATATTGCTCTTTGGTATTCAATTTAAAATAATAACTTTTGTAGTATTCTCTTTCCCACTTGCGGTTTTCCTTATCTGGATGATTTATACAATCAATAAAAAAAGAGGTGAACTGGAAGAGCCTGAAGAGCTTTTGAAAAATCCGTTCTTATCTATCATTATCTTTATTTTGACTTTTATCTTTTTTATCTCACTTTACATTGAAAAGGTTGCGGGTAAATAAAATGGAAAATAAGAGAAAAGATGAAAGGACAATAATTTTTCACGGTTTTTCTGGAGAAGAGTTGGAAACACTTATAAAGATACTTAAAAAAATTTTCCCTGATTACAAAAATATAATACTTGCAACAACCACTAAAACATCATTGGAATGGAAAGTTAGAGACCTTATAAACGAGCTTGTGGAAGAAAGGGAGTATTTTAAGAAACAAAATAAAGGTTAATACCTCTTGACTTTTGAGGAAAACGACTTATATTAAAAATCTAAAGGAGAAAAAAATGGAGATAGAAGTTTTGGTTGAGAATTTGATAATTGATCCTGTAGCAAAAATGCCTGTGGTGGTTTTAAGAGAAAAAGGAGGAGACAGGATTTTGCCAATCTGGATAGGTTTTGCGGAAGCAAATGGTATTGCAATAGCTCTTGAAGGGATAAAAATCCCAAGACCTCAAACATACGATCTTCTTAAAAATATTTTGTCTCAAATAGGATATAAGATTTCAAAGGTGATAATCACTGAAGTGAAAGATAATACTTATTACGCAAAAATTTATTTAAGAAATGTTGATAATGACAATGAATTAATAATAGATGCAAGGCCATCCGATTCAATTGCCCTTGCATTAAGATTCAACGCAATTATACTTGCAGAAGAAAACCTATTGAAAAAGATAGAAAATCTCTCAGTAGATAATGTTGATGATATTAAAAAGTGGCTTGAGGAGCTCACTCCGGAAGAATTGGGAAAATATAAAATGTAATGATATTTTATGATTTAATCAAAATCAATGAAACACTACTAACATTTTACTATTTGTGGGATGATAGTGACGAGAAAGTTATAAGAGCCTCTTTCTCAAAAAAAATAATAAAGAATTTTAAGAAAAAAGAAAATTCTGAAATAAAGAGAAAATTTGAGCTCTATTTTTTAGAAAAGAGAGAGCTTCCAAAAATAAATTATAAATTTGAAACAAAGATAACAGACTTTGAACTCAAAGTATTAAAAGAGACAGAAAAAATAAAATACGGACAATTAATAACCTATAAAGAATTAGCCAAAAGGATCCATAATCCAAATGCCTTCAGAGCAGTTGGTAATGCTCTTGGCAAAAATCCTTTGCCAGTAATAATTCCATGTCATAGAGTAATTTCAGTAAATGGATTGGGAGGTTTTACAGGGGGGCTTCACATAAAAAAATTTCTATTAAAACTTGAATCATAATTAACAGTTTTTGCAACTTTTTTTAAATTGGAGGTATCTTATATATATGGAAGAGCTTATAAAAAGACTTAAAAAAGGAGATGAGGAAGCTTTGAAGGAAATTATGAAAATGTATAAAAATGATGTTTTTAAATACATGTATTACTTTTTCGGAAATAGAGAGATAGCAGAGGAGCTTACCCAAGAAACATTCGTAAGAGTTTATTTTAAAGTGAAAACAATAAAGACAAATAATCTAAAAAACTGGATTTTTGCAATAGGAAGAAATATTGCGAGAAAAGAGTTTAATAAAAGAAAGCTAAAAAGAATGATCAGTCTTGGAGATTTAAGAAAAACTGAGGCTCAGGCAAATTCAAGCGAAAATAAAATCTTAATTCAAGAGCTTTTGAAGGATGTTCCAGAAAAATACAAAACCCCCCTTCTAATGAAAGAAATTGAAGGTCTTAGTCTTGAATCAATATCCCAAATACTTAAAAAACCTGTTGGCACAATAAAATCCTATATTTTCAGAGGAAAAGCAATTTTAAAAAATAAATATAATTCAATGATGGAGGTAAAAAAATGAAAAATCCGGAAGATTTAATAAAGGAGTTAGAATTCAAAGAGAGCCTTTCTGAAAATTTTGAATTAAAAGTCTTTGAAAAGATAAAAAAAAGAAAGTCCATTAAGAAAAAATCTAAAATACTATTCGTTTTTGTATCAATTGTCTCTCTTGTAATTTTATCTCTAATTTTTAATATAAGAGCAGTAAGAGAAAATAATCAACAAAATTTCGCAAAAAAAGAGGTAATTCCAATAATGGATAATGTTATTTTAAGTACAAATAGTGCAACAACCCACTATGCGATGGAAATAGATAACAAATCCAAAGCAAGGAGGCCATTATGAAAAAAATCTTAATTTTTATTCTGATTATTTTTATAATCACCTTTTTAATATTCGCCCAGAATACACAAAGCGAGAAAGCAAAAAATGTTTTAATAAAAGTATCACCATCTGTAGTAAAAGTGGTTCTAAAAAACCACAAGACATACATAGCCTCTGGAGTGGCAATTGAGAATAATACCATTGTCTCAACCTACAAAATAGCTAAACAAAGCGGAAAATATACCATAATCTTATCTAATGGAAAAAGTTACCCGGCAACTCTTATAGGAAAAGACAAACTATCCTCTCTCGCCTTTTTAAAAATATCAAAAAAGATTCTAAAACCAATTAAATTAAACTATAATAGTTCAGTTGGTGATTGGGTCGCTTTCATCGGAGTCTCCTATGATTCTTTTCCAACTATTTATCAGGGGATTGTAAGTGTAAAAAAGAAGAATTCACTTCTTCTAAATGCTCCCATAGTACCGGGGCTATCGGGAGGAGCGGTTGTAAATGAAAATGGAGAGCTTATTGGAATAGTAAAAGGAGGGGTTGGGTTTTCTCTCTCTCCGAGTTATATTTTCAGAAATATTAATGAAGAGATGGTTGTAAAAGGAGAGGAGATAGGTGGAAATAATGTGTGCTATGCAATTCCTTCCAATACCGTAAAAAAAATTGCTTTCCTTATAAAAAAATTTGGGAAGATAAAAAGAGGATGGCTTGGGGTTTATGTAAATGAAAAAAATGGAAAGTTAATAGTGGAAGAGGTTATAAAAAACTCACCAGCTGAAAAATATGGTATAAAAAAAGGAGACTTCATCCTTAAGATAAATGGGAAAAAACTCAACAAATACGGAGAATTGGTTGATACTGTAAGAGCCTTAATGCCAGGTGAGTGGATTAGAATCAAAATAAAGAGAAAACAGAAAACAAAGATTATAAAATTAAAGGTGGGAACACTAAATTACAAAGATCTTGAAGAAGAAGATTCTACACCTTTCAAGTTTGATAGAAAAAGCTCTGATTTTAATTTTTTTAGTTTTCCGAAAAGCGGAAAAATAATTTTTAATTTTACTAATACAAGGTTTTTAGGAATTAATGTATATGAAATAAGCTCTCAGCTCGCAAAATACTATGGAATAAAAGAAGGATACGGTCTTTTAATATCCTCGGTTTCCAAAGGCTCAGCAGCAGAAAAATCCGGATTGAAAGCTGGTGACATAATAGTCAGAGTTAAAGGAAAACCTGTAAAAACTGTTTCTGACATAAGAAAAATACTCAATTCTCTAAAAGATAATGAAAAGGTAAAAGTGGAGTTTTACAGAAATGGAAGGCTAAAAAGTGTAATAGCTCTTCCCCAGAAAAGGGAGGATTTGAAGGTATTGAAAAATATAGAAAAATTAAAAGAAAACTTTTCTGAGTTCTCAAAGAGAGAAAAACTAAAAGAAGAAATTAAGAAACTTAAAAAAGAGTTGGATAAAGTAAGAAAAGAGAAATTTAAGATAATAGGAAAAGACCTTAAAGAAGAACTAAAAAGACTTCAAAAGGACATCAATAATTTTATAAAAGAGCTTAACAATAAATATGCTAAAAGTAAAAAAGCTGAGCATTGATGAAGTCTTTAATAGATCTTATTCTTAATTTTTTATCCGATAAATCAATTTTTTTCAGGAGAGTTAAATGATAAAAAAAAGAGTCTTAATTTTTATTTTAACTTTCGGGCTTATTTTTACTGTTCAGGGAATTGCCAAGAAAAAGAGAAAAGCGGAGGCGTCTCAATTTAAAATTATTACTAAAGTAAAAACAACTCCACCAAAGGATCAAGGAAAAACCGGTACATGCTGGTGTTTTTCAACAACTTCTTTTCTAGAATCAGAACTTTTAAGAATGGGAAAGGGAGAATACGATCTTTCCGAGATGTTTACAGTGAGAAATAATTATTTAATGAAAGCTGTTAATTATATAAGACTTCATGGTAATGCCACATTCGGACAGGGAGGTCAGGCTCATCATGTATTCAAATCCATAAAAAAATACGGGATAGTACCTGAATCCGTTTATCCCGGACTGGGGTATGGCGGGAAAAAACACAATCATAGCGAACTTTTCAGAATTCTTAAAGGTTTTTTGAACAATCTTATAGTAAACCGATGGGGAGCAACTATAAGCAGTGTTTGGTTTGAGGCTTATCAAAAGATTCTTGATACATACTTAGGAAAATATCCTGAAAAGTTTAAATATAATGGAAAGAGATACACACCAAAATCATTTTTGGACTATCTTGGAATAAATCCCGATGATTATGTGGAATTTACATCTTATGATCTATATCCATTTTACAAAAAAGTAAGACTTGAAGTCCCCGATAATTGGGACTTTGATTCTAATTACTACAATGTTCCAATTGATGAGCTCGAAAAGATAGTTGGTTATGCTTTAAAACACGGTTACTCCGTAGTTTGGGACGGAGATATAAGTGAAGGATATTTTTCCTCCCGGAAAGCAGGGTTGGGAGTTGTTCCGAAAGATTGGGATAAAACTCCCCCGGATAAAAGGGATAAGCTTCTTATTCCCTCTGTTAAAGAGAAAGATATAGACCAAAAGATGAGAAGAGAGACATTTTTGACATTTGAAACAACGGATGATCATTTAATGCACATCGTTGGCATTGCAAAGAGTAAATCCGGGAAAAAATTTTATTATGTAAAAAATTCTGGTGGAACTAAAGGCAGATACAAAGGTTTTCTCTATCTTTCAAAGGCATTTTTCAGGCTTAAAACAATCGCAGTAACTCTTCATAAAAATGCTATTCCACCTGAAGTAAAGGAGAAAATCGGTCCTATCTCAGGAAAATAAGCTTTAGCTATCTTTCAGATAAAATCTTTCCTACTTATTAATAAATAAAAGAGGGGGAATACTTGGTAAAAAAGCTTTGAAGTTTTAAGTAAGTTAAAGTTACAAACACTTAGTTCTTAGCACAATTTCAATAAAACAGAAAACTATACTTAATGAAATTTTTAATTTATAATTTTTTATGAGATTTTTAAAAAAAATCCTGATTTTAATCTTTATTTTAATATTCTCATCAATACAATTAATCTCAACAAATTTAATAGACTTAATAAAATCCAAAAATTATTCGGCTATCAGGGAAAATTTTGAAGATTCTTCATACAAACCACTTTTAAAAATATTAAGAGAGAATAAACTTTTAAGTATAAAGAAAAGAAGTGATACAAGCTTTCTTATCTCACTACTAAAAAATGATAGAGGTAAAATAATCTATTTTACTTTTAAAAAAGGGAAAAACAATAAATTAAAAGAACTAACTTCAATTGAATTAATAAATCCTTTTTTTATCATAAAAGTATCAAGGATTTATAGAGTAACAAAAAAAAGGATTAAGATAGGAGATGCGGAAATACTTATAAGTAAAGCTAATTTGTTTATTTTATCATCTTCACCTTTTCCTGTAATTTTGGAGGGAAAAATAAAAATTAAAAATTTTCCTTCTTCCGATGAAGAAAAAAAGCATTTCATTCATCTTTTCGGAAAACCTTATAAAATTTTTAAAGTTAAGTGGTGTATTCTTTCCGCTTTTGAGTATGAAAAAGATTTAAATAAAATATTAAATAAAAGCCCCATTTTAAGAAAAAAGAAGACAATAAATAAAAAAGTACTAAAAATATTTAAAAATATATTTGGTTTCAGTGCAGAGGGAACTAATGAGATTCCCTTTTTGTTAAATGAAAGAAGTGAAAATTTGATAATTTTTCCTTACAAAAAAAGTAAAATCTTAGCTTTTAGATTCAATAAAATAACTTACCCTGATACTCAACTTTTCGGATTGAATTTCAAAAAAATCCTTCTTGATTATAATAAATTAAAGAGTATGAAATTAATGGGAGCAGGTGAGTTTACAAAAATATCAGAGATAAAGTTTGAAATACTTTTGGATAAAAATTTTAAAGATTATTATGCTAAAGAAAAACTTTATTTTAAACACAAAATAAGTAAATTATCAATTAGCTTACCCAATTATATAAAAATCAGAAGTATTTATACAAAAAATAATAAGGTCTCATATTATAAAGCTCTTAACAAGCTCTTTATAAAAACTCAAAAGCCTATGAAAGAGTTGGAGCTTAATTTTTCATCCCATTTTGTTGAAAATGATGAAACAGATTTCTACTTTTCCTCGGTAAAAAAAGTTGACAGAACTTATATGCTTACAAGAAATCCTTTTTATTTTTTTGGAAGGGACTCGAATTATTACTTAAAAGATAATTTGGATTTTTTCAAATTTACCTTGAAATTTAAAAAGCAACCCGGCTTTAAATGCTTTGGAGGAGGAGAAAATACAAACAAAAACACATTTTATTCAGATTCAATCAAAGGAATGCCCCTTGCATGTGGAAAATTTTCTTTAATAAATAAGTTAAATTCAAAGACTCAATTATTCAGAATATATTCAGATTTTATTCCTAACCACTCAGTAAAAAAAGAAATATATAAAGTAACAAAAATCATATCTTTTTTAAATAATATTTTCGGAAAACTTAACATTAGAAGTATTAATATACTTTTAACCCAAGAACAAAATCTTTCAGGTTCAAGCTATCAAGGATTGCTAATACTAAAAATACCAAAAAGGAAAAAAACATTTTATTATCCCTCATCTCCTGTAAAATTCACACTAAACCTAACAGATGTTTTAGTACACGAGTTGGCTCATCAGTGGTGGGGGGGAATTATTTCATGGGCAAGTTTTAGAGATCTCTGGTTTACCGAAGGGGTCTCTCAATTTGCTGTTATTGAATACTTGCAAAAGAATTCTTCAGAAGAATTTAGAAAAGCTGTAAAAATAATGAATAAAAGTGTAAAAAAATACTATAAATTTGGACCTATTTTATATGGAAAGAGAATTGGGAATTGGGAAGAGAATACAAAAGCTTATTTTTCAATAATTTATAATAAATCTGCATTAGTGTTCTTCATGTTAAAAGAAATTATTGGAGAAAATTTGCTTTTCAATAATTTAAAAAACTTACTAAAAAAACATAAGTTTCAATCAATTACCACTGCTGTATTTTTGAATGAAATCGCAGGGAAAAACAAAATAGCAAGGGAATTCTTAAGAGATTGGATTTATAAAAGAGAGCTCCCGATAATTCACGTAAAAACGAAAATAAACGGAAATTCAATAAATATAAATCTTTTTCAGCTTACTTCAAAACCTCTTATATTTCCCCTTTACATAAAAATAACATTTAGAAATAAAAAAATAATAAAAAGTGTTTTAATCAGAGAAAAAAAAGAAAAAATAGTTTTAAAATTTAAAGAAAAACCTTTAACTGTCAAAATAGAAGAAAATTACATAACCCCGATTATTTTAAAATAATTAAAATTCTTCCCACTGCAAAATTCTATTTTTTAAATACTCCTTATTTTTTTCAAAAATTTCTGCCTGTTTCTCTATTACCTCTTCAGCTTGTTCCCAATTCATATCTATTGTTTCAGAGATAAAAGAGGCTGTTCTTCCGAAATATAGAGGAGAGAGGATGTTTATTAATTTTTTTCTGTTTCTTGACCAATTATGATATGTATAAGCAGTATCATAAATAATTAAACTCCATAATTTTCCGTCAATATTGAGCCCATTTCCTTTTTTCTTATTTTCATAGACTTTAAAAAGCCCTTGATAACTTTCCAGAGAAAGAATATCTCTATAAAGTGAAGAAAATTGTTCGAATCCATCAATAAATTCATCCTCTAATTTTTTTAAATTTACATTTATTTCCGTAGGCTCAGGGCTATCTTCAACGCCCTTTAAAAGTGGGATATCAACACTTTTTTCAACCTTTGTCCAATTATCCTCATACTCATTCATAAGATCAAACATAGTTGAAATCACCTGAATAAACATGTGAACCAGATCAGATGCAGGATCTTTGGCATTGTGAATTTTTACGCCGAGATTAGCTTGAGAAATACTATTAACCTCATTTATGGCAACAGTTGTCATCCAGATATCTATCCCAAATTTGGCTATATCTGTCATCCAAACTTTTTTATCAGAATAAAGTTTTGCCAATTTCCCTGAAAATCCGAAATCCCCTCCGATTGGTTGTCTGACTTTTTTTCCATATAAAGCTCTTGTGGTTGGATAAACAATCATATTGGTTATAGTCCCGTCATATTTGTATCTTTTATAATAGGGAGCAACAAAATGAGTATCTTCATTTAAAATAGGTTCAAGAATATATTTAATCCATTCAGGCCTGATACTTCTAAGGTCAGAATCAAAAACAGCTATTGCCTTCGCTTCAAGGTGTTTCGCAACTTCAAAAATCGCCCTTAAAGATGTCCCTTTTCCCGGAATTCCCCTGTAAATTGTAACTATCTCTGAAACATCAGAGGGTATTTTTGCCCTAAGAGCATTCTCCCTTGTATTATCGGTGGATCCTCCGTCCGAAATAAAAATACCTTTTCTTACATCAGGAAAATATTTGCTTAATCCCTCACCTATCCGCTCTACAACAAATCTAATTGTATCTTCATTATTATAACAGGGGACACCTACCAGAATATCAACTTTTTGTTGCTCTTTAATCCATTTTATCGCCTCATCTCTTAATGCTGTTTCATAAGGTTTAAATCCCATATTTCCTCCTATTTATTATCTTTGTCAACCAATTTTTTTAATTTGTCAAGAAAGTTTGGATAGGCTGAAGTAATTCTGTTCCAATTGGGAAGCATTTGAACTCCCATAGGATCTTCAAGAAATTTCTCGGAAGAGTGAATCAAAGCTTTGTAAAATGTTTCCACTATTGATTCCTCCTGATGCCTGTCAAATGAAAGGCCATTCATCATTGCTATTGCATGATAACTAGAAATCATATCCTCGGCAATCCTCAAATATGTTTTCTGAATCGCTCTTATATTCCCGTCGGAAATTATAACTCCTTCCGCTGCAATATTCTTTAATACATTAGTTGCAATATCAATTGTCATCTTATGGAGACCCATATTTGCATCAGCTTCAGAGACTTTTTGATGTTTATGATCATACCTTTGAGCCAACCCCACCTGTGTAATTCTTTTAAGAGTAACATTTCTATAAACTTCATAAAGAACACTAACTTCAAGTCCCCAATCACCCGGGAATCTCATAACTCTTGCAAGCCCTGTTCTTAAAGCAAACTCTCCCGAAAGCGGATATCTGAAACTGTTAAGATAATAAATAAAAGGATGAGGGCCCAAAACCTTTAATAAAGCTTTAAAAAACGGAATAACAAAAAGTCTTGTAACTCTTCCGTGAAGTTTTTTACTAAATCTTGCATAAAATCCTTTTGAAAATTCAAAAGGTAAATGAGGGCTTACAAGAGGATAAATTAATCTTGCAAGCATCTCCTTCGAATATGTCTCAATATCAGAATCATGTAAAGCAATTATGTCGGCCTCCCCTTTTGCAAGTATATAACCAAAACCTGTCCAACAAGATTTCCCTTTTCCTTCGGGACCTATTTTTAAATTAGCTTTATCAAGATCAAAAATCATATCTTTTATCTTAGGATTATCCATCCAAAGTACAGTAATGTTTCGAGGATGATTCTTAATTTCATCTTTCACTCTTTCAAACTTTTCCCTTGAAGCACCACCTAAAGATAAAACAACTTCATTAATAAAATCTATGTCTTTCATTATTTCTAGGATTCTTTTCATCGCAGGTCTTACATAATCACTATAAAGAACAGGTATAAGAACCGCTGTTTTTTTTCTTTTTGAAAATTTCATTAAGTGAGAATCTATGATATCAGAACCTTTTTCTCCCAAAATATTAATTGTTGTTATATTTCCTGATTGAAAAAAATCTGACATTTCACACCTCCTTTTAAGATTTTTTATGGATTGCCTTTACAACTTTATATTACTATATTAAAAATAATTTTTCAAATATTTCATTCCATCCTTCGGGAGCAGGATTTTTTGTTAAAAAAATATCTCTAATTTCATTTTTTATTTTTCTTGAATAAAATCCATCCTTCTTTTTAACTAAAACAGGAATATCCGCAAATTTTAACATTGACAAATCATTTTCAGAATCACCAAGCCCTATTGTTTTTATTTTGTTTTTCTGGTAAATCTTCTTGTAAAATTTATAAATAATCTCAGCAGCCATTCCTTTATCATACTCCCCTGATAAATGATAAAAACGTCCCCCTTTTACAATTTTTAATCCAAAAGCTTTTAACTCTTTAAAAAAGTTTCTTGTTCCATAATTATTAGTTTCTATTATTATAAAAGGAATATCATACTCTCTTTTTTTTACCTTTTCTATCATCTCTCCTTTTAAATTTAAAATATTCTTAAATTCATTATTAGAAAAATCAAAAATAGTTTTTACACTTACCTCATACTTCTTTGAAGCTTCTTTAAGCAAAGGAAGTATACTTTTTATGTGCATTCCAATTTCTATTTTACATAATTCATCATCGCTAACTTTATATTTACGATCTAAAAATTTTTCATAAGCTTTTGGGAAATAGATAGCACCTCCATTCTCAATAGCAAAAGGATAATCAATTAAGCCTATTTCTTTTCTAAAAACTATAGTTTCTTCAAATGTTTTACTTGTAAGAAATATTATCGGAAAATTATTTTTCTTAAGGTAGTTTATGGATTTTCCCGCCCCCCACCATTCATAGGTATCATAATCAAGTAAAGTTCCATCAAGATCAGTAAAGATTAAATATTTCATAAAATAATATAAATCAATAAAAAGATTAATTCAATAGGATAAAGAAACGGAGCGGGCAAGCCCGCTCCGTCCACACAAAAGGGGTAAGCTTTATTTGAAAAGAGACTTACTTCCAGCCTCTGCCAAAACCCCCGCCAAAGCCTCCGCCTCGGCCTTTTCCTCCACCTTTTCCAAAGCCTCCGCCTCTACCTCTTCCTCTTCCGAAACCACCACCGAAGCCTCCACCTCGGCCACCTCCAAATCCACCACCAAAACCTGCTCCTCCTCCGGACCCGGGTCCACCGAAACCTCCTTGCGGGGTATAAGGTGGCATTTGTCCGTTAGGGTTTGCAGGAGCGGCTTCCAACTTTCCTTGAGTTGTCATCTCATATGCCTCTCTTACACTTATTCCAGAAGGTGCAGAAACCATCTGAATACCCGCCCCCGAAAGAACAGACGAAGCATTTGGACCAAAAGAACCTGAAACAACTATGTTCACACCTTGAGATGCAACATATTGAGCTGCTGCTGTCCCTGCCCCACTTGGAGAAGCTGCATTAGGATTAGGAATTATCTGAACAGCATCAGGATTTTCAGAATCAAAAATCACATAATAAGCTGCTCTTCCGAAACGAGGATCCACAGGACCATTCAAATCTTCAGAGCTTGCAGTTACTAATATTCTCATTTTTCCTCCTTAACATTTTTTTCAATTTCTGCCAACCTTTTCTCATAGTAATCTAACTGAGACCTAAGATTGTCTATTATGTTTTTTAAAAAACTCTTTTCATCAAAATTATAAGACTGCGGATATGTGCCTCCTGGAAAAACACCCCAATTCATAGCCCAACCTCTTCCAAAACCTCTACCCCATCCGAATCCCCATCCAAATCCATAGGGATTGTATTGAGGAAAATAAGATGCTGGAATAGTTGTTTGTTGAGGAACTGTTTGAGTAAAATCTCCACTCAGCACTTTTTCAACCGCATCTTTTACGGAAATTCCTCCAGTCTCCGTAATCATTTGAATACCAGCTGAGCTTAAAATCATTGAAGAGTTAGGCCCGAAAGCACCTGAAATAACAGCTTGAACTCCCTTCTCTAATATAAATTGGGCTGCAACAATACCTGCCCCCGAAGGAGTGTTTATAAAAGGGTTTTGAATTATCTCTGGATTATTTGGATGCTCACTATCGTACACAATAAAATAAGGTGCTCTTGCAAATCTCATATCCACTGGAGAATTCAGATCAGGCGCTGATGATGTGATAAGTATCCTCATTTTTTCTCCTCCTGCACAGTGGTTGGTGTAGGTGTTACCATATTGTATCCATAGGGAACAGGATAGTTAAAACCAGTATAACCAGTATAAGATGTATAATATGGGTTATAGTACCCCATCCACCTCCAACCTCTTGGAAGTCCGGTCCATGGGCAATAGCCAAGAGTTGCTCCATAACCGAAACCTCTGCCAAAGCCTCTGCCTCTGCCAAAGCCTCTGCCTCTTCCGAAACCTTTGCCTCTCCCCCAACCAAAGCCTCCGAAACCATAATAATAAGGATTCATATAGTTAAACATTTCACACCTCCTCTATTTAATTTTTGAAATTAAATTTTCAGCAGCTTTTATTATCGGATAAGTCGTAGGAGCTGATGTTAGAAGTGGGTGAGTTCCTATCTGTGAAATCAAAAGTCCGCCGGTTGTGGTTTTTTGCTGAATAGCAAAACCTAAAAAGTTAATTAACTCACCTGTACTATCTCCTCCGAAAACTTGAGCCCCCATTATTATCTCAGATTTTTTTGAAGCTATAAGTTTAATTCTCTGCTTATGAGCTCCAGGTAAAGATCCCGGATGTCTATCCACACTCTCTGCCTCTCCTATAACGATATCAAAACCCAACTCTCTTGCCATTGCTTCTGTAACACCTGCTGAGCCAAAAGCATTGTTACCAATCTTAGTTGAAAAGATTCCGATTGTTCCCGTAAATGTCTTAACCACTTGAAGTTTAAAAAGATTTGCCCCTGCTATCCTTGCCTCTGAAGTTGCCGTTGAAGCAAGCATAATCTTGCTAATTCTTCTCGTAATAAAATCCTTTCTTTCAACACAATCTCCCACAGCAAAAACATGGTCATAATCCGTTCTTAAATATTCATCAACCCAAATAGCTCCTGAAGCTCCAAGCCTTACTTCTGCCTCAGCTGCAAGTTTTACATTAGGTTTATACCCCAAAGAAAGAATAACAGCGTCAGCATCAATGGTATCATCATTCTCAAGGACAACCTTTTCAACCTTGCCTTTCCCTTCTATTCTCTTTACTCCAATTCCGGTAACCAAATCAACTCCATACTTCTTAAGCTCCTCTTCCGCTTTAATACAGCATTCTTCATCAAATGCAAGGTAAAGTATGTGAGGTAATTTTTCCACAATAGTGATTTTCTTATCATCATATTTCCTTAACTCATCGGCAACCTCCACACCGATAAATCCTCCGCCAACTATCACTATGTTTTTAAAACTTGAAAGTTTGCTTTTTAAATCCCTAAGATAATCAATATTCTTTTTAATATAAAAAACATTTTCAAGGTCCCTTCCTTCAAGCCAAGAAGGCTCTGTGGGAGTTGAACCGGTAGCAAAAACTACCTTTTCAAATTTAATCTTATCACCTGCTTCCGTAAAAGCAACTTTCTCTTTAATATCAACTTTTTTAACAGAATCCACTATAATCTCAATACCTTTTTTCAAAATAGGTTCATCTGGAATAATATCTTTTTCTGGAGAATCAAGAGTACTTAAAACATAAGGAATACCACAGGGAATCAATACCTTTTTTTCTCTCCTTAAAATAGCAACACTTTTTTCCGGATAATATGTTTTTGAAGTAACTGCCGTAATAATCCCAGCAGGTCCTCCACCAACAACTAAAACATCAAATTTCCTATTTGCCATTATTTCCTCCTTTTATTTAAATTTTTTCTGTTTTTCCCAAAGCCTTTTCTCCATCTGCCTCTTTCACCCCTTCTTGACCATTCATTATAAAAAATAGTTTCACTAAAAAAAGATGGGATTTTGCCTTTAAGATATAAATCCACTACCATATCAGGTTCCATAAACCCTCCATTAAAAATTTCAATCCCATTAAAATACAAATTTCTTAAAAACCCTCGCGGACCCCCACCACAAATTATTATATTAATATTTTCGGATTTAAGGACAC
This sequence comes from uncultured Clostridia bacterium, assembly GCA_964634755.1. Lineage (GTDB taxonomy): Bacteria > Acidobacteriota > Aminicenantia > JAMOAD01 > JAMOAD01 > JALXDT01. The sequence continues at coordinate 28,074 of CAZWJH010000003.1, forward strand.
TTAAAAGTTCCATAGGATATTCAAGTATAAGATTTATACTACTCTTCCCCACAATTCTCCCATCCACAATTTCATAAATAATAAGCTGCTCCGAAAAATCTAACCTTGGAGCAACTATATTTCTAAAAACCGCTACTGCTAATTTCATATTGTTAGATATAAAATTTCGTGCCAACTTTATAAATTGCCATAAATCCCTATAATTATTGAATTTTTTCTTTTTGAAATTTTATGGCAACAATCCTGCAAAACATTATGTTTCATTTGTTGCATAATGTTGCATTTTACTTAAATCCAGTTTAAAATAAAACATGAAGCAAAATGATTATTCAGATATTTTAGACCACCTTTTTGAAGGAGTCTTAATAATTGATAATGAATTCAAAATCAAAGAAATAAACAAAGCTGCTTCACAGATAACAGGATTCGAAAAAGAGGAAGCAAAAGGCAAATTTTGCTTTGAAATACTCAAAGCAGATGCCTGCACAAAGAATTGCCCTATTAAAGCATTAAAAGATGGAAAAGAGCAAAGAGAAATAATAGTAAACATAATAAATAAAAAAAATGAAGAAAAATATATAAAAGTAAAAGCTTTCCCGTTTGGAGATAATTGGATTGAAATTTTTCAGGATATAACAAGAGAGTACGAACTTGAAAGAAGGATAAAAAAAGGTTTTAAATTAGAAGATATAATCACAAGAGACAAAAACCTTCTAAATATTTTAAGTGCATTGCCCAAAATTGCAAAAAGTAATGTTCCGGTGTTGATAGAAGGAGAAAGTGGTGTTGGGAAAGAGGTTTTCGCTACTGCAATTAAAAACTTAAGTGATAGAAAGGGTAAACCTTTTGTAAAGATAAATTGTGCAGCGCTTCCCGATACCCTTCTTGAATCAGAGCTTTTCGGATACAAAAAAGGAGCCTTTACGGATGCTAAAAAGGATAAACCCGGACTTTTTGTTCAAGCTAACAAAGGAACTATTTTTTTGGATGAAGTTGGAGAAATGAGTCAAAATATTCAAGCCAAACTATTAAGAGTTGTTGAAACAGGAGAAATAATTCCACTCGGAAGTACAAAAGCGGAAAAAGTTGATGTTAGAGTAATTTCCGCAACAAACAAAAATCTTGCAGAGGAAGTTAAAAAAGGCAACTTTAGAGAAGATCTTTTTTATAGGCTTAATGTAGTTAATGTTAAAATCCCGCCACTGCGAGAAAGAAAAAGTGACATACCTCTCTTTATTGATTACTTCATCTATAGATTAAATATTGTACATAATAAAAAAATAGAGGGAATTTCAAAAGATGCTCTTAATCTTCTACTTTCTTATAATTATCCTGGCAATATAAGAGAGCTGAGGAATATTCTTGAGTATGCTTATATTTTTTGTGAAAAAGGTGAAATAAAAATAGCTCATCTTCCCGAATATATTAAAATAAAAAGCGGGGGAAAAGAGCTGAACCAAAACACTAAAGAAAAAGAAAGGATTCTTAAGATTTTGGAAGAAGTAAAGTGGAACAAAAAGTTAGCCGCCCAAAAACTCGGAATAAATAGAACAACTCTTTGGAGGAAAATGAAAAAACTTGGAATTTCTTAAATTAAATAACAACATTATCAACTTTGTTTCTTCCTGTTTTTTTTGCTTTATAAAGGGCATCATCCGCTGCTTTAACCAAAATCTCACAATTAATTTCTTTTTCAGGAACCATAGTTGCCACACCAAGGCTTATTGTTAAAATATTTCCAATATCGGAGAGTGGGTGCTTTATTTTAAGTTTTATAATCTCTTTTCTCATCTTTTCAGCGATTTCAAATGCGACTTTATTCTCTGTATTTGTTAGAACAATTATAAACTCTTCTCCACCAAATCTTGCAACAAGATCCCCCGCTCTTCTTGAAAAACTTTTTAATTTTTCTGCAACCTTAGAAAGAATTTTGTCGCCTTTCTGATGTCCAAGGTAATCATTATATTTTTTTAAAATAATCTATATCAACCATTATTACAGAAATTGGCTCTCCTTTCCTCATAGCCCTTTTCCATTCTCTTTCTAAAAAATCTTCAAGATATCTCCTATTTGCAATTTTTGTCAAAGAATCGGTCCATGCTAACTCTTTTAATTTTTCGTTAGTACTTTTAAGTTCCTTTCTTTCTATCGCCACAAGAGAAGAAAGAAGAAACACTCTTCTCTGATTTTTTCTATACCAAAAGCTTGAAATCATTCCAATAAAATTAAAAAAAAGACATTACTAATAAGAAAACTTTTTTCAGGAGTAGATATAAAAAAGAGCTTAAAAAATATGCTCCTATTAGGATACTCCCAATTATTAGAGTGTACCTAAAGCGAATACCAACAGCTACATATGAATATAATAAAACAACAGTAAGCCCTGCATAGTATCCATGGGTGGGATCCTTAACAAGACAAATCATAAGAATTATCATTAATCCTGCTACAATTAAAGCAACACTAAAAAGAAGCTGCATTTGGATTTCCTTTTTAGCTTTTAATAAAAGAAAACCAGCCAGCACAATTGGAGGGCCCCTTAAAACATAACGGATAAAAAATAATTTTCCAAAGAAATCCGGATAAATAAAGTAATCCAAAAGGCCAAAGATAAAATATATAAGAATTCCAAGAGAATTGAAAATCTCATAGATTCCCTAATTCTAATAAAAAGAAATTCTTTAAATTTCTGTTCAACTTCTTTTGAAAATTTAAGAGAAAAAAAGCCTTTTTTTAGTTCTTCCTCTATTTTTTCTTTATCATAATAGTAATAATCAGAATTGTTGTTCTTATCCATTTCATACTCTTTTTAACATTAAAGTCATTATAAATTATTTAAAAGAGTAAAACAAGGGGATTTTCTCATTCCTTTAGTCGATAATATTATAAAACACTTACAAAAATTCCCAAAATGAACAATATTCCATAAGTAAGATGATACTGTGAGGTATACATATCAATAAATGCAAACTTTTCAGGCGGAATTTCATTTTTTTTCTGCATCATTTTAATAAGTCTTATTCCCAACGGAAGTGAAAGAACTGAAAGTAAAGTATAATAAGGAAGAGAAGCAAAGATAATTAAAAGTAATTGTACAAAATATGCCCCACCAATTAAAAAATAGTACATTCCCTTTGCCTTATCTTCCCCAATAACAATTGGGATAGTCTTTATATTAACTTTTTTGTCATTTTCTATATCTCTAATATTATTTCCATGAAGGACAGCATCAACCAATAACCCGAGAGGAATTGAAAAGATTATGGGCCACCAAGAAAATTTTTGAGTCTGCACAAAGTAAGCCCCTAATGTCATAAGAGGCCCGAAAGCCATAAAAACAGCAAAGTCTCCCAAAGCTCTGTATTTTAAAGCAAAGGGATCAGCCGTATAAAACATCCCAAAAACAAATCCTAATAAAACAATGATTAAGAACACAATTTTGTTCTCTAATGTTAAAAAAAAGTACAAAGCAAGAAAAAATCCTACTAAAAAAAGAATTATAGCAAAAAAATAAGCCTCTTTAGGTGTAAGTAATTTTTCTACCAAAACACCGCTTGAGCCAAAAGTCCCCTCTCTATCAACTTTTGCCTTATAATCATAATAATCTGAAATCACATTTGAAGCAGCGTGAATAATCATCGCACCAACCAAAGCTAATATAAAATTTATAAAATTGAAATGTAAAGCGCTATTTTCCCACTTTGCAATTACACTCCCAAGTAAGATTTGAACCATCGTTATTGTAAAAGAATATGATCTTACGGCTCTCCAAAAAACTTTCCATCTTTTCACTTTTATCTCCTCTCTCAATTTAAAGGATTATTTTAAAATAATTTAGCTTCATTTTTCAAATTTTTTTAATCATAAATCTCAGGATATTTCGCTTCAATCAAGAACAAACCCTGAGGAGGGGATGTTGGCCCAGCTTTACTCCTATCCTTTGATTCAATTATTTCATTAATCTCTTCAACTTTAATTTTTCCATTACCGACTTCAATTAAAGTTCCAACAAGAGTTCTTACCATATATCTTAGAAAGCCGTTACCCGTAAAATATATATCTGTAAGCTCTCCTTTTCGTTCAAATCTTATCTCTTTTAAATTCTTAACATGATTTTTGGCGGATGATTTCACAGTAAAAGCTGAAAAATCTCTCTCACCTTTTAACTTTTCAGCAGCCTGTTCCATCTTTTCAAAATCTAACTTATAAGGATAGTGAAGTGCATACCTGTATAAGAATGGAGATATTATTCTTCCTTGATAAATAGTGTATCTATATGTTTTTTCAATACAATTAAACATCGCATTGAAACTATCAGAAACTATTTCTGATTCAATAATTCTTATAGTGGGCGGTAGAAGAGAATTAAGAGCTTTAAGCATAGATTCCGCTTCTATATTTAACTTTGTAACAAAATTCGCCACCTGCCCAAGAGCATGAACACCTGCATCAGTTCTTCCGGAACCGGTCACTCTTACTTTGCTCCCCGTAATTATCTTCAAAACTCTTGAAATTTCCCCCTGAATAGTAATCCTGTCTTTTTGAATCTGCCATCCGTGAAAATCCGTTCCATCATACTGAATCTTTATCTTATAATTGGGCATTTAAATAATTTTCTATTTCTTTTATTAGCTCTTCTAAATCTCCTACTTTTTTAACACCCTCAATATTCCACGAACATAGAGAAAAAACCATTTTATTCATTATTTTAGCATAGGAGACTTCTGATAATGTTCCATAACTTCCATCAATTGCCACTATTACATCACCATTCATTACTACTAAGGCATTTCTCATCCATCCAAGCCCTGTTGCCACTGAAAATGTCAAGTGTTGATTACCGGAGTGAAAATCTTCAGAGGGCAAAATACCAATAACTTCACCACCTGCTTCACTAACTCCTTTTGAAACAGCTTCCATTACACCTCCAAGGCCACCGCAAACTATTTGCCAACCCTTTTTAGCTGCCTTTTTCCCAAATTGATATGCCAATTCATAACATTCTTCGGATGGTGCATGTCCGCCAATTACAGAAATTCTTATCTTCCTCATATAATTCTCCTGGCCATTTTAAATTTTTTCTTCCAATACTTATTTATCTCTTCCACTCTTACTCTCGTATTTCTTTTAGGAGAGTGAATAAAAAGCCCGTTTCCTATGTAAATACCAGCGTGCCAAAGTTTTCTGTTTATCTTAAAAATTAATATATCACCTTTTTTCAAATTATTGATTTTCTTAATTTTTTTCCCAATTTTTTTTAGTTTTTTTGTAGTGGATGGAAGATTATATCCATTAACTTTATAAACATAGTAAACTAAACCGCTACAATCAAAGCAAGTTGGCCCTTTACCCCCAAAACAATAAGGTTTACCTACAAGCGATTTTGCAGTTTGGACAACACTATTTCTCACCTTGGGAATCAATTCCAATTCACTTCTTCTGATACAAGATGAAATAAAGAAAGAAATAACTAAAATTGTGAGGACACTAATATAAGTCTTTTTTATTCTCATCCGAATTTTCTTGAAATCAAGATTTTTGCTTTTTTTCTTACAGGATTCGGGACATCCCTGTCTTTTTGAATCTGCTTTAAATCTCTAACAATAAGCTTATCAAGATAATTTAAAGAAAAACTTACAGGAGTCTTAGGATTTTTTATTAAGGAAAGTGCAACAGAATATTTTGATGTCCACTGTTTATTAAAACTTATCTTCCTTATAACATCATCAGGAAGATTCTTCATTCGTGCAAAGCTTTCCACCTCTGTATCCGTCAATTTAGGGCTTTGGAGAACGGCTTCCCTTACTAAACGATTTGAATCATTTATTAAAATCTTTCTCACTTCTTTATTCCCAAATAAAGCAAGTTTAATTTTATCCGCTACTGTCATCTTTTTTATCTGATTAAGATTGAGTACCTGTATCTCTTCTCCCTCTCCCATATCTATTTCAACTTCTATTGTTATATCCTCTTCTTCCTTAGCTTCTTCTTCTACCTTCTCAACTTCTTCTTCCACTGTTTCCTCTTCGTACCCCTCTATAAATCTCTTTTTCATTTCAACAAGTCTAAATCTTTTATCTCTTGAAAGGTGAGGATTTACAACTAAAACATCAATAATCTCAGGGTGAGCAAGCAATTTAATATCCTTTAATGACAAAAGTTCAAGTAATTCCTGATCATTAGACTTAGCAATTTCAACAAGAACCTGTGGAGGAATAGAAAAATTATTAATCATCTCTATATATGTACTTCTATCCAATTTATGCTTGAAATTTTTAAACAAAAATAAAGCTACTTCAGGGATTAAATCTTTATCTATGAAATAGGCTTTTATTGATTCAGGATCAAGCTTTTCAAGTTCCTTATATGCTTTATCCTTAAAATAACTGTCCCGCGTTAAATAACTCAAAGCTTCTATAAATTCTTTCTTAGGAAGAGGTAGTGTTCTGTCTAAAATAAATTCCTTTATCGTTGAATCAAGATTATCTCTTTTTAAATTTTCAACAACTTCTTTAGCATTCATTTATCTTAAAAATCCTTATAGCTTAATATTAAAGTCTTCGGAATACCCTCTTTATATTCAAACTGATATATTTTCCCGTTTACAAAAATCTCAGCAGCTCCGGGATTTCCAAGTTTTATACTAAAGACTTTTCCCTTAGCTTTAAAACCATTTCCAGCTAAAAAAAGCGAAGATACAATAATCTTATTTCCACTGCGAATTTCTGTCCAGCAATCATCTTTAAAGATTAATTTAAGCGCAAGCTCGTCTTTATTGACCTTTACCTCTTCAGAAAAATCCCTTTTCTTATTATTGTTTATTACTTTTTTTATTGGTTCGGATTTTGTTCTCATAATTTCTTTATTTATTGCTTTCTTTACCCCTTTTTGTGTTTTTCCTTTCATTTGAGTAATTTTTTTTATATTTTCAACTTTAGCAACAGAAAAATCAGAAGGAATAAATAGCCATATTAATAACAACAAAATTAATATTGCTAAAAACACAAAAATAACTTTTTTTGACAAAAAGTTAAAACTATACTCTTTATCAATGGTCAATATTTTTTCTTTCTTTTCTCCATCTTTTTTGTAAATGTTTTCATATATTCTAATAATCTCTTCTTCATCAAGTTTAAGAAATTTTGCATATGTTCTTAAAATTCCTCTGTTAAAGAAACCGCCGGGTAAATCTTCAAAATTATCACTTTCTATTGCTAAAATGATACTTTTAGAAAGCTTAGTAACATCACAAACATTCTTTATAGAAATCTTTTTTTCTTCTCTTTTTTGCCTGAAAATTTCTCCAAGAGAGTTCTTTTCATTCATTTTTTTATTTTATCAGAATTTTCCGTAAAAATATATATTTATTTTACAATATCTCATACAAAATAAACTTTTTCCCGTATTAAAAATACTATCAAATATTTGATATAATACTTCGCAAGGTGAAAATATGCTGTTAGAGATTTTAAAACTTTTACTCCCAATTGTTATGTTAATGGTGCTTCTTTACTTTAAATTGGAGCTCTTTTTAGCAATTCTTATAGGTGGAGTTTCACTGGCTTTACTCTTTGGATTATCTCCTATTGAAATAATAAAGCTTTCCTATCAGGCCGCTATTTCAAAAGATACTCTTCAGCTTTTAACAATAATAATGATGGTCTTGATATTGGGACAGATTTTAAAAGCAAAAGAATCTTTAAAAATATTCGTTGAAGCGACCGAAGGACTTTTAAAGAGAAAATTCTTAATTATTTCAGTATCACCCGCTTTAATAGGTCTTTTACCAATGCCAGGAGGGGCTCTAGTTTCCGCTCCCATTCTTAATGAAACCTTAAAAGATGATAATATTTCCCCATCTTTGAAAACATATATAAATTTTTGGTTCAGGCATATATGGGAATACATATGGCCACTTTATCCTGGACTAATTTTGTGTGCAGGAATTTTCAAGGTTGATTTTGTACTTTTATTCAAGCATCAATTTTATTTTACAATAATAGCAATCACCATAGGTATGTTATTTATGAAACTATACTTGCCTCAATTAAAAGATAATAAAATAAAAAACAGATCAATAAAGGAAAATCTTTTTAACTTTTTTTACGGATTATGGGAAATTCTTTTAATTATAGCCATTGTATTAATATTTAAAATTAAAGTCTATCTTTCGGTTTTAATTGTCGTGATGTTCTCATTTATTATCTTGAAAAAGAGTTTACCGGAAAAATGGAAAATTTTAAAAAAAGCATTCAAACCTTCCATTCTTCTTACAATTATTGCTGTTATGATATTTAAAAACTACATACTTCACTCTCAGATAATAGATCTTACAAAAGAGCTAATATTAGGAGCAAAAGGATTAAAATATTTGATAATGTTTTTTGTTCCTTTTATAATAGGATTTCTTACAGGAGTTAATTCAGCTTTTGCAGGAATATCATTCCCTCTTTTTGTTTCAATTGTTGGGACCACAAATCCAGACATGTGGAAAATTATGTTTTTGTATGTTAGTGGATTTACAGGGGTTCTATTATCACCTGTGCATTTTTGCCTCGTTCTCAGCGCAGAGTATTATGAAGCAAAACTTAAAGATGTTTATAAATACCTTCTTCCTTCGGTTCTTATATTAATAGTATCTCTTTTTCTATTAATGTTTATTGTAGGAGGATAAATTGACAGAAAAAGTTTATCACAAAGATTCTTACCTAAAAGAGATAAAAGCAAAAGTTATTGAAAAAGAGAAAGCGGGCAGTCTATGGAAAATCCTACCTGATAAAACAATAGTGTATCCGGAAGGAGGAGGACAACCTTCAGATATCGGTTTCATTAATGGAATCAAAATAATCAAAACAGAGGTCGAGGAAAATAAAATTTTTTACTATATTGACAAAGAGATATCAATAGATGAGATAACAATCACAATTGACTTTGAAAAAAGATACGATCATATGCAGCAACATACTGGACAGCATCTTTTATCAGAAGTGCTGATAAAGCTCTATGGATATGAAACTCTTTCTTTTTCAATTGGTGATAAGCATTCTTCAATAGAAATAAATACAAAAAGTTTTCCTTTTGAGAAAATAGTTGAGACTGAAAAAGAATGTCTTGATCTAATAATCAAAAATCTTTCGATAAAGGCCTATGAAACCGAAGATATTTCAAATATTCCACTAAGAAAACCGCCAAAAGTAAAAGGAAAAATAAGAGTAGTTGAAATAGATGGATTTGATTATTCGGCATGTGGGGGAACTCATGTTAGAAGTACTGGAGAAATTTCTCTTATAAAAATAATTAAAACTGACAAAGTAAGATCAAATATGAGATTATACTATGTGGCAGGATACAGAGCCTTAAAGGATTATCAGAAAAAAAATGAGATAATATTAAATCTTCAGAGAGAAACAGGAAGGCCCCAAGAAGAACTTACCGAGGCTTTTAAAGATATAAAGGGTAAGTTTGAGAATATGAGAAAGAAACTCAATTTCTATAAGAAAAAAGAGATTGAAGACGAGATAGAAAATATTTTAAAATCATCAGAAGAATTTATTTTCAAAATATTTGAAGATGAAGAAATAAAAGACATAAAGTTTATGGCAAAAAAATTGGTGAACAATGGGAAAAATGTGCTTTTCCTCACAAAAGAGCCATCAAAATACATTTTGATTGGGAGAGGAAAAGGTAGACTAAACCTTAGAGAAATAAGCTCTGAAATATTCTCAATAGTCAAAGGAAGAGGTGGCGGAAGAGAGGATTGGATTGAGGGTAAGATAGAGAATTTTTCAGGAATAGAAGAGTTAAAAGCCTTTCTATCAGACTCTTTTGAAAAGGCTTGATTACCAAGGTCTTTTAAAGAACTCCACAAAAAAGATAAGGTACAATATGCTTTTTATAAGAAGAAACAGAGAAAAACATCTTTCACGAATCAAATTTATATAAAAAGCAACAAAATAAAGCAATGCACTCATTGTAATAAAAACTATTAAAAACCCTGAAAAACTTAGATTTGCCCCTATGTAAAATGATAACCCTTTTGAAAGAACAGAGCCATAAACTATCATAATATGCGAAATATAAAGAAAAAGGCTTTCCCGTGAAGCCCTCATAAAAGCATTCATTTTTTGAGGAACCGTAGTACAGAATCTTTTACATATTTCAAATAATAAAAGAATCTTTCCAATATCAGCAATTCTCTCAGCATAAGTACCTGAAACAAAAATCTGAACACTACAAAGAACAATTGAAAAAATCAAAAGCAAATTACTTTTCTTCTTCAAATATTTGGAGGATAAAACTCCCACAATAAAGTAAAGTGACCAAGGGAAAAAGGGGAATGGAGAAAGTTCGGAGGAAAAGAAATATTTGAAAAAGCTTTCCGTTATGTTAATCTTATAAAAAATAAGAAAAATATCAAAAATTCCCAAACTTAAAAGAACAGGTATAAAAGCACTTTTACTAATGAGCCACAAGATAGCAGAAAAGAGAAGAGAAAACCCTATTGTTTGCAAAATATCCATTTGAAGTAATTTTTCACCTACTCCCTTATCCCATAACAAAGCAATCTTTTTCAAAGAAAAAAATGGCAGATGAAGGAAATAGCCTATTGAAATAATTCCTATATATTGAATTATTCTTGAAATTATTGCATCTTTATCTTTTTTTTTAGAGTGTAAAAAAAGAGAAATCCTGAAAGAAAGAGAAATCCCGGTGCTACAGCTCCATGGATATACTCATGAATTTTAAACCAAACACCCATTTTCAAATCCTCTCTTAAAAGAGCTCTTAAAGTGTGTCCTTGAATCATTAAAAGAATTATAATCATCCGATAATAATCTATATAAACCAATCTCTTTTTCATCTTATCTTTCTTATTTGATAATTATATACTGCTCTGTTATGCTCTTTCAATGTTTTGCTAAAATAATGAGTTCCATCATTTTTTGAAACAAAGTATAAATATCTGGTATTTGCAGGATATATGGCAGCTTTAATTGAATCAATTCCAGGATTCGCAATAGGACCTGGGGGAAGGCCCTTGTAAAGATATGTATTGTAGGGAGAGTTATATTTAATTTCTCTGTACCCTATCTTTCCCTTCCACTTCCCATCAACTCTTAAAGCATATATAAAAGTAGGATCACATTGAAGAAACATTCCTTTTTTCAAACGATTGTGAAAAACTGAGCTTATTAAACTTCTTTCAGATCCCGAAAAGGTTTCTTTTTCTATCAAAGAGGCAAATGTCACTGTTTCATAAATGGAGAATTTATAATCGGGTGGCCTTTTATTCCACACAAGAAAAAATTTTGATCTAAAATTTTCTACAAACATACTCACAAGTTTTCTAATTTCGATTCCCTTTGAAAACTTGTAAGTATCGGGAAAGAGAAATCCCTCCAAACTCTTTGCATTGGGAGCCAAATCAGCAATAAAATATGTATTCTCTTTTACAAATTTAAGAAAAGCATCTTTTCTAAAAATAGCTCTTTTCTCAAGATTTCCAGCTATATCAAAAATAGAATCTCCCTCTTTTATTGTAAAACTTACAAGAATACCATATTCTGAAATCAATTTTTGAAGAACCTCCTTTATTGAAAGAGGTTTGTTAAACTTAAACTCCCCAGCATTTATTACTTTCTCTCTAAAATAAAACTTGTAGGCAAGTTTAAAGATATCAGAACTTTTTATAACACCTTCCCTTTCCAAAATATTAGCTACTCTTGAAACAGAAGAGCCTTTATCTATCAAAATAATTTTTTCTCCTGGAAATGCCTTAAATTTTGTATTAACTGCTTTATCAAAATAAAGGTAAAGTGTAATAGTTCCAACAACAATAAAAACAAATATAAAATACAATAAAGCTTTAATTACTTTCATTTATTGACTCCAGATATGAGGATAGGATAAAAGAAGCTGCTATTGAATCCTTTTTACCCTTCATCTTTTTCTCCTTAAAACCATATTCCCTTAAAACAAATTCAGCCTCTTTTGTAGTAAATGTTTCATCATAAAGCTCAATCTTTATCTTGATTTTTTTGCTTAATATTCCCACAAAATCTCTAACTTTTTTACTCATTTTGGATTCTTCTCTTTTTGAATTCAAAGGGTTTCCAAAAATAATTTTTACCACTTTTCTCTCCTCTATAAGTTTTTTTAAAAACAGAATATCCTCTTCAATATTTTTTCTCCTGTAATTTTTCAAGGGGAATGAAAACTTCCGCTCTTTATCTGATATTGCAAGTCCAAAAACTTTTTCTCCAAAATCAATAGCAAGAATTCTACCTCTGCTCATACCTCTGCAAACCCGATTGAATAAGAAGATCCAAAAGTCCGGAATATTTAATACCACTTTCTTCCCAGAGTCTCGGATACATACTAATAGAGGTAAAACCCGGTATAGCATTTACCTCATTTACATAAAAATTATTATCCTTATCCAAAAGAAAATCCACCCGGGACATTCCGTAAAGTTCTAAAATTCTAAAAGAATCATAGGCTGCTTTCTGTATTTTTCTAACCAACTTTTCCGGAAGTTTTGCCGGAATTTTAAACTTTGTCTTACCGAGCTTATATTTATCTTCATAATCATAAAATTCATTAAAAGGAATGACCTCTCCAGGCACTGAAACTCTTATTCCTTTTTTATCACTGAAAACTGAAACCTCTATTTCTCTTGCATTTTCAATCTCCTCCTCAATTAAAATTTTTTCAGAATATTTAAAAGCCTTTTTTATAGCAGAGGGAAGATTTTCGGTATTTTTTACCTTTGTAATACCTATGCTTGACCCTGAATTTGATGGTTTAACAAACACAGGAAACTTTAATGCCTCATATACACTATCCGTTATCCTCTGAGGCTCTGTCAAGATATCATTGTTTTTCCACAAAATTAGATAATCCGTTACTGGAATCCCATCAGCCTCTAAAATCTTCTTTGTCAAAACCTTGTCCATAGTAACTGAAGCCCCAGCAACTCCTGCCCCTACAAATGGTATTTTTAAACTTTCAAAAATTCCCTGAACAGTACCATCCTCTCCATAAGGACCATGAAGAATGGGAAAGAAGATATCAACTAACTCAATAAAAGAGGAATTCCCCTTAAAAGCAATAAATGGGGCAGGTTCGTTTTTTCTTTTTTCTATGTTTTCAGGAGATTCCACCTCTGACCAAAAACCTTTTTTATCAATATAATATGAAAAAACTTCATATTTTTCCTTATCAAGATTCTTATAAACAGATTTTGCAGAAATTATTGAAATTTCATGTTCGGGAGACATCCCTCCAAAAAGCAAACCTATTTTTATTTTATTCTTCATTTTTTATCTCCCTGAAAATTTCATAAGTATTGATTTTACAATACCTAAGTTATTATCAGAAAGTTTCTGAAACTCAATCCCAACTCTTATCCTTGTTCCATCTTTTATTGAATAAATTAGTTTTCCTGAAACTTCGGCCTCTCTCGAGCCTTCGGGTTTAAACCTTATAATACTTAAATCCATCCCTGGTTCAAAAAGTTTTTCTTTTATCTGCATTTCCTTTTCCGTTCTAATATCAATAATTCTCTCCACATACATACCCATACCTAATGAAGTTAAATCATTAATATCGCCAGAAAAACCTATACCTCCTCCTACTCCTGAAATAACCTTGACCATAAACCGCGCTCTTTTCGGTATTTTAACTCTTTTCTCCCTTCTTCTTTCATTATCTCTTATAATAGAAGGGAAAGTTGATATAATAATTCCTGTTTCCTCTTTATAAGAAATTACCTTTGTTTCAAATTTATAACGATTTCCCATTGTTTCATATTCAATTGTTATTTTTGCTCCTTCTTTCTCAGGAAATACTGAAATCGCTTTGAAAGCAATTCTTTTTCTCATTTCTCCTATTTTCTTTAAAACAAGAGGAACATTCTTTCCATAATTACCGCTTTTAAAATAAAGAGTTGTCCCATTTTTTAACAAACGAGAGAGATGTTCAGCTATTTCTTCTGTCTTTATAATATCATTTTTTGATGTCGAAACACTCTTTTTAAAAATATCAAAAACTCCCATGCCTTAACCTCGAAAAAATAATAACATATATAAAAAGGCTTGGCAACTAATTTTTACCTACTCTAAAGCCTAATATTAATATTAGCTTTTCTGTTTTGACCATTCCAGAATATTCTGAAAACAAAATTAGGTCTTTTTCTTATTTTTCTTTCCCTTATCCACTCATACCATTCAAGATATTTCTGCTTAGCCTTGACAAAATTATCATTATAAAAGTCCAAATCCTTAACTATTTCCTCATCCTCCGTATTACCAATTACTCTCTCTTCGAAAAACTTTATTTCTTTAGAATATACATTTATTCGCTCCTCAAAATCCTTTAAAGTTTCTCTGTAAAGCTTCTCATGAGTCCACCAGTATGTTTCATCATCACAATAAGAGTCAGGTTTCTTTTCCAAAATCGGAAGACTTCCAAAGGGAACAGGATTGAAAATAGCAGTGCAGGGAGAAGATGTTGCCGTTGTCCAAACTCTTGTGGTATTAGTTCTATTTTCAACAATCAAAGAGCCAACTGTTTGAGTAGCATTTCTGGTTATTATATTTCCTCCGTGAGCACAGATATAATCAGCTAAAATATGGGAATCAGGACTATATTTTACATCGCTATGATCTCTTAATATTGAAAAAGCATCTTCAAGTTTAAACCTCTTATATCTACTTTTCAAAAGAGAGGAAGCTCTTAACCATCTTAAATATGAGCCTGAAAATTTTGTAAAAAGAAAATCCGAAAAAGCTTTTGAAAAATTAAATTCTTCTCCCTTTTTAATCCATCTCTTTTTCACTGCAAAATTTATTGCTTCAGGATGAATTTTATCAAACTCCTCTTCAATAGTAAGCCTGTTTGATATTGCATAAAAATCTTTTACTTCTTTGTAAACCCAAAACTCTCCGGCTGTTTCAAGCACAAAAGTTTTTTCTCTATCAGCTATCAAAAAACTATTATGATAGCTCATTCTCTTATCTTCAAACCCACATATTCCCCCCTGTCCATAATCGTTTAGAAGTTTTAAAATCATATCAACTGCTTCTTCGGCAGTCCCTCCTCTTTCAAGAGCGAGCCTCAAGATATCCATTCCTGTTAAAACACCTTTCTTTATATACGGCATTTTCGTAAAAACAGCTTCATTCCCAATCACAACACCTTTTTCATTCACCCCCATCTCAGCTCCCCACATCCAGAATGGTCTGCTTATTATTACTCCAAAAGTCTCTTCTGCTTGCTCTATTTCAATGTATGTTGTCTTTAGCTTTTCTCCTTCTTTATATGCTCTTGGCGAATAATATTCTATGATTTGAGCCTCATTGGATTCTCTATCACTATTTTTTCCGAAAAATATTTTCCCATCTTTTTTTAATACAAAAGTATCACACATTTTTACCTCTCTATTTTTCCGGGAAGGATAAACTCATACCTTTTCCGAAAAACTTTTGTTTTTAAAAATCTGTCCAATTTTCTAAAAGAGAGAAAAAGAGTCCATATGAGTTTATCCTCTTTATAGTATTTATCCACATCTTTTCTCGTTATTTTCTCCAGATTTTCCGATAAATTTGAATTTATTATTTCAATCGTCATTGAAATCAGATCTTCCCTCTTTTCTTTGTAAAGATTTGCAGCAAAATCCATGTAAACCAATCTTTCATCATAATATCTGTTCATAACATCATCGAGAAAAAAGAGTTTTAAAATCCATCTCAAAAATCCCGGAGCACTCTTTAAGAGGGGCTCCGGATCCATCTGCTCAACACCATTTAATCTGAAAAGCGGAGTACTTGTATCTATAAAGTAAATATCGTTGCCCACTAAAACCCAATTTGAAAGCTGACCGTCTATTGAAAGTTCAATTTTCTCCTTATTTTTCTTATTAAAATCCCACACCTTTTTTACTTCAAAGACTATTCTTTCAAAAAATTCCTTTATCGCTTCTTTTTTCATATCCGAAATAATCTTATTGCCTATTGAATTTGAAGGAAGTTCTTTTTGAGCAATATAAAGGGATACTGGAATTCTTCCAATATCAACGATAAAAGTTTCATCATCCGGAAGTTTTATTCCGGCTTCTTTTAGAAAATTGCAATACTTTTTATACTTTTCCTCGTAATCCAAAGCCTCCTCTTTTGCATTAAAAAGAGGTAATCTTTTTAATGCAAAACCTTCTAATCCCGGAATTTTAAATATTATGGATATTTCACCATATCCTATTATTTCAGGCTTTATCCCGGAATTTTCCGGATTGTGGGAGACCAAACTCTTTTCAAACTCTTTCAATACTTTAATCTTGTCCACAAAATACCTCTAAATAATTTTTAAAAGATATCTCAAATACTTTGCCTTTTTAACGGCTTTCTTTAATAATTCAAAAGCAAGTTTTATTTCATCCTCAGAAATTGTAAGAGGAGGTAAAAGCTGAGCAATTGATTTGTCATTGTTAGCGTAAACCAAAAGTACTCCCTTATCGTAAGCAGATTTGGTAAGAGCAGGTCCCGAATATTTATCGTAAAGTTCAAGTCCCATCATCAAGCCCAATCTCCTTAAACTCTTTACAAATTTAGGTTCAGCTCTTTTCAATTCATTAAAATAAAGTGAAAAAAGCTCGGACTTTCTATTAACAGATTTTAAAAAATTCTCATTAGATACTATCTCAAGTACCCTTTTTGCAACAATAGCTGCCGGCTCAGCTCCTCCGAAAGTTGAAATATGAACAAAAGGATCTTTCTTAAATACTTTTTCAAGCTCTCTTCTTATAACAGTAGCTGTAATAGGATAAATACCACCCGACAGTCCTTTGCCCAGAACAACAATATCAGGAACAACATTAAAATGCTGAAAAGCCCAGAGTTTACCAGTCCTTCCAAGGCCTGTCTGCACTTCATCAAGAATCAAAAGTGCACCTTTTCTTTCGCAAATTCTTTTTACTTTCCTAAAATAATCCTTGTCAGCAATTGGCATCCCAAGTGTAGCAGGAATTGTTTCAAGAATAACTGCTGCGGTTCTCCTGTCAACACTCTCTTCCACGGCTTTTATGGCATTAAACTTTATCTGAATAAAATCAGATGATGATGAACAGAAAGGCTTTCTGTACTTCGGATCCCCAGCGGCAAGTGCAAGGCCCGTATGTCCGTGATAGCCACCTTTTGCTGATATTATCTTTCTTCTTCCTGTAAACCCTCTTGCTATCTTTATTGCAGTATCAATTGCTTCCCCTCCGCTAACTCCGAAAATAACATAATCAAGATCTTCCGGCATAAGATAAGCAATGTATTCGGCAAGCTCCGCTCTCGCTCGGCTTATCAAATGGTGATTGCCTATATCATAATTTTCAATTGACTCTTTCAATATTTCAATAAGCTCTCTGTTTCTATGTCCCAAATTAAAAACTCCACCATTGCAATGAAGATTTAAAAGCCTTTTTTTACCCTCAATGTCCCAGATAAAACTCCCTTCCCTTTTTCCCATAACAAAGCTCATTCCATATTTTTTGTAAAATCTTACCTTGGACGAGGAAACATGTTTTTTGTATTTTTCTATAATTTCCTTTTTTAAATTTCTTCTTTCTCTTTTCAAATTCATCTCCGATATTTTTAAATTCTATAAGAAAGACAGTGAATAATCAAGTCAAATTAAAGTTTCTTTAGATTTGTGATAATATAAAACGAGGTTAATAAAATGGGGAAAAAAGAGATTTTTTTGATAAGACATGGTGAGACAGAATCAAACAAAAAGGGGATATTCAGAGGAAGGCTTGATATTCCTCTTTCGGAGACAGGAAGAGAGCAGGCAAAATTCACAAAAGACTATTTTAACTCTATAAACATTGAAGCTGTTCTTTCAAGCCCTCTTATAAGAGCTGTTGAAACAGCAAAAATAATATTTCCAGAAAAAGAAATTATAATTGATGAGAGATTAAATAATCTTGATCTCGGAAGCTGGAGTGGAATTGAAAAAGAAAAGATAAAAATGGAAAATCCTCAAATGTGGAAACTCTGGACAGAAACTCCGGAAAAGATAGTATTCCCCGCAGGTGAAAGTATTTGGGATGTTTACAAAAGAGTCTGCAATCTTCTTGAATCCATAAAAACAATGACATATGAAAAGATTTCTCTTATCTCACATAGATCTGTTTTAAAAACACTAATAGCCTGCGCAGTGGGGCTCAAAAATGATTTTTTCTGGAAATTCCATCTTGATAATGCCTCAGTGTCAACACTAATTTATGATCAAAAAAGAGGATATGTCCTTTACAAATTGAATGATACATCACATCTGAAGTCTTTTGTAACAGAGTGGTTTTAATGGAAGAATACATAAAAAAGTTTTTAAATTATCTTAAATACGAGAAAAACTCATCCGAGCATACTATAAAAAATTATGGAATGGATTTAAGTCAGTTTTTAGAATATACAGACAAAAAAAAGATAGATGAAATTACCCCTCTTGATATAAGGGGATTTATAGTGCTTTTGTCAGAAAAGGGAGAAAAAAAGACTTCAATATCAAGGAAAATTTCAGCATTAAGGTCTTTCTTCAAATACCTTTTAAAAGAAAGAATTATAAAATCAAACCCTGCCGAATCAGTCCCTCTTCCAAAACTTGATAAACCTCTTCCAAAGTTTCTGACAATAACAGAAGTTAATGAACTTTTGGAGGAAAAGGAGAAAGATAAAGATAATTTTACAAAAATAAGAGATGATGCTATTTTGGAACTACTCTATGCTACAGGAATAAGAATTTCTGAACTCGTTTCTTTAAATCTGGAAGATATAAACTTCAAAGAACAGCTTATAAGAGTAAAAGGGAAAGGGAAAAAAGAGAGAATAGTACCCTTCGGAGATATTGCAAAAAAAAAGGTAAAAGAATATATTAGGAACAGAGAGGAGAAAAGGCCGAAAACTTCAGCGGTTTTTATAAATAGATTCGGAAAAAGGCTCTCTCAAAGATATATTCAAATGATGCTTAAAAAGCATCTTTTGTTAAAAGGCCTCACTAAAGATATTACCCCCCACTCATTAAGACACTCATTTGCAACTCATCTGCTTTCAATGGGAGCAGATTTAAGAACCATTCAGGAACTTCTGGGACATGTATCACTTAATACAACTCAAAGGTACACACACCTTAATTTAAAACAGCTTATTGATGAATACAATAAAGTAAAGCCACGATAATTTCTTAAAAGTTAACCAAGATGGAACAAAAATAGCTTCTGACCGTAATACTTTTACTAATTTTAATTTTCAGGAGGCATTATGAATTTGAAGAAAATAGGTTATTTATTAATGCTCTCACTAATATTTTTTGGTTATGCATTTTCGGAAAAGGTTGACCCGAGAAAAAACAAAATAATAAAAGCTTACAGAACTTATGAAAAAATAAAAATTGATGGTGTTTTAAATGAAAAAGTGTGGAAAAACAGAGGAAGAGATGATTTTATTCAATCAATGCCAGTTGACGGAGGAAAGCCCACAGAAAGAACTGTAGTTTGGGTGGCTTATGATAAAAAGAACCTTTACGTTGCCGCAAAGCTCTATGATTCAGCGCTGGATAAAATTGTAAAAAGGTTCGGAGTAAGAGACAGTGATCCTGAAGCTGACCAATTCATATTTGCAATAGATCCGTACCTTGACAGAAGATCCGGTTATCTCTTTAAAATAAATCCTACAAATTCGGTTTTGGACGGAGCACTTTATAATGATTCAAACAGGGATGATAGCTGGGATTGCGTGTGGGAATCAGCCGTTAAAATAAACAAGGACGGATGGACAGTTGAAATAAAAATTCCCTTTAATCAATTAAACTTCAAATCAGACAAAAAGGAGCAGGTTTGGGGGGTTAATTTTGAAAGGGTAATTAAGAGGAAGAATGAAAAAGTCTCATTTGTTTGGATACCGAGAAACGACAATGGATATGTATCACACTTTGCAAAATTGGTGGGGATAAGTGATATTAAACCCGGAATTTATACTGAATTATCACCCTATATAGTCGGACAGGCAAATTTATATCCCGAAGAGGAAGGGAATCCCTTTAAAAGCGGAAAGGATTTTTCAGGTAATATCGGACTTGATGCTAAAATCAATCTTAAAAGCAATTTAAAATTAAATCTTAGCTTTAACCCTGATTTCGGACAGGTAGAAGTTGACCCGGCTGTAATGAATTTAACTGCTTATGAAACTTATTTTGAAGAAAAAAGGCCTTTCTTCATAGAAGGAGCCGGTATTTTTACTTTCGGACATGGGGGAGTTAACATGAATGTCAATGTTAACTGGACTCCTCCCCAATTTTTCTATAGCAGAAGAATAGGAAGACCTCCTCAGGGATATACAGACGCAGACTATTCTAAATATCCAGATCGAACAACCATTTTAGGAGCAGCAAAGCTTACAGGCAAAATCGGGAACAACTGGAACATAGGCGTTATTTCGGCTTTAACTTCAAGGGAATATGCTCAAACATTTTCCGGTGGTATTGAAGGAAGTGCAGAGGTTGAACCATTGAGTTTTTACAGTATAGTGAGAATCCAAAAAGAATTTAACAAAGGCAAAAGAGGAATCGGATTCATCGGAACAGGGGTTTTAAGGGATTTTGATAATAATGAACTTTCTTCCATTTTAAATGAAAAGACCTTGGCAATAGGGATAGACGGATGGAATTTTTTTGGTAAAAACCAAAAATGGGTTGCTTCAGGATGGTTAGGAGCAACAAAAATTTATGGCACGCCTGAAAGGATTTATGATGTTCAGTTATCCCCTCAACACTATTTTCAGAGACCCGATGCGGATTATCTTAACCTTGATCCGGAAGCTACAAGTCTTACAGGATTTGCCGGAAGATTAACTTTAAATAAAGAAAAAGGGAACTGGCTATTTTTTTCTCAAATCGGATTTATCTCCCCCGGATTTGATGTAACAGATCTTGGTTTTCAGAGAGAAAGCGATATAATTAACATCCACATTTTTCCCGGTTATCAATATTATAAACCAGGAAAAATATTCAGATTCTGGCTTGCAGCCGGTGGAGTGGGAATGAATTATGATTTCGGAGGGAGCAACCTAAGTAAACTATACCTCGGAATGTTTGAAGGAACCTTTTTAAATTATTGGGGAATCCATATTCTGTTAGGACTTTCCGACAAAGGACTTTCAAAAACAGCAACAAGAGGAGGTCCTTTGATGCAAACTCCCCGCGGTAAAATTGCAGAGTTCAGCATTTACTCCGACAGAAGAAAACCACTAACAATATCCATTTTTTCAAACATTATGAAATCAGAAGATAGTGGAAAGACTTACTCAGTAGGTTCATATGTGGGAATAAAACCAAAATCAACATTAAACTTTTCCATTGGCCCGGAAATTACGATAGGGACAAACAAATCCCAATGGGTAAATAATATCGATGATCCTCTAATGAGCGAAACTTTTGGTAAAAGATACATATTTTCATCAATAGATCAGCAAATCTACTCTTTAAACATAAGATTGAACTGGACATTTTCTCCAAAGCTCAGTTTTACTCTATTTATGCAACCCTTTATTGCGATAGGTGACTATTATGAATTCAAAGAATTAAAAGCTCCTAAAACATATGATTTTAATGTTTACGGAGAGAATGGCTCAACAATTGAGTTTGATAATGATATTTATACAATAGATCCTGACGGAGATAGACCGGCAGAGGCTTTTTATCTTGACAACCCTGATTTTAACTATAAATCCATAAGAGGAACAGCTGTTTTAAAGTGGGAGTTTAAAACAGGCTCAAACTTTTATCTTGTGTGGACTCAAAATAGAAGCAGTTTTTCAAATATTGCAACATTTGATCTTTCAAGAGATCTTGATGATTTGATAAATGCTAAAGGCTCAAATGTTTTTCTTGCAAAAATAAGTTACAGGTGGGGAATGTGATAAATCACTTTCACAAAAACGAATTTATGATATTATTAAAAAATGGAAGGAAAGATTAAAATTTTCTTTAAAATAGCCCTTGAAGAGGCAAAGAAAGGAATGGAAAATGGAGAAGGAGGACCTTTCGGAGCTGTTATTGTTAAAGATGGCAAAATAATCGCCAAAGCTCACAATGAAGTATTAAAAACAAATGATCCTACAGCCCATGCGGAAGTAGTTGCTATAAGAAAAGCAAGTAAAAAGCTAAAAAGATTTGACCTTTCCGATTGTGAAATATATTCAACATGTGAGCCCTGCCCTATGTGCCTTTCTGCAATATATTGGGCAAAAATAAAAAAACTATACTATATATGCACAAGAGAGGAAGCGGCTGAGATAGGTTTTGATGATAATTATATATACGAAGCAATATCAAGTAATGATAGGGAAAAGAGATTAAAAAAAATAAAAATTGAAGATAGCAATTGCAAAATCTTGTTTGAGGAATGGTCAGAAAAAGAGGATAAGGTTCAGTATTAAAAGCTCATTTTTAAAGCCTCAAAGCTTCCGAGTTTTTTTTCGTGCCTTTTTTTCTTTATTTATGTCTATCGTTTTACTGTTCAGCAGTAATTCATTATTTCGTAGAGCCGTAGCATGCTACAGGTGATATATTATTGATTATTATGATCTTTCAAAAAAATCCGACATACAAAGAGCAAATCACTAAAATTAGCTTTGAAGCTTGGAAGCTTTTCGCTTTTGGGTCTTCAGTGTCTTTGTCTTGTCCAAAAATATCTTTATCTCAGCTTTTGTTATGAAAGTTAAATTGTAAAAATTTTCTATTTTTGTTATAAAAAAGTATGTCAAAAAAATTAGCTTTTGAGAGATTTGTGTGGTTTATCAATAAGGTAAAAAAGGGTGATTATCCGAATGCAACAGATATTCAGGAATACTTTGAGGTTTCAAGGTCAACAGCTCAAAGAGATCTTGATTTTATGAGAGATAGATTTCAAGTGCCTTTAAAATACGATAGAGTAAGAAAGGGGTATTATTTTGATGAAGCAGACAAAAATTATGAACTACCACTTTTTTGGGCGTCAAATGAAGAGCTTCTGCTTTTTGCAATTTTAAAAGAACTAATCAGAGATGAAAAGCTCAAAAAAACATTGAAAAACTTTTTAAAGAAAATTACCTCATTTTCAGAGGAGGAATTCGAAAAGATAAGCAATTCTGTATCATACAAAGGTATAAGACTTCACAAAAACAAAGAGGGGGCACTTGAAACAATAGCCAAAGCTCTAATTGAAAGTAGAAAGATGAAGATAAGTTATTATTCCGTGTTTGCGGATAAAAACAATACAACTGAAAACACAATAACTCCATTGCATTTAATTTATTATATGGGGAATTGGTATCTTTTGGCTGAAAAAAATTCCCAGCTCCGTACCTACGCTGTCTCAAGAATCTTCAATCCAACAGTTTTGGAATCTGAAGGGAAATATCACTTTTCAGAAAAAAGAATAAAAGAGATTCTTAACCAGTCCTTTGGAATTTACCTAACGGATAAAAGAAAAGAGCTTTTTGAAGTAAAGTTGAAATTTTCAAAATCCATATCCCATCTTATTGAAACTCTTATTTTCCACCCAGAACAAAAGTGTGAAAAATTGGATTCCGAAGAAATTATAGTGAGCTTTAATTCAACTTTTAATTATGAGTTAATAAGAGAGATTTTAAGGTTTGGAAATGAAGTTGAGGTACTTGAGCCTACAATTTTAAGGAAAAAAATTTACGAAATTTTGAAAGAATCCGTAAAAATATACGAAAAATAGGATACACTATCTCAGGCTTGAAAAAAAGAATTTTTTAAATAATAATAAGATATGGATAATTTCACTTTACCGGAAAAACTTTTTTTTAGAGAAAGAGAAGTTATAAAAATAACTAATCTTTCAAAAAGAGTAATAAACTACTGGATAACTCAATTCCCCTTTTTTAACATAGAAACAAACCATTATGGTGAAAAATTATTCAAAAGAGAGGATATTTTAATCTTTCTTAAAATAAAGGAAATAGTGTTAAATGAAGGGAAATCTATAGAAGAAGCGAGAGAAATATTAAGTAAGGAGATACAAATAGAAAAAAATACAAAAAAACCAGATAAAAAAGAAATTTATAAAAAGAGTGGAACAATAGATCTCTCAATACTTTCGGAAATTAAAAAAGGAATTCAAGAGATCTTGACAATACTTAAAAAAAATAGTAAAACATAGGGGAATTTTATCGGGACGTGGCGCAGCCTGGTAGCGCACACGCTTGGGGTGCGTGGGGCCGGTGGTTCAAATCCACTCGTCCCGATTTTTTTCATTTAAGAGGAAATTTATGAAAAAAAATATTTTAATAACTAATGATGATTCAATATTCGCAGAAGGCATTAAAAGGCTTGAGAACGGAGTAAAGGGATTTGGAAGTGTTTACACTGTAGCTCCTGATAGAGAAAAAAGCGCTGTTTCTTTTGGTATTACAACAAACTCTCCATTGAGAATAAATAAGGTTGATGATTACCATTATGCTGTCTCAGGAACTCCGGTGGATTGCGTTTATCTTGCAACTAAGGTTCTTTTAAAAGAAAAGCCAAATTTGGTTATATCAGGAATAAATCATGGTCCAAATGTGGGAGAGGATACAATATATTCCGGAACAGTAGCAGGAGCTTTTCAGGCATCCTTACTGGGAATACAGGCAATTGCAATTTCCGTTATAGATAATGATAGTGGAAAATATGACTTTGATTCAGCAGTAAAGGTTTTAAGAAAACTTATTCCTTTTCTTTTGGATAACCCCTTACCTGAAGGAAATATACTATCAATAAATGTCCCTTACTCTCCAAAAGGGGTAAAGCTTACAAAACTTGGGCATAAAAGATATGATGCAGAAGTAATAGAAAAACAGGATCCGAAAGGGAACAAGTATTATTGGATAGGGCCGGGCAAGATAACAACTTTCGGAGAAAATGAAAGTGATGTTAAAGCTGTCGAGAATGATTTTGTCTCAATTACCCCTCTATCTCTGAACTTTTTTGATAATAATCTATACAAAACTTTAAAAAAGAGAGAGAATGAAATTTTTAAAAAAATGGTATGACAAAGTATTGAGTTGGGCCGAATCCCCTTATAGTGAATGGGCACTTTTTTTCAATGCTTTTGCTGAATCAAGCTTTTTTCCAATTCCGCCAGATGTATTAATGATGGCAATGGAGGTTGGAAAACCAAAAAAATCATTCAGATTTGCTGTGACAACTTCAATCGGTTCAATTCTAGGCGGAATTGCAGGTTATGGGATTGGCTATTTTTTATTTGATACAATAGGAAAACCTATTATAAAATTCTATCATCTTACAGATAAATTCACCCATGTGGGAGAACTTTACAATACATATTCCGCATGGATAGTTGGTATTGCAGGATTTACACCTATCCCATACAAACTAATAACTATCACTTCAGGATTTTGGAAAATTAACTTTTTAATTTTTTTTACAGCTTCGGCTTTAAGCCGTTCGGCAAGATTTTTTATAATTTCTACTCTGTTTTATTTTTTCGGGGCTAAGATTAAATCATTTATAGACAAATACTTCAATATTCTATCAATAGCTTTTGTTATCCTTCTCATAGGTGGTTTCCTTATAATTAAGCTTTTGAAATAATCTATGACATTTTATTGCTTTTTTTTATAAAGTTAATTAAATCTAAGATTAAATCAACTTCACCTTTCGGGATATTTAATCCTTTAGCAATATCTTCTTTTGATAGGCCTTGATTGTAAAGAAGTAAAACGCTTTTGGTTTTTTCAATATCAGGAGTTTCAATAATAAGTTTCTTTTCTTCTTCAAGGAGTTTCTTATGGGCATTCTCAAGTTTGGCTAATAGCTCCCTCGCTTCTTTTTCCCTAATATCCATCTTTTTTATTATTTCATCTCCCCACCTTTTACCTTCAAACAAAAGTGTTTCAAAATCCCTTTTTGAATCTCTTATTAATCTTTGAAGTTTCGACAATGACCTTGTTCTATACAAAAGGAAAACTATTAAAATAATAAAGATAATATCAAGAATAATTTGTATATAATTCATTAGCTTTTTTTACCTCTGATAATCTTATCCAAAGTAGGAGCAATATCTTTTATATCAAGTACATAATCTGCTATCCCCGCATCAACAACTGCCTTAGGCATTCCATAAACAACACAGCTCTCTTCATTTTGAGCAATAACCACTGCTCTGTTTCTTTTTTTCATCTCAATAAAACCATCCTTTCCATCGCTTCCCATTCCAGTAAGCATTACCCCCACCGTTCTTTTCGTGTAATTTTCTGCAACAGATTTTGCCATTATTGTAACAGAAGGTTTATATATTGCAGTCTTTGGTTCTTCTGAAATAACAACTTCGGGAGCACCTGCTCTGTGCTTTTTTAGATACATATGCTGCCCTCCCGGGGTAATAAGTACCACACCTTTTTCTACCTTATCCCCAGTTTTAGCTTCTTTAACTTGTACATTGGAGTATCTATCCATTCTATCTGCAAAGGCTCCGGTAAATGTAGCAGGCATGTGCTGAGAAATGATTATTCCCGCAGGGAAATCTGCTGGAAGTGAAGTTAGAAGGGTTTGCAAGGCATTCGGACCACCAGTTGAAGCTCCTACTACGACAAATTCAATAGGCTCTTTTATAATTACTTCCTTCTGTCTTGCTTTAGTTTTTTCATGCTCTTTCTTTACTACCTTTTCAATAGAAGGCTTTCTTCCTACACTTGTCGTACTCCCAAAGGGGAAACCAAATAATCTTTTTTTTCTTGCAATATTTTCTATTTTAGGAATTAGCTCATCTCTTATAGACTTTATATTTGCCTTAAAATCCTTCGCCTGTTTTGGGAAAAACTCAACAGCTCCTTTTTCAAGTGCTTCAAAGGTAACCTCTGCATCCTCTGTAGTCAAAGAACTTACCA
This sequence comes from uncultured Clostridia bacterium, assembly GCA_964634755.1. GTDB lineage: Bacteria > Acidobacteriota > Aminicenantia > JAMOAD01 > JAMOAD01 > JALXDT01. The sequence continues at coordinate 55,007 of CAZWJH010000003.1, forward strand.
TTATAATAGGGATTGGATTCTCCTTCATTATTATCTCAAGAGCCTCAAGGCCACTCATTACAGGCATATTTATATCTAAAGTAATAATATCAGGCTTTAACTCCGCTGCTTTTTCAACAGCTTCTTTCCCATTCGACGCTTCCCCCACAACCTCTATCTTCCCGCTTTCGTTCATTATCTTTTTCATTATTTTTCTCAGAAAGGAAGAATCATCTACAATTAAAACCTTTATTTTCCCCATTTATCCCTCCAAAGATTCTTTAATCAAAGCCTCTATCCTTTCTTTCATTTCTCTCATTTCAAAGGTAACAAAAGCTTCATCTATATCTTTAAGTTTTGGATTATGCTTTACCATTTCCTGCCAAAATACATTTTCACTTAATACAAAAGGCTCAAATTCCCATGGGAAATTATAGCCTATTTGTTTTGAAAAAATATTGGAGAATCCAACTATTGCAACAAGCAACTTATTTTTAGTTTCTTCTTCAAGTCCGTGATGATATCTTATAGATTCTTTAAGTTCAATGGGAAGATTCCATTTTTCTGCAATCTTGAAACCAAAATCAGCATGAGTGTATCCAAATTCCTCTTTTTCTATCTCAATGTATCTTTTATCCTCACTAAGGGCTCTCTTGATAACTTTTGTATAATCATCAGGGAAAAATTGATTATATAGTAATTTCCCGATATCATGAATCAAAGCTGCTGTATAAGCTTCTTCGGGATCCCATAACGAAAATTCCTTCGAGAATTTTTTTGCGATAAAAGCAGAAGCTACAGAGTGGTCCCAAAAAAGAGTTCTATCAAATTCCCGCCCATCTACCTTAAGTGGAAAAATTCTTATAACAGAAAGTGACAAAACAATTCCTTTTATAATATCAAGTCCAAGGAGAACAACTGCCTGGTTTATAGATTTTATCTCCCTTCCCCTATTATAAAAAGGAGAATTAGCTAATTTTAAGATTTTTGTTGATAATGTAGTATCTTTGCTAATAAACTTTCCTATATCGTGAAGAGATGTTTTAGGATCTTTGCTTAATTTCATAAACTCAATTGCACTTTTAGGAAATGCAGGCAAATCTTTCACACTATTTAAAAAAGCATTCACTTTATCCATTACAAGAAAACTCCTATTTCCTCCTCTATTTTATCTTTGTATTCCTCATTAAGTATACCTATCATCTCTTCGTTTAATCCTAAAACATTCATCATTGCATCATTATAACTTATGTTAAAATCCCTATAAAAACCAAAACCATTAAAATTGCTCAATTGATCCGCAAGATAAACAACAGCTGTCTCCTGATTGTATTCAGTGGCCAATTCAGGATGATGATGATAAAAGATAACTGTCTTCATTCTCTCCCCCAAATTCCATTCCTGCACTAAGAACATTCCAACATCACTATGAGTAAAACCCAGAACCTCTTTTTCAAGTTCCTCAAAATTTTTTCCAACAGAGTATGCTTCATCAATTATCGGGTCATAAATATGGGAAATCTTTCTTCTCATTACGGTTTTTCCTATATCATGGAGAAGACCTGTTACAAAAAGCTCCTCCGGATTATAAACCTTTATTTTTTCCCCTATATATTTCGCAAACAATCCTGTTGAAAGAGAGTGTTTCCACAAAATCACATCCTTTAAATCTCCACTTTGAATAAATTTTTTTGTGTTTAAAGCCAATAATAAAGACTTAAGATTCATAAATCCGAGATAATTAATTGCCTGTGATATAGAAACAATCTCTTTTCTTAAGCTGTAAAAAGGAGAATTAACTATCTTTAGAATATTTGCTGTTAAAGCCTGATCTCTTGATATTATTTCAGTAAGATCCGCAACTTTAGTATCAGGGTTGTTCAAAAGACTAATCAATTTCATTGCTATAGTCGGCAGTGGAGGAAGTGATCCTATTTTTTTTACTATATCTTCAATTTTAACTCCCATTCTTTACCTCCTTTTTATACAAGATAACATTGGGATAATGAACCATAACAAATTTACTGCTAACATTATATATCGACTCACTCCTACCCAAAATCAAATAGCCATTATCTTTTAAAGACTCGTAGAATAGATTCACAGCTCTCCTCTTATACTCTATTCCAAAATATATTAGCACATTTCTGCTTAAAATTAAATCACTGCCTGCCATAATTTCATAAGCTTTGGGGTCAAAAATACTTAAATTGTAAAAGCTAACATTTTCTCTTATTTTATCATTGATTTTATACTCACCATTATTTTTTACAAAATATTTATCAACTGCACTTTTATCAATAGCTCTCAATGAAAAGTGTCTGTAAACTCCTTTTTTAGCTTTTTCAATAACATTTGAATCAATGTCAAAGGCTGATATCTTCAACTTTTCAACTAAACTGGGATACTTTTCCCTAACCAAAATAGAAATGCTATAAGGTTCTTCGCCAGAAGAACATGCAGCAGAAACGATCTTTATTTTTGAGAAATTATCATAGTCAAAGCCAATAATCTTTGAAAAATATGTGTCAATAACATTTATCTCTCGCATAAAATAAGTTTCATTTATGGTTATTTCATCTATCAAATGCTGAATTTCCTTTAAGTTGGTTTTAAGTAAATTTAAATAATCCTTCAATGAATAAATTTTAAGCTTATCAAGACGGTTCTCAAGCTTAATTCTTAAATAATCAAATTTTTTCTCTTTAAAATATAACCCACTTCTTTTATACAAAAAAAGCTGTAGCTCTTTTAAGTCTTTGTATTCAATCTTATAAACATTCAATTTTTATTTTCCTAATGATCTGATTCTCTCCTCTTTACTTACTATCTCCGTTATCCTCAAAGCAAAATTTGAATCTACCACAACAACCTCTCCTCTTGCAATTAATTTGTCATTCACAAATAATTCTACAGGTTCGTCCACTACTTTGTCAAGCTGTATTATTGAACCTGTCCCCAACTTTAGAATATTTTTTAAATACATTTCTGTTTTCCCGATTCTTATTACAACTGGGAGTTCAACGTCCAAAAGCATTTCAATTTTTGAATTAATATCGATAGGTTCCGAAGGACGAATAGACTCTATCTCTCTTCCCTCACTTACATCAACAGGAGACTCATCTGCGTGCTCTCCCTCCAAATAATTGCTTAAATCCTTTGTCATGGCAAGGATAAGATTATTACTCTTATCACCTATTTTCACTTCAACATTTGAAAAATCCACTTCATCGGTTTTTATCTTTTCATACAGTTCTCCCAACTCAACAATACTTGTTTTTGCCTGAGAAAAGTTAAAATCTTTATCAAGCTCACCCTTGAGGCTTATTCCCAGATTGCTTGCAACTTGATTACCTACTTCAGAAAGTGCGTCAATATCCTCATCTCCTATGGCTTCTTTCTCTTCTTCAACTCCCATAATATAATTGGAAACAAGACCACCAAATTTTTCCGAGAAAATAAAGTAGAGCTCGCCATCACTTTCCTTATGTTCAAACATAGAAACAACAACTTTCTTATGCCCTCCAAATCTGTTTAAAATAACATCCTTTGTAGCCTCTTCAAAATCTCCCACATTGCAATCAACATCTTTCCCTAAAAGCATGGACAATACAGATGTTATAGACTCTTTAACCTGTTTTTTTAATAATTCATTAACCACTTCATTCATTTTTAAACCTCTTAATAATAGATTTTATTTTTAAAGCTTTCCTTTCATCCTGAACAAAAAGTGCCCCTACAAATTTGGGCTTTCCGGAAATCACTATCAAAGGATTCAGAAAATCCTTTTTTTCTATCATTAAAATATCTCCTCTTTCTAAATTCATTATCTCCTCTAAAGTTAGTGGTTTTCCTTTTATCTCTCCGTAAACTTCAAAAAGCGCCTCTTTTAATATATCTCTTATCCTGTATATTTCATCTTCCGAATATTTTCTCCTGCCTGTATACCAATCTTGAGAAAATTTTTGAGCGATTGGCTCTAAGACAATAGATGGGATACAAAAGTTTACCATTCCGGAAGATGCTCCCATTTTTATCTCAAAAACTATCAATACAACAACTTCGTTTGGAGCAACAATCTGAATCAACTGCGGAGAGGTTTCCTGAGCTGTTATTCTCATATCAAGTTCAATAATCTGCTTCCAGGCCTCTTTAAGGTCTCTGAGCATTAAATTCAAAACCCCGGTCATCAATTTCACCTCAATTTCCGTTATTGCCCTTGAAGGCCCTTCATGGGGAGCTCCGGATCCACCAAGCAATTTATCAATAACAGGAAATACAATTGAAGGGCTAACCTCAATAATAGCCCCTATTTCAAGAGGGCTCATAGAAATTGCATTAAAAAAAGTTGGGTCAGGTAAGGATAAGACAAATTCAGCATAAGTTAACTGTTCAACAGATACAAGGTTAACTTCAACCAAAGCCCGAAGATAAGCAGAAAGAGAAGATGAAAAATTCCTTGCAAATCTATCATGTAAATAGTGTATTGATCTTATCTGATCTTTAGAAATTCTATCCGGCCTTCTGAAATTATATATAGTACCCTTTTTCTCCTCCCTTTTCGGAGATTTCTTAGGTCTAATTGTAGCGACACTCTCCTTTCCTCCTTTTTCCTCTTCCAAAAAGGAATTTAAAAGAGCATCAACTTCTTCCTGGGAAAGTATTTTAGCCATTATTTCCCTCCTTTTCTTGCTTTAAAAAATTCATCTATTTTAGCTCTTAGTCTCATTATAGCCTGTGCTCTTAACTGTGACACTCTTGATTCCGTAATATTCATAACCCCTCCTATTTCTTTTTGATTCAAATCATCATAATAATACAAAGAGATAAGCAACTTCTCTCTTTCAGGAAGCTCAGAAATTGCTCCTTTAAGAGCCTCTCTAAGTTCTTTATAAGTAATTTTAGCCTCAGGAGAATCCTCTCTTTCATCTTCAAGATAATAAAGTACAAGCTCCTCACCACTTTCTCCCTTCTCACCAGAAGCATAAAAACTACCAATTTTATTTCCCCTGTATCTATAAAGGAGCTCTCTTAATTTTTCAACATTAATGCCTAAATATTTAGCAACCTGCTCCTCCGTAGGAGGCTTCCCATTTTTCTTTTCAAGTTCAAGATATGCTCTCTCAATTTCTTTTTTTCTTTCTCTTGCTGATCTTGGAAGCCAATCCAATTTTCTTAGTTCATCAAGAATAGCCCCCCTAATCCTTATTGAGGCATAACTTTCAAACTTTAAACCAAAACTCTTATCATACTTTTTTATTGCATCTATTAATCCTAAAACCCCCGTGTTTATTAAATCATCAAGCTCAATGCTTTTAGGCAAAGTGCCATAAATTTTTATAGCAATATTCTTAACCAAAGGGAGGTTTTTCATAATAAGCTCTTCAAAATTACTATTTTTCACTTTCACTAAAACTCAGCATTTTCTTCCATGTTTCAGCATTATTATCCTCACTTTTTCTCCAAGTAAGCTTATTGAGGACAATTCTTGACAAATTAGAGAAAGCCCTGCTGATTTCACTTTCAGGAAATGCTTCTGTAACAGCCCTTTGCATCTTTACAGCTTCAGCAACAGCTTTATCATAGGGAAGAAATCCTAGCAAATTTATCTCTCTTCCGAGAAACCTATCAACAGCATTTTTAAGCTGATTATAAACCTTTTCTCCCTCTTCCTGCGTTTTCACACTGTTTACTATAACCGAAATTGGTTTTTCCATATCATATTTTGACACTACCTTAACAACCGCATAAGCATCTACAATAGAGGTAGGTTCTAAGTTAGTAACCAAAATAATTTCCTCAGAGCTCATTAGAAAGCTTAAAACAAGGTCGGATATACCTGCTGCTGTATCAATTAAAAGTATATCCGTAAACTTTTCTATATTTGAAAGCTCCTGTATTAATCGCTCTTCCTGATATGGATCAAGATTGGTTATTTCCTGAATACCGGAAGAAGCAGGGATAATTTTTATACCTTCCGGACCATCAACCATAATTTTTTCTATGGGTAAATTATCTGAAATAAGGTTAACAATATTATATTTTGGAGTTAATCCTAAAAGAATATCTATATTGGCAAGACCTAAATCAGCATCAAAAATAGTAACTTTCTTTTTTCTTCTCTGAAGAGCTATAGCAAGATTAATCACTACATTAGTTTTTCCCACTCCTCCTTTTCCTGATGTTATTGCAATTTTTTTCATAACTGCTCCACTCCTTTTAATTCTTTCCTTTTTAATTTTTCTAAGAGTTTCTGCCTGATCCATTTTTCACTCTCCTTAATAAAAGATTAGTTAATTTTTCGGGAGAGGCGACCTCAATATCTTGAGGAACCTTCTGCCCTGTGGTAAAATAAGAGAGAGGTAAGCCCTTTTTCACCAATGTATTAAAGACATTACCAAAACTTAATGTTTCATCCATTTTTGTAAAAATTATTGATTGAGGCTTCATAATTTTATATTTTTTAACAACATCTATTAAATCTTCGCTTTTAGTTGTAGCTGAAAGAACAAGAAGTTTTTTAATTTTTTCCTCTCCCAAAATTTCATGATCCCTCTTAACACTCTCTTCAGAGATTCTTTTTCCCACAGTATCAACGAATATCAAATCATAGTCATTAAACATCTGAATGTATTTATCTAACTCTTCTCTATTATAAGCGAGAGCAAAAGGAATACCAATTAAAGAAGCATAAGTCTTCAACTGCTCGGGAGCTGCAATTCTGTAGCTATCTATAGAAATTAAAGCTACCCTCTTTTGCTGAGCAAGATAAAAATAAGCTGAAAGTTTGGCAATAGTAGTGGTTTTCCCCACTCCGGTAGGGCCTATAAGAGCAATTATTCTATCTTTATTGCTATCTATTAATTTTATATCAGAGATAGAGCTGAATATTATTTTCCAAAGATATGCCTTTATCTTTTCAATATCACTCTGAAATTTTAAAGGAACTTGGTATTCAAGAACTTTAACTAACTTTGAAGCAACATCTCCTAAAATTCCTTCTTCAAGCAATTTAGTAAAGATATCGTAAAAAACTCCTTCAAATTCTATTGTCCTCTTAGGAGAAGAAAACTTTTCAGATATGATTCTTTTCAATTCCTCTATTTCTTTCTTTATGGGCAAAATCTCACTCTCTCTATAATTGAGTTTTTCAATTAACTCTTTTAATTCTTTACTGCCCGTTTTCTCTTTTGCATCTGGGATATTAATATTAGAAGGAGATGCTCTGAAAGTAGACGAAGAAGGATCTTTTTCCACTGCAGCTATTACTTCTATAAACTTTTCTCCATTTTCATTTATCTGTCTATCAGAGATAATAAAGGCATCTTCACCTAACTCAACTTTAATTTTTTCCATTGCTTCTCTTATTGTTTTAACCTTAAACTTTTTTAATTGCATCACACAACCCCCAGAGACATTACTTTAACATATGCAGGAATCTCCGCAATTGAAAGAACCACTAAATTGGGAATTTCCCTTTCGGTTATTCTCTTTAAATGAAATCTAACTTCGGGAGAGCACAAAATAATAGGCTGTACATTAAGACCTGAAGCTTCTATTGCTTTTTTAATCCTATTAATTATCTCCTGGATAGTCTCAGGAGAGATAAAAAGTTGAGCCACTCCTTGAGATCTATCAATACTCTTTTGTATTATCTCCTCTATATCCTGACCTAACACTAGTACGGGGAGTTCATTGTTTTGTGTTAAGTACGGAGAAATCAGGGATCTTGAAAGAGCCTGTCTTACAAATTCTGTCAATTGATTCAGATCCCTAATTGTAGGAGCATAATCTGCAAGAGTTTCTAAAATAGTAAGCATATCCCTTATTGAAACATTTTCTTTCAAAAGATTCTGCAAAATCTTATGGACCTGACCAACTGAAAGTATTTTCGGAATAAGCTCTTCAACAACCTTAGGATAACTTTCACCTACCATATCAACTAATTTTTGAGTATCCTGCCTTGTTATTATTTCAGCGGCATGTTTCTTAATAACCTCTTTTATATGGGTAGAAATTACAGTTGAAGGGTCAACAACCGTATAGCCTAAAAATTGAGCTTGTTCTTTATCTTTTTCATCTATCCAATAGGAAGTCAATCCGAAAGCAGGATCTTTTGTTTCAATTCCTTTGATTTTCTCTTTTGCATTGCCAGGATTAATTGCAAGAAACATTGTTGGATAAACCTCTCCCTTAGCAATAGAAACATTCTTAAGTAAAATTTGATATTCTCTCGGCCCAAGTCTTAAATTATCCCTGATTCTTATGGAAGGAACAATTATACCAAGCTCAAGAGCAATCTGCTTTCTCGTGGTTTTTATTCTCTTTAAAAGAGGAGCATCATTAGCTTGATCAACTAATGGAATTAAAGAATATCCCACTTCAATTCCTAATATATCAACTTTCAATAATTGCTCTATTCTTTCAGGAGGAGCTATTGCCTTTCTTTTTCTCTCCTCTTCTTCTATTATAATTTCTTCTTTCTCTTTCTTTTCTCTTGACAATCTGTATGCAAGATAACCAAAAAATCCGGAAATTATAAAAAAAGGTAGCTTTGGCAAACCGGGAACAAGCCCTAAAATAAAAAGAGAAATCGCTCCAAATGCTATTGGTTTTATATTAAAAAAGACCTGTTTAGTAATATCGCTTCCGAGATTTGATTCTGCTGCAGCTCTTGTTGCGACAAGACCACCTGAAATTGAGATTAAAAGAGATGGAATTGCAGAAACAAGACCATCTCCAATAGTAAGAATAGTATATGTTTTTACCGCAACAGAGGCACTCATTCCCTTTTGCAAAATTCCAATCAAAAGACCTCCAATTACATTAATAAATGTAATAACAATAGAAACAAGGGCCTCTCTTGCAGTAAATCTTATTGCACCATCCATAGCTCCGTAAAACTCAGCTTCCCTTCTTATCATCTCTCTTCTCTCTTTTGCTTCATCCTCTGTAATCAAACCTGAATTCAAATCAGCATCAATGCTAAGTTGCTTCCCCGGCATTGCATCCAAAACAAAACGGGCAGAAACCTCACTTGCTCTTACTGCTCCGTGAGCTACCACCAAATATTGAATGGCAATAATAACAATAAAGACAACAATACCTACTACATAATTACCACCAACAACAAATTTACCGAAAGCAGCAATAACATGCCCTGCGGCAGTGATTCCCTGCTCCCCTTTTAATAGAATAAGCCTTGTAGTTGATATATTAAGTGCCAACCTGTAAAGAGTGGCCAAAAGAAGTAAAGAAGGGAAAACTGAAAAGCCAACTGGTTCCGTCAGATATGTTGTAATCATAAGGATTGAAACAGCTAAAGTTATATTTAAAGAAAGAAAAATATCCAAAAATGAAGAAGGTAAGGGAACAAGTATTAAGAGCAAAATGGAGATAACAATTATTGGAGCAACCATATGAGATTTTGTATTTAAGAATTTATCCAAAACAAGAGTCTCACCGGGCATTAAAATCTCCTCCCTTTCAATTTGAACACATAAGCTAAAACTTCAGCAACAGCTTGATAAAGCTCCATAGGAATCGGATCTCCTATCTCAACATCTTTGTAAATTCTCCTTGCAAGTGGCGGATTTTCAACTATCGGGACATCATTTTCCTTTGCTACGCTTTTTATCTTAAGAGCAATGTAATCAGCTCCTTTAGCAACAACCTCAGGTGCTTGCATTTTATCTTTATCGTATTTCAAAGCAACCGCATAATGTTCAGGGTTTGTAATTACAACATCAGCTTTAGGGACTTCCTGCATCATTCTTTTCATAGCATAACTGTACTGAATATTTCTAATCCTTCCTTTAATCTGAGGATTCCCTTCGTATTGTTTAAACTCCTCTTTCACTTCCTGTTTACTCATTTTCAAATTTTCCATATAATCATATCTTTGATAAATGTAATCAAAAATAGATAAAAAGAGGATAAATATTGCTACTTTAAAAGATATAGAGAAAGCCACTTCTCCGATATTCCTCAAAATCACCTCAAAGGGTTTTTGAGAAAGAAAAATCAATTTATCAAGATTTCCCTTAATAGTAGTATAAGAAATCCATGCAATAACAATTATTTTAATAAAATTCTTCAAAAGCTCAACCAATGTTCCACGAGAAGCTATTATCTTTTTAAATCCTTTGAAAAAATTCAATCTTTCAAAATTCCATGATAATCTTTTAAAAGTAAACTTAAATCCTCCCTGAGATACTGTAGTTATCACACTAACAGCAAGAAAGAAAACAGAAATAGGAATCATTATTATAACGAAAATCTTAAGAGCAACTCCCATAAGATGAATAAAATTTGTAATATCGAGCCTAAAATAGGGAGCAACAGAGTAAAAATATCTAAAAGAATCAATAATAGTTCTCCCAACAAAAGGCAAATAATAAATCATTGAAATAGCCAACATTAAAAGAATAAATCCCTCATTAATCTCCTTAGAACGAGGTATATTTCCTTCTCTCCTTGCTTTTTGTAAACGCCAATGCGTCGGCTTTTCTGTCTTATCTCCCTTATCTGCCATTTTACTTCACATATAAAAATATTTTAGAAATTACAGCAGGTAAATTTTTAACTTCACTTTTCCAAAGGGTGAAAGATATTGTAAAAATAACTGAAAGAGCAATTAATCCGAAAACAATCTTAAGAGGGAAACCTACAAAAATAATTTGAACCTTAGGGGAAACCTTACCTATAAAGCCCAATGTTATATCAACCAAGAGGACTGTAGCAATAGCGGGAGCACCTATTCTAATAGCTATAACAAATATATGCTTAACTAAACTAACAATGTATTCTAAAATTGAAAATTTGATCATTGAAATGCCGGGGGGTAAGAAAACAAAGCTCTCTTTCATTCCCCAAATAAAATAATAGTGACCATTTAAAACAAGAAAGAGAGTTGTTGCAAAAACAAAAGAAAAAATAGTAAGGATATTATTATTCATCTTGCTCATAGGATCAACCATTGTTGCCATGGTAAAACCTATTTGATATCCTAAAAGCTCTCCCATAATAACCACACTCATAAACAAAAGATTAACAACGAAACCTATGATAATCCCTATCATTATTTCCTTAAAAATTAGAAAAGTAAGGGAAAAGAGTTTTGCAGGTATTATCCACTTTTCATAAGGAATTAGAGGAAAAACTATAATAGCAAGAAAAAGAGCAAAAGTTACTTTAACTTTATTGCTAACGGAAGGATTTGAAAAATAGGGTATGACCGAAATAAAAGCAATCATTCTTATCAGGACAAGTAAAAATTGCTTCCAATAAAATAAATCAAGAACTTTTAACATTTACCCTCTTATAAAATATGGTATGTTATTAATTAGGTATTGAACAAGAGTTACAAGTTTTTTTACCATCCAAGGCATAGTTAGAAAGAACACAAGAATTGCAGCCAATACCTTAGGAGCAAAATTTAATGTTGCATCAGAAATAGAAGTAGCAGCCTGGAAAATACTAATCAATAATCCCACTAAAAGCGAAACTAAAAGAACAGGGGCAGCAACTACAATAGCTGTCCAAATTGCTTCTCTTGCAAGACCTAAAATCATTGCTTCATTCATCTCTATCCTCCAAAACTTTTTATCAAAGCACCTACAAGTAAGGTCCATCCATCAGCAAGAATAAAAAGAATAATCTTGAAAGGTAATGAGACCATGACCGGTGGCAAAAAGATCATTCCCAAAGAAACAAGAATCGAGGCTACCACAACATCAATTATCAAGAATGGAATATAAATCAAGAAGCCAATTTCAAAACCGGTTTTTATTTCGCTCAGTATAAAAGCAGGAATCAAAGTGGTCATACTCACATCCTCTCTTCTTTTTGGATACTTTGACTTTGACAGTTCTATTATGTACTTTAAATCCTTTTCTCTTGTCTGCCTTAACATAAAATGCTTCAAAGGAATAGAAGCTTTTTCTATTGCCTGTACTTCATTTATTTTCCCCTTTTCATAAGGAACAATTGCCTGATTGTAAATCGCATTGAAAGTGGGGGTCATAATAAAAATAGTAAGAAAAAGAGCCAAACCAACTAAAACCTGATTTGGAGGCATTTCTCTTGCTCCAAGAGCTTGCTTTAAAAAGTAAAAAGTTATAGCTATTCTTGTAAATGAAGTAAGAATAATAAAAAGAGTCGGAAGAAGAGAAAGAAATGTAAGAAGAACCATAATTTTTACAGGTAAAGACCAATTATCCCCGGATTTCACATTAATCGTAAACCCCGGGTTTACATTTTGATTTTTTGTCTGTGAAAATACAGGAGAGACCATTAACAAAATAAACAAAACCAAGAGGAAAAAGAGGATTCTCCTTCTCTTCATTTTGTCTTACCTCTCACTTTTTTCTTCAAAATTTTAAGAAAATTGCTCTCTTCAGTATTGTTTTCAACCAATAAACTTTCTTCTTCCATTTCTTTTACAAAAGTAATATTTTGAGGTGTTACTCCCAATAGGATCAGTTCTTTCCCAATCCTCACCAAAAAAAGATATTTTCTCTCTCCCAAAGGAAATCTTGATATAATCTGAAAATTTTCTCTGCCTACAAACCTGTTACCCACCAGGTTCACCTTTCTTAAAATATATGCAATAAAAATGATCATTGCTACCACAATTAACAACACAGCAAATATTTTAAATCCAGAATAGGTTAAAGAAGGCGGATTTTGTGGCATTATAACTCCCTCTTATCATAAATTTCCGTAATCCTTAATCCAAAAGTATTTTCAATAACCGTAACCTCACCCTTTCCAAAATAGCTTCCATTAACATAAATATCCATACTTTCTCCTGCTGACTTTTTTAAATCAATAATAGAACCTACATCCAAGTCAAGAAACTCTCTCAGAGTTATTTTTTTTCTTCCCAACTCAACAAAAACTGTTAATTTTAAATCAAGGAAATCTTCCCATTCCTCAACTATCTTTTTAAAGGCGGGAAAATCCTCAATCTTTTTTTCTTTAGTTTCTACCTTTATCATTGAATTACAAAATCAGTAAAAAAGCAATTAATTACAATATCCTCACCAAATTTTTTACTGAGCACCTCATTTACCTTTGATATAATTTCCTGCTTTAAAGTGAGCTTTCCTGAAACAGTTCTTAAATCATCATAAGATTTTGAGCTTATGATAAGAAAAATAACATCCCTTATCTGAGGAATTAAAAGCTCATCGGATCTGATTTTGTCTTCATATTCTTTTTTGGCAAGTTCAAGTTTCATATTAATCTTAAGATACCTTCTTCCAATCGGATCATTAAGATTAACTATAAACTCATTCAAAGATAAAACACCCCTTGCGGATTCACCTGTATCCTCAGTGGCAAGATCGACAGCATCATTTGTAGAATTATTCTCTCCTGTTTTAACTTCCTTCCCTGTATCCGTCGCGGCTTTTTCTTCTACTTTTTTCTCAGTATTGGCTTTTTCTGTCTGTTCAACAGGTGCTTTGGGGGTTAGAACAAATTTAACAACAGCAAGGGTAATCCCAGCAGACACTAATGCAACTATTAAAATCAACATTATGGGAGAACCTTTTTTACCTCCTTTTTCATCAAGATCAATTTTTTCTTCTTCACCCATTTATATCCTCCTACGATAAATTAGTTTATTATATTTTATGTTAATAAAATATATAATA
>CAZWJH010000004.1:0-24411 GCA_964634755.1 uncultured Clostridia bacterium
CTAAAAATCAAAAATTCAACCCGCTCTTTCATTCCTTATAGTTGACTCCTTAATTATAATCCTCAAGAATTTTAACATAAGTTTGGACAAATTTGTCCCATTTGAATTTTTTAGAATGGTTTAAAGCTTTTTTTTCAAAATCTATCCTGAGTTCAGGGTTTTCAGCCAAAAGATACATTTTATCAGAAAGCTCCTCCTCTGAGTAAGGGTTAAAAAATAAGGCATTATCACCCAAAACTTCCGGTAAACTTCCGCCTATACTGCTAATCACAGCTTTTCCTCTTGCCATAACTTCCAGAGGAGGAAGTCCGAATCCTTCATAGAGTGAAGGAAATACAAAGAAAAGGGAATTGTCAATTACGGGGATTAATTCCTTAAATGGTAAAAATGATTTGATAATTATTCTGTTTTCAAGCTTGTATTTTTTTATGAAATTGAGAATCCCCCTTTTATCTCTTATTCCTACGAGCATAAGTTTAATATCCTTGACTCTTTTTGAAAAAATCAGGAATGAATACAAAAGAGTTTTGAGGTTTTTGTGGGGAGTTGTATTTCCGATGTAAAGAATGTATGGAAAATCTGTTTTATTATACTTCTTTTCTGTTTTAAAGAAAATTTCATCTATCCCATTGTAAATAACCTTTATTTTTTCTTTTCTGAATCCAAAATAATTTATCAAATCTTTTTTAGTGGTATTTGAAACTGTAAAAATAATCTCAGCTTCTCTTTTGGCTTTTTTTATAAAAAGTTTTGCAAGCTCAACCTTGTAAAATGGAAAAAGTTTTGAAAATTTAAAGTGGATTATATCGTGAATTGTTATGAAGAATCTGTTTTTAATAAAATAGGGGAAAACATAGTGAGGCGAAAAGTAGTAATAATCTTTAAGATTTTTTAATTTGGAGGGGATTTCAAAATGCTCTGTGATCGTATAATTTTTTGAATCAACTTTTATTGTGTTTTTTGTGTCCGATATATTCCGGATTTTCCCTTTGAGAGATATGATTTTGTAGTCAAAATTTCCGGATTTTATTAATCCTCCGAAAATATTTTTAATGTATGTTCCGATTCCATAATCATCTATTTTCCTTATATCAAACACTATCTTCACACTTAAACTCCCTTATTGTTTTTATGGTATCTTTTATATTTTTTTTATCTCCGGAAAAAATGAGCTTTATTTTTAATTTTGACAAAAGATAAAATTTTAATAAAGGCAAACTTTTTTTGTTGTATTTACAATAATAAAAAAGTTGACTTTTTTTATTTAGAGGATATACGAATGATAAAACCTTTTCCGTTGATTTTCCTTTAAAGTGTATAATTGAAGCTTCGGTATAATAATAAGGAGTGTATCCCATTCCTCTCAATCTTCTGAAAAAATCGCAATCTTCAAGATAGATAAAAAATATTTCATCAAATCCTCCGATTTTTTGATAAATCTCTTTTTCTATCAAAAAACAGACTCCGCTAAGCCAATCAACTTTGCGGGAAATCTTCCCTTTTTTCAGTTTATATAATAGCTTGTAATACGGCTCGTAAATGTATTTGAGGATAAACTCTGAAAAGAGATTAAGGTCAGTTCCAAAGGAAATTTGAAAGCTTTTGTCAGGATAAAGGACCAACGGACCAACAGCCCCGTATTCGGAATTTTCGTAAAAATCCATTAACCTTGGTATTGTTTCTTTATTTATAAGGGTATCATTATTCAAAATAAATAAATATTTACCCTGAGCTTTCTTCGCTCCTATGTTGTTTGCGGCTCCAAAGCCAATGTTTTTGTCTAACTTTATTATTTTGATTTTTTCGTTTTTATCTATTCTTTTAAGGGAATCATCCGTGGAATTATTATCAACTATAATTATCTCAAAATCATCCCTTTTGTAATTTTCCAAGATTGAATTTACTGTTTTGGATAGATATTCTCCCGAATTAAAATTTACTATTATTATTGATAATTTTAACTCAGAAAAGCTCTTCATTGATAAAATATATATTATTTTTTTCTTATATTCAACAAAAGTTTAAACTCCCCCCAAAAATTGAAAAAAGAAAAATTCTATATTATAGTTTCAAATGTTAATAAAGGCTGATCTTCATATTCATACTGTCCTCTCACCTTGCGGCTCATTTGATATGTCACCAGAAAATATAATTTTTAAAGCAAAGGCTTTAAATCTTAATGCAATAGCAATAAGTGATCACAACTCAATTTACAATGCACCGGGGGTAAAGGAGTTTGGAGAGAAAGAGGGTATTAAGGTTTTTTACGGGATGGAAGCTCAAACAGTTGAAGAGGTACATATTTTAACATTGTTTGAAGATTGGAATAAGATAGAAGATTTTTACTCGGAAATTTATCCCCATCTTCCTAATATTGAAAATGACCCGGATTATTTCGGGGATCAGATTATAGTTGACAAAAATGAGAATGTTATAGGAGAGGAGAGAAAGCTCCTTTCAAATTCATTGGAGCTTTCCATAGAGGAACTTGTTGAACTTGTTTTAAAGTACGGAGGGTTTGTAATTCCTTCACATGTTGAGAGGGAAAGATACGGGCTCCTAACAAACTTGTATAAGGTTCCGGATATTTTAAAAGATAGTGTTATGGAAATTTCCTATAATGCTGACTTGGAAGAAATATTCAAATTTTATCCTTTTTTAAAAAGTTATTCCCTTATTTCAAACTCTGATGCTCACTACCCTGAAGATATCGGAAGAGCATATACAGAGTATGAACTAAGTGAAATCAGTCTTAAACAAATTTATAAAGCGGCAAAGGATGGTAAATACAGGGTGATAAGAAGATGATGGAAGAATTATCTTATCATATTTTAGACCTTGTTCAGAATTCAATAAGAGCAGGGGCAAAAAAAATTGAGGTTTTTATCAAAGATTCTGAAAAAGAGGATGAACTGATTATTAGTGTGAAAGATGATGGTTCTGGTATGGATGAGAAAACGATAAGAAAAGTTGAGGACCCTTTTTATTCGACAAAAAAAGAGAAAAAAGTGGGACTTGGAGTTCCCCTTTTAAAGGAGACTGCTCTCCATTGTGACGGGGATTTTAGAATAAAAAGCTCTCCGGGCAAAGGGACAGAGGTGTTTGCAAAATTCAAAAAATCCCATATTGATTTGCCTCCCCTCGGTAATCTTAAGGATACAATTTTAACAATCATAATTTCAGCTGAAGATTTTGACATATTATTTAAAATAAAAACCGATAAAGGAGAATTGATTCTTGACACAGAGGAGATTAAAAAGGAAATAGGGGAGGATATCCCTATTTGTGCTTCGGAAGTATTATCTTTTTTGAAAGAATATCTTAATTCAGAGCTTTTGCCTATTTTGAGATGAATTTTTAAGGGTTTATTATGCTATGAGAGCCATAACTAATTTCACATAAATATAAGTGAAAGGGATTAAGAGCAGGGTTCTTTCAAGAAAAAGAATTAAAAGATGGGAAAATTTTATGGGAACATCTTTGAACATATCCATTATCATGGGTCCTACGGAAGAGAAAAAGATAAGCTGTGTTGTTGACATTATTGCTACGAAAAGTTTTGTAAAGAGCGCTGTGTTTATACATATAAGTGATGGCAAATACATTTCCGCAACTTCAATGATTGTTGCGATTGAAATTTCCCTTACATTTGGAACATTCAAAAGTTTGTAAATTGGGATAAATGGGATTGCAAGATAATCGAAAAACTTAGTATGGTAAGCAATTAAAAGTGATAAAGTACCAACAGCTACTATTGTCCCCATAATTGAAGAAGCCAGAAACATTCCGTCAAAGAAACCTTTTAATGATATGTTAAGAACAGACCCTGATTTTTCGGCTTTTTTTACGGCAACCCTGTAAGCTTCTTTTATTGTGGCTTTTACTTCACGCTCGGGATCCGGAGTTGTTATGTATTCATCTTTTACTTTGGAGGTCGGAGGAATTCTTACAATGATGAAAGCCGTGTAAATTGTTCCTAAAAAATAACCGACAAAAATGTAGGGAAAGTAGTTTAAGATTTTAAGAGTTGATGCAACAACTCCCACAAATCCGATACTAACAGTTGAAAATGCGGTGGCTATAATAAATACCTCTCTTTTGTTATATTTTCCGCTGTGAAATAGATTGTGTGTTAAGTATAAAGCAACAGAATAGCTTCCCACCCATGATGTTATTGCATCAAGAGCTCCTCTTCCCGGTATTTTGAAAAGAGGTCTCATCAATGGTCTTGCAAGGACGCCTATGAACTCAAGCCCTCCAAAGTTTGTGAATATATTTATGAAGATTGCTCCGATGGGTATGATTGTGGCAACAGAAACTACCAAAATATCCCAGATTGTATGTGATATCCTTTTTTCAAGCAATATTGAAGGTCCGATTTTAAGTACGAAGAAAATGGAAAAAATAAGACCTATGGTTCTAAGTAAAATTATTAATGAGGATGATTTAAAATATGTTAGTCTGTCGTTTCTCTTTTTTGAAAATAAAGTAAAAAAAGACAAAATAACACCAACTATAATAAGAAAAAATGAATAATAGGAGAGTGTTATAGGAATATTTTTTCTTAAAAATTTTATAAATATATCAAATGATACTGTCCACTCCCCATGGAATTTTACAGGAAAAAGAAAAAATAAAAACCCAATTGCAAAAGTTAAAATAAATTTTATCTTACCTTTTTTCATTAGATTTTATCAATTAAAATCTCACCTTTTTTAACTTTTAAATAAACTCTTGTTTTACCTTTTTTAAATTCATACTTTTTTGTAACTTTATTATCTCCTGTATCCGTAATGATATCTAATTTAGCTTCTTTGGGAGCGAAAAATTCAATATCACCTTCATCAAGGACAATGCTAAAAGAATCCGATTTATCCCATTCAAGAATTGTTAATCTTACATGGCCACTTTTTGAGAATACGGATACTTTTCCGGAAACATCTGCAAGTGTAGAGTTAAGATAATTTGATGTTAAAGAAATATTTCCTCTTATGGAAGTAATATCCACCTTCGCCTCTTTGAAAATACCTTTTATATTTGTTTCAAATGGCACAAATATATTTCCTGTGATTTCAACTTCTTTAATGCTTTTTTTAAATACTGATGCTTTAAGAGCAAATGTTTTATCATCTTCTTTTTTTATGCTAAAATCCGTATCATAAAAAAAGTCAGGAGTTGAAGCGGAAACCTTTCCATTATAAACAAGCTTTTTTTGAGGCTTTCCCTCTATTTTGTAAGTTCCTACTTCCGCATTCATTTTCAAAAGCGAGCCGGGAGAAAACTCAAAACTTTTTTTTATTACTTTTGTTTTCTGTTTTGAAAGCTGTCCTCCTGGATAGCTCGGAGAAGGGGCATAAATTGTTATACAGGAAGTAAAAAACAATAAAATTATTGGTAAAATTATAATTTTTCTCATTTTAGCCTCCGATTTTTATATTCCCAATTAAATCCTTAATGTTTTTATAGTTAAGTGATTTCATTAAATCTTTAAGATGCTTAATCATTTTAATAGATGCCTGAGGATCTATAATTGTCGCTGTGCCAATTTCAACCGCTGAGGCCCCTGTTATTATAAATTCAAGAATATCCTCTGCAGAAGAGATTCCTCCCATTCCTATAATCGGAATTTTAACTGATTTTGATACTTTAAAGACCAAAGCAAGTGCCATAGGTTTTATGGCAGGCCCCGAAACCCCACCGAAAACATTTTTTATTTGAGGTATTTTTGTTTTTATATCCACAGCCATTCCAACAAAGGTATTTACAAGGCTGATACTATCCGCTCTTGCCTCTTCGGCTGCTTTAGCAATTTCCTCTATGTAAGTTACATTCGGAGATAATTTTGCCATGATATGCTTTTTACTAATCTTTTTAATTTCTTTGATTATTGAAAAGGTTTTTTCAGGATCCCAAGACGGAGATTTTCCACCTTCATGAACATTGGGGCAGGATAGGTTTATCTCAAAAAAATCAACTCTCTTTTCATTTTCAAGGTATTCCACTACTTTAACATACTCATCCTCTGTATCTCCTGCTACATTGACTCCGAAAACAGTATCATATTTTTCCCAGAAAGGGATAATTTCATCTCTGAATCTTTTTACTCCTATTCCCTGAAGACCAATTGCATTGAGCATACCACAGGGGGTTTCGTAAATTCTTGGTGATTCATTACCTTTTCTCGGATTAAAATATATTCCTTTTGAGACAAAACCCCCGATCTCATTGAAATCAAGGTATCTTTCAAGCTCATATCCGTAACCTGCCGTGCCTGATGCAAGAATAATGGGGTTTTTAAGTTCAAGGTTTCCTATCTTTGTGGTTAAATCTATTTCACTCATCCCACACCACCTCTTCTGCATTGAAAACAGGACCTTCCTGACAAACTCTAACCATTTCTGTTTTATCTCCTCTTTTTATCTTTTTTGCGCAACCGTAACATACACCTGTTCCACAAGCCATTCTTTCCTCAAGGGACACAAAAACTTCAGAGCTTGATTCTTTGTAAAATTCATAAACCTTTTTCATCATTATGTCTGGTCCGCAAGAGAAAACAGTAAAATATCCTTTTGGTAAAAAATCTGTTACTAATCCTTTTTTCCCATAACTACCATCTTCTGTTACAAAAAGGGTATTATATGCTGAAAGGTATGATTTAAATTTTATATCTTTTTCGCATTTTCCCCCGTAAATTAAAAGAAAATCTTTTTTTTCTCTTTTTAATATTTCGGAAAGATAAAGAAAAGGAGATATCCCCCTTCCTCCGGCAACCATTATAATTTTTTTGTTTGTTGTTATAGGGAATTTATTACCTAATGGTCCCAAAATTTCAATGGAATGTCCTTCGTTAAGTTTTGAAAAAACTTCAGTCCCTTTTCCGACCACCTGAAAGAATAGCTCAAATAAACCTTTTTCTTTAAAGACTCTTGCTATCGAAAAGGGACGGGGAAGAATCGCTCCTTTTTCAAAGGATGGGATTTTTACCATAAAAAAATTTCCGGGAAGCACAATTTCACTTATTTCTTTGTTTTTTAAAAAAAGAGAAAAATAATTATCCCCCCATTCTTTTTTCTCCGATATTTTTAAGCTTTCATACCCATTCATTAAAAAAATATAAAGGAGTTTTTTAATTAAGTCAAGGGTTGATATTAGTAACAGGGTTGATATTAGTATCAGGTTTGATATTAACTGGTTTTTTAAAATCTTTTTTTGTTAAAATATGTTAAAATATTGACATATTAAAAAAAATAAGTTAAATTATATTACTATGGGTGTGAAGGAAAAGGATTGTTGTGAATATTTGATTTTTGAGAAACATTATAAAAACGGCAATAAAATAATATTATCAAGGATTTTTAAAAATTTCTTAATAAGAATTAATTATTTTGTTAGGAAACTATCAATTTATATTAGATTAATAGTTATTAATATAACTATTAATCTAAAATTTTTTAAGGAGGATTATTATGGCAAAAAAAATGGTTATGGCTATCTTTTCAGGTAGTGTTGACAAGCTAACGGCAGCAGGTGTGGTATTAAGTGGAGCTGCTGCACAGGATTATGAAGTTGATGTTTATGTGCTTCTTATGGGAGCATATGCTTTTAAGAAAGAGAATGTTGACACAAATACTCATATGGCCGAGCTTCAGGACAAAAAAGATAAATTTTTTGCTTCCCTTCAAAGGTTAAAAGTCCCGAAATGGATTGACTTTTTTAAACAAGCGAAAGAGCTTACAAATGTAAGAATCCATATTTGCGGACTTGCCGGAAAAATCTGGGGAGGAGAAAAGTTAGAAGATTTTGTTGATATTGCAGATGATATCGTAGGGATTGGTGAATATATTTCGGCTGCAGAAGAGGCTGATATAAGTCTTTTTATTTAATCTTTTTAAACAATGAAATTTAATAGCAAAATTTTATAAGGAGGAATAATATGCTGAGTTATGAAGAATTAAAAACTTTGGAAGTAGCAAAAACAGTTGATGCAAGAGGTACTGCATGTCCGGGTCCTCTTCTTGCTGCAAAGAGGGCTCTTGCCGAAGTCCCTGTTGGAGGAGTTATGGAAGTTTTGTCCTCTGATGAGGGAACAACTAAAGATATCCCTAAATGGGCAAACAAAATGGGGCATGAGTTTTTAGGAATAATAGAAGAGGCTGGATACTGGAGAATTTTTATGAAAAAGATGAAATGATGGCGAAAAAGGAGGGGGGGCTTTTCCCCAAAATCCTCGTTTTTTCAACAAACCGCATATCCGATCCCGGAATAGATCTTGCAGGGCTTTTGAAAATGCATTATCCACCTACAGTTTATACAATTACTGTTCCATGTTCAAGCGGAATAAATCCGGATTGGATAATCTATGCTTTAAAGAAAGGATTTGACGGAGTTTTCATAGCAGCAGATGGTTCTGATTGTCCTTACAGAGAGGATTGTTCACAGCTTACTGCGAAGATTGTTCTTTCAGCCCAGGAAAGAGCAAAAGAAATGGGGATTGACCCTTCAAGAATTAAAATGGCTGCTGTTTGTTCCGTATGTGCTGAATCTTTTGTAAATCATATGAAGAAATTTTCCGAAGCTCTAATAAAATTGACCCAAAACGTAAGTGAGTTAGGAGGAAAAAATGTTTCATCTTGAATATGATGTGCTTGTAATAGGAGGTGGAATTGCCGGGCAGGAAACAGCATTAAATCTTGCTGATATGGGATTTAAAGTAATTCTAATAGAAAAAGAAGCTTCAATTGGGGGGAAGATGGTTCTGTTAAGTAAAGTTTTTCCTACTCTTGATTGTTCGAGCTGTATTGCGACGCCTAAGATGTCTGAAACAATGCGTCATGAAAACATTGAAGTGTTAAGCTATAGTGAGGTAACAAGTATAGAAAGAATTGATAAAAAGTTTAAGATTAAGATATTAAAAAAACCAAAGTATGTAAGGGAAGACCTTTGTACAGGATGTCAGGAGTGTGAAGCAAATTGTCCGGTGAATGTTGAAGATCAGTTTAATTTTGGGCTGGTTGGAAGAAGAGCTGTTTATATTCCGTTTAGCACAGCTATTCCTAAAACAGCTGTAATTGACATAGAAAATTGCATTCTTTGCGGAGTTTGTGAAAGAGTATGTCCGGCAAATGCAATTGACTTTACTCAGGAGCCTGAATGTTATACTTTGAAGGTAAAAGCAGTGGTCTTGGCAACAGGTTTTAATCTTTTTCCTGCAAGGAAAAAACCTCAGTATGGATTCGGAAGATTTTCCAATGTAATGGATGCAATGGAAATGGACAGATTACTTTCACCGACAAGGCCTTATAATGCAGTTGTAAGACCTCTTGATGGTAAAATTCCTGAAAATATTGCTTATGTTCTTTGTACAGGCTCAAGAGATGTATCAGTTGGAAACCCTATCTGTTCTCAAATCTGCTGTATGTATTCAATTAAGCAGGCCCAGCTACTAATGGGAGCATTACCGCTTGCGGATATTACAATTTATTATATTGATATAAGGGCTTTCGGAAAGGGCTTTGAGGAATTTTATCAACAGGCAAAGGATATGGGAGTCCAATTTGTTAAAGGTAAGGTTGCAAAAATAGAAGAGATAAAGGAAACAGGAAATCTTATCGTAAGGTATGATGATATGGAAGGTTCGGGTGGAGTTAAAGAAGCTGAACATGATCTTGTTGTTCTTTCAGTGGGTATGCTCGCAAATGAGGAAGTTTCCTCTCTATTTAAGTTTGAGACACTTGAGCTTGATGAATATAAATATGTAAAACAAATAGATCCTCTTTTAAGCCCTGCCAAAACAAATCTTAAAGGTGTTTTCGCTGCGGGAACTGCAACAGGTCCTAAAGATATTCCTGACTCAATACTTTCGGCAGGAGCAGCTTCCGCTGAAGTTGCAGCTTATATCAGGAGTTTGAAATGAAAGAGAGAATAGGAGTATATATCTGTTACTGTGGAGGAAATATCTCCGATTATGTTAATGTAAACAAAGTAAAGGATGCTGTAAAAGAGGAAGAAGGAGTTATTCTTGCCAAAACAACTGTATTTGCCTGTTCTGATTCAAGTCAGAAAGAGATGATTTCCGATATTATTGAAAATAAACTTGATGGAATTGTTGTTGCCTCCTGTTCACCGAAACTTCACCTTCATACATTTAGAAGTGTAGCAGAAAGAGCTGGATTAAATCCTTACGAATATGTTCAGGTAAATATAAGAGAGCAGGATTCATGGGCTCATTCTGACAAACCCGAAGAAGCAACTGAAAAAGCTATAAGGCTTGTAAGAGCTGGAATAAGAAGGGTAAGAGAGGCGGTACCATTAACTCCAAATGAAATATCGGTTACAGAAAGTGTTGCTATAATCGGAGGAGGAGTATCAGGCATGAGAGCTGCCATTGAGCTTGCTGACACAGGTTTGGAAGTTTATTTAATAGAAAAAGAGCACTTTTTGGGAGGAAGAATACCGCAATGGGGAGAGCTTTTCGAGACAGATGAAAGAGGCGATGTTTTGGTAGAAAGGCTTTATAATGAAATAATTAGAAGGAATAATATTAAAATTTTTACAGGAGCCGAAGTTGAATCCTTTTCGGGATGTGTGGGTAATTTTAATCTGGCAGTAAAAATAAAGCCTCGATATGTAAAAAGTGGAATAGAATGTAATGAATTTGAGAAAATCGAGGAAGGATGTCCTGTTGAAGTTGACGATGAATTTAATTTCGGCCTAACAAAGAGAAAAGCGATTTATAAATCTTACAAGGGCGCTTTCCCTGACTTACCAGCAGTTGACCTTGAAAACTGCACAAAATGCGGATTATGTGAAAAACTATGCCCTGATGCTTTTGATTTTAATCAAAAGGAAGAAAAGCTTACTCTTAAAGTAGGAGCTGTTATTTTAACGACAGGTTTTTCCCCTTACGAACCATCTGAAGGAGAATACGGATATAAAGAAAATGAGAGAGTTTTTACTTTGCAGCAATTCAGAAGACTTATGGAACTGAGCAATGGGAATTTAAAGTGGAAGGGTAAAGATGTGAAAAAAGTTGCTTTTATTTATTGTGTAGGAAGCAGACAGAAAGATGGTGAAAACAAATACTGTTCAAGATACTGCTGTACATCTGCAATACATACTTCTCTTCTTTTAAAACGAAAATATCCGGATATAAAGACTTATCATCTTTTCAGGGATATCAGAACTTACGGGAAACAGGAAATACTTTACAGGGATTCCTGCGAGCAGGGAGACATATATCTCAAGTTTGATGAGAGTGAGCCTCCTAAGGTTGAAAATTCGGTTGATGGTGTAACTGTCAAAATTAAGGATTTGCTTACCGAAAGAGAAGAGATGGAAATTGAGTCGGATCTTGTTGTTCTTGTAACAGGAATGGTTCCGCGAAAAGACAGTGAAATAGAAAAAATTTTCAAAGTGCCGGTAGGAAGGGATAATTTCTTTAATGAAATACATCCCAAGTTAAGACCGGTTGAAACTGTTATTGACGGAGTTTATATAGCCGGAACAAGTCAGGGACCGAAAAACCTGACGGAAAGTGTTTTTTCATCCCTCTCGGCAGCCGCGAAAGCCTATTCATTGCTATCCAGCGGAACGCTTAAATTGGAGCCCATTGTAGCTATTATAGATTCTCAAAAATGTGAGTGGTGCGGAAAATGTGAAGATGTTTGTTTATATGATGCTATTGAAAGAAAAATGGTTAACGGAAAGGAAGTTGCGGTTCTGAATGAAGCTCTCTGCAAAGGTTGTGGCTCCTGTGTACCTGTTTGCGAATCAAGAGCAATCGAAATCAAAGGTTATACTAACAGAGAAATAATCGGAATGATTGATGGTATGTTAGAGGAGGTGAACTAATGAGCTGGGATAAGGAAAAAACATTAAAATACATAAAGAAGAAACATAATGTTTCAGATGAGAAAGTTGAAGAGACGAGAGAATTTATGAAAATAAGAAAAGCAATTGCAAAAGCTCTTTCATCGGGACCTAAAACGATACCTCAGATTGCAGAGATTATGGGGCTTCCCCTTGCTGATGTAACTTATAATGTAATGACTTGCAGAAAATACGGATATATTGAAGAGACCGGAGATGTATCTGATGATGATTACTATTATTATGAGCTAAAAGGGAGGAAGTGATGGTTAAAATTAATTCCGAATTCGCAGAAAAAATAAAAAAGTACGGGGCATTTGATATTAACGCCTGTTATAATTGTGGAAACTGTACTGCTATTTGTCCCCTCTCATCAGAGGAAAATTCATTTCCAAGAAAAATGATCAGAGCAACGGTTCTGGGTTTGGAAGAAAACATTAACTCATCACTGGATCCTTGGCTTTGTTATTATTGTGGTGAGTGTTCTGATACATGTCCGAGAGATGCTGACCCGGGTGGCCTTATGATGGCTTTGAGAAGATATTTGACAACACAATATGATTTTACAGGTTTATCTCGTTTAATCTATCTTTCAAAACCTTTCAAATACCTCGCCACCTTTTTCCTGATGCTTCTTACTCTGCTATTTGTATATTTATTTCACGGGCCTATAGTTACAACCGAAGTGAAACTTGCAACTTTTGCGCCTGTTCATATCACGGAAATAGGAGATTTAATTATTTTAATAGTTTTAAGTTCTATCTTACTTACAAATATTTACAGAATGTATAGATTCATAATATTTGAAAATGGTAAGATAAAGGGTAAAATTCCTCTCAAAGTTTATGTAAAGGAGTTTTTTAATATCCTTCCTCTAAACTTTTTCACTCAGATAAAATTCAGATTCTGTGAGAAAAAGAATTATTGGATTACCCATTTGATAATCGTATATGGCTATGGCTCGGCTTTTATCCTTGTAGTGCTATTATTAAAGTATTTCCAGACAGACAGATTTTATCCATTTCTCCATCCAATAAGAATAATAGGGTATTTTTCGGCAGTTGCACTTTTGTATGGAATAGCTTACATGGGGTTGGGAAGACTCAAGAAAAAAGGTTCTCAAGCATGGAGGTATTCCCATGGCACTGATTGGATGTTTATCATCCTTTTATTTTTGACTACATTAACAGGTTTATTAGTTGATGTATTTAAATACCTTCATATGCCTCTTACAACTTATTGGACTTTTGCAATTCATCTTGCTGTTGTAACGCCTCTGCTTGTTTTGGAAGTTCCCTTTGCAAAATGGTCTCATCTTGCATATCGACCTTTTGCTCTCTATTTTTCAAGATTAAAAAAGTATTTAAGCGAATAAGAAAATAAACTTTCCTTTTCCTCCGATTTTAAAAGGAAAGATAAGGGGGCGGCTCTTATGCCGCCCGCTTCTTTTTAAAATTATTTTACCAATAGTGCTAATAATAATTTTGTGTCTTTATTAATTTTTTCGAAGAAAGTACACTTTTTTATTTTAAGTTAGATGATTATTGTAAGGTAGTAAATCTTTTGGAAGAGAAGCTTCAAGAAAAATTCTTGATTTTTAAAATCGCGTATGTTAACCTTTTTTAAAAAAAGGAGGAGAGAGTATGAAAATAGATTTTTTAATTAAAAATTGCTCTCAATTAATCACTCTTTTTGGCGATTCTCCCAAAAAGGGAGAGGATATGAAAGATCTTAAAATCATAAAAAATGGTTTTATTGGCTCTTACGGAGGAAAAATAGTTTTCATTGGTACCGAAGATATGCTAAAAGATTATGAGATTGATGAAAATGCAAAAATAATAGATGCCACAGGAAAAGTATGTATGCCGGGACTTGTTGACTCTCATACACATCTTCCCTTCGGAGGAGATAGATCGGAAGAATTTAAAATGAAACTTGACGGTGTACCGTATATGGAACTTCAAAAAAAGGGGATGGGGATCAAATCAACTGTGAGAGCAACGAGAGAAATCCCTCTGAGTGAGCTTATAAAGATATCTCAGAAAAGGCTTGATGAATCCGTAAAAGGGGGCGCTACAACGATAGAGGCAAAGAGTGGCTATGGCCTCGATCTTAAAACAGAGATAAAGCAGCTTGAAACTATAAAAGCTTTAAATGAGCTTCATCCTCTTGACATAATCTCTACATATCTGGGTGGCCATGATGTTCCACCTGATACAAACAGAGAGGAATATCTTGAAAAACTTATAAGTGAATTTATTCCAGAGATAAAAAAAAGGAACCTTGCCAAATTTTTTGATGCTTTTATTGAAGACGGAGTTTATAATAGGGAAGAGACAGAAAAAATGCTGAAAGCAGCAAAAGAAAATGGTTTTGAGCTTAAACTTCATGCGGATGAATTTACAAATCTTGGGGGAGCCGAACTTGCAGCAGAGTACGGAGCGAGATCCGCAGAGCATTTGGTTAGAATTTCCGAGGTTGGAATTGATGCTCTTTCAAGGAGTGGAACGGCTGCTGTTATCTTACCTGGCGTGTATTTCTTTTTAAGGGAAGATAAAAAACCACCTGTGAGAAGGATGATTGAAAAGGGAGTTATTGTTGCTCTTGGCTCTGACTATAATCCGGGAAGTTCCCATATTAATAATATGCTTTTCATAATGAAGCTTGCGGTCTTTTTGGAAGGATTTTCAATTGAGGAAGCCATAACTTCCGCTACTATCAATGCTGCTTATGCAATAGGAATGGACAAAGAGGTTGGTTCCCTTGTTCCCGGGAAAAAGATGGATCTTCTTGTTTTTGACACAGACTCTTATATAAATATTTTTTACGAACCTTCAAAAAATTATTTAAGATATGTTATAAAAGAGGGCGAAATTATTCTTGACGGATGTGAGTTAATTTATTATGGGGAATAAGATGGAGAAAAAATTGGAAGTTGGAGAGAAAGCCCCTGAGTTTTGTCTTAAAAATCAGAAGGATGAAGATATTTGTTTAAAAAATTTCAAAGGGAAATGGATTATTTTCTACTTTTACCCAAAAGATAATACTTCCGGATGTACAAAAGAGGCAATGGGTCTTACGAAGAGAAAGAGAGATTTTGAAAAACTGAATGCTGTGATTTTGGGGGTAAGTCCTGATTCAACAAAAAGTCATAGAAACTTTATTGAGAAAAAAGAGCTTAAAATAACTCTATTAAGTGATTCCGAACATAGTGTGCTTGAAACTTACGGAACATGGCAGCTAAAGAAAGTGTATGGAAGAGAATATTACGGAGTAGTCAGAAGCACATATTTGATTTCTCCAGATGGCAAAATTGCTTATACATGGCAAAAAGTTAAAGTTGCAGGACATGTTGAAACAGTCTATGAAAAATTAAAAGAACTCTCAAAATAACTCATCCCTTTTGAATTAGGAAATTATAAAACTTACTTCTCTTTTATTATCTCAAGATCATCAAAGAAAACATAGCTATCTGCTTTTGACCAGAGCCCTATTTTACCATCAATAGATTCTTTCCAATTATAGTTTATGTAAAGTTTCCCGTTTAAATAGCCTTTTATGTTTCGCCTTTTGATTACGACTTTAAGTCTATGCCAGACCCTCGAAAGTGTTCTCGCCCCTCTTATCCATTGAACAGCTTTTCTTTTACCCTTTTCCATTTTAAATAGTACCATATTGTTTTCAAGAGGATTAGCCCTTGCGACAAGGTAATCTCCATTCTTTTTAATATTAAATGCTATTCCGGCTGCTTGATCAATTCTTCCGCTGATTCCTTTGAATCTTACTTTTATTATCCCGTCTTTAAAATTTTTGATTTCAGTGCAAATTGAAAGCGGAAAATAGTTGTATGCTTCAAGATTGTCCAAAAATTCGGCATATCTTTCTCCGTATAAACCCTTTGCTTTGCTTATTATCCCCTCTGATAAAAGTCCTTGCTCCAATTTTCTCCCATCAACTGCATAAACAATATTTTCTCTATCCTTATCAATATGCCATTTACCTACAAAAGAAGAAAATCCTTTGGCTTCCGTTCCCACGATTTGATTGTCAAAATTAAAAAACAATTTTTTTAGAGGAGTTATTGTTGCTTCCCAAAGAGTAAATACAATAATCAAAGTAAGAAAAGTTCTAAACCTCATCTTTTTTTCTCCTGGGTTTTTTTATTTGAAATAAAAAAATTAACATCGGAAAAATAAGAAAATATATGGCTATCATAAATCGACTCCAGTTTTTTTTAATAACTAATGGGTATCCTTTAAACTGTTTTTTCTCCTTTGATTTTTCTATTTTTTTTCCTGAGAGTTTCTGTAAAATCATAAATATTTCGTGAGCACTGTTTGAATATGTTTGGTCTGTTTTGCCGTTAACAGTGTATTTGAATAATCTGTAACTCTCTTTTAGCTCTTCCCCTTTTGCGAATTCAAGTTTTACATCAGATTTGACCATTTTAAGTTTTTTTAGAAAATCATTTGAATAATCTTTAAATCTGCCATCTGTGTGCTCAAGAAAGACTTTTATTTTTATTACCTGAAGTTTTTTTAAAAATTTTATTTCTCCTTGGGAAAAGGGATTTTTTCCGCTTTCACTTATGTCTTTTTTATATTGAAAATTCGCATTTAAGATAAAAAGGGGGATAAATAATAATATTGTTACAAAAATGGAAATAGCTCTTTTTCTAATGTTAAAATCAAAAAACAGGTAGGTTATGATAAAAAAAAAGGCACTCAAAAGAAAGAAATACATTATCGCTTGAGAGGAAAAAATTCCCTCCTCAAATTCTTTAAGCTGTTTTGTTACTGTCCATTCTGATATTTTGTTTAGGAAGGAAAATATGTGCATCTCTTTGCCAAAATTCAAGAACCACGAAAGAATTATAACTGACAGAGCAAAAATAGAAGTTTGAGCAGTTGTCTCTAATAAAGTAGAAGCAAGAAAGGATACTGAAAGGATAAAAAGTCCGTATAAAAAATATCCTAAATTTAATAAAACAATTTCTTTCCAGGGGAGGTGTTCTCCGAGATATTGCCAGATTACATAAATGGGTAAAAATGCAGCAAGAGAGGTAAATATGAAGATAAGACCTGCTGATATTTTTGAAACAAAGATTTCCTTTAATGAAAAGGGTAACTGAGGCAAAAGATAGATAGTATTGTTAGATTTTTCATCTCCTATTAATCTAATTAGGATAAACGGAGCAATCAGTGAAAATACAATAAAGAGTCCTCCGAAAGTCGGGACAAAGACTCCTGGGACAGGCTCAAACCCTGCAGCGTAAAGGGGATTGTTAATTGCTGCAGCACTTGCCTTTGAGTAAAGATCCACTGCCGAATAAAAGCTATAAACAATAACAGAGAATAGAATTAAAAAGTAAATTAAAAGACTTTTGAAAATATCTTTTGCTTCCTTTAAAACAAGCAGTTTTTTCATTTTTCCAAGGCTTTTAAAAATATAGTCTCCAGATTATTACTTTTGCAGTCGTAGTTTTCCTTTAATTCCGACAGATTACCCTTTGCAACAATTGAACCATTATCTATTAATATATAATAATTGCATATCTTCTGAGCATCAGCCAATTAATGAATTGAAAGTATAAATGAGAATCCGAGTTCATTCCTCTTTTTTATTATCTCTATTATTCCTTTCATTTGTAGTGGATCAAACCCATCAAAAGGCTCATCAAGGATAATAAATGGTTTTTGGGTTGATAGAGCAGTATAAAGTTTTAGCCTCTGGTGCCATCCTTTCGAAAGATGTTTAATCTTTTTATGAAAAACGCTCTTCAATGATAATGCCTCCAAAAGTTCATTATCGGTAAATCCGTTTGCTCTGTTAAAAAATCTCAAAAATTCCACCACATAGTATTCAGGATAAAGTTTTAATTCCTCAAGCATAAATGAAATGTATTTTTTTCTCTCTCTGAAATTTTTTAATACTTTCTGATTTATTATAATCTCTCCTCTGTCCGGAAATTCAAAACCTGAAATTATCCTGAAAAGGGTCAATTTTCCCGCACCATTTGGTCCTATTACCCCTGTAATTGATTTTTCGGGAATTGAAAAGGATATGTTTTTTAAAACAGGCGTATTTATATAACTCTTTTCGATCTCTCTTATTTCCAAATAAGGCATAGATTAATTATAGTATCTAAGAGGATTCACTTCAAAGAATCTTTAGCAAGCTATTTTAGGATAATACAAAGAAAGCTTGGGAGCTTTAAGTTTCGGGTTTTTAGTTGAGTTTTCGGGTAACAACAAGCGAATATTTTCTGAAAACTAACTACAAATAGCAATTCTATGCCACCATAAACAATCGGCACATGTGGGAGAGTTCCCCCAACAATCCTCTTCGGTTGAATTAATAAAAAAACAACTGTCTCTGAATTCACAATCAGTGCAGGATGGGAAAAGAGAATTTTTAACTTCAAACCTGAAAATCATATAATCTTTGCTATTCCAGATATCGTACAAGCTTTGGTTTTTTACATTCCCGAAGCTGTGAGCCTCAACTCTCTTCTCCTTTCCGAAAACAATTTCAGTATAATTGTGAAGTAGCCTATAGCAGGGAGAAACCTCCCCATCCCATCTTATAACAGTAGCATTGTTTTCTATAAAATCACAGTGCCTTTCTATTCTCGGTTTAAACTTTGAAATTATTGCATAAATTTGAGCAACAATAAGTTTATTAAGATAAAGGTCAAAATTTTCATACTTCCTTTTATTGTATAGTGTTGAATCACATACCTTTTTTGTGGTGGGTACAATATTTGTAAAAATTATATCACTAACCCCGGCTTCAATAATTTCCTTCGTTGTGTCCTCAATCCTTTTTATGCTTTCTTTCCCGAGCGCATATTCCACTCCTATTTTAGGATATTCTCTTCCGGCATCTTTTACTTTATTATTAAAAGTTTTTATTAGTTCAAGAGTTTTTTTGAAAAAAGGGTGACCTATCTTACTGTCTTCCGCTGATATATTTATTTTATCCACCTCAGCACTTATTAAAAAATCCATCATAGAATCATTAATCAAAGAGCCATTGGAAGTTATGATAATTCTGTACCCTCTGTTTTTTAGCTCTATTACAGCATCTTTGAAATGTTTGTAAACCATTGGCTCTCCTATTCCTCCCAAAACAACCCATCTGAGATCAGGAAATTCCTTCATATCATTGAGAATTTTTTGAAAAAGTTCATACTTCATGCTCCCGAATTTTTCTCGGAAACTCTGTCTGAAACACATTTCACAATCAAAATTGCAGTGTGTTGTAAGCTCTATGTAAAGCTTTCTTATATCTGCTTTTTCTTTAATATTTATTTCAGAATTTAATAGATTAAATTTCATTATTAAACAAGCCTTATAATTTCAAATTCATAATCTTTTAGATCAATTATTAAAAGCTTACCTGACAAATTTTCTTCCATTCCGCACAAAACTTTTATGACTTCAAGAGCCTCAATTGCACCCGCAACCGATGCTGTTGACGAAAGTACCGGAATATTCTTTTTGTCAATTGCATTTGGAAAAACATCCTTTAATTTTTTTATTTTCTTTCTGTCGATTGTTGTTAATTGAATGAAAAATGATTCTATTCCCGCATGAACAAGAGGAATACTTTCTTTAGCCAAAATATCATCCAATAAATAGCGGGTTTTAAAATTATCAAGGCAGTCTACTGCAATATCAATATCGGGTGGAATTATGAAATTTTCATCAATTTCCGTATAATTTGCAATAATCTCTGTTTCTCTCGTGATTTTTAAAAGCTTTTCTCTTGCCACAAAAACCTTTTTCTTACCAAGATCATCTGCCGTATATAAAATTTGTCTGTTCAAATCAGGCTCATCCACAATTCCGTTGTCCGTAAGATAGAGTTTACCTACTCCGTATCTTACCAGTAGTTCAGAGACTGATGTACCGATACCCCCCACACCGGCAACTAAAACTGTTGAATCTTTAAGTTTATTTTGGCATTTATCACCTATAACAGGAATCTGTCTTTCAAAAAAACTCTTCATTATCCCCCGCCTCCGGGAGGGAAAAATACGATATCATCCTCAGGATAAATTTCAGTTTCAAGTTCTTTCAAATGAAGTACATTTTTCCCCTTTATTAAAATAATAGCTCCTCTTTTAAGTTTTCCTTTTGAAATAAGTTTTTCTTTTAAACTCTTTCCTAAAATTTCACTCCCTTTTTCAATTAATTCAAACAATTTAAGAGGTGCCCTTTCGCTTTCAATTACTAAAAAATCCCTTTTAAAGTAAAGTTTAAATAGAGTGAAAAATTTAATTTTATACTGATAGGGAGGAGAAAAGTTTTCTCCTCCCGGTTCTCTTTTATTCAAACTCTATTCCAAGCTCCTTATACTTTTCTTTTGGAATTGTTCCGTCCTCATTCCATCCTCGTACTTTATAATATTCAGGAAGAAGTTTATCAAGGTGGACGACAGCTCCCTTTTGAGGACCATCGGGAAGTGGCTCCTTGAGCAATCTTTCCGGTAGAGTATCTGTCTCGGGACCTATGCCGGCTTTATAGTTAAAGTATCTTTCAAGATTCCATATCCTTTCACCGACAGTCATTAGCTCCTCTGTCGTATAATTAAATCCTGTTGCGCTGTTTACCAATTCTCTGTAATCATCAGCTCCGAGAGCAAAAGAGCTGAAAAGACAGAGTCCTGAGGCATCAATAATTGCCGTAAGATCCTGAAAAATCTTAACCCACTGAGCCTTTCCTTCTATCTTCTGAGTATCAAGTTTTTCAGGCACTCCCAATATCTCAGGAGAAATCATGTATCCTCTCACATGACATCCTCCTCTGTTGGATGTGGCGTACTCAAGCCCATGTCCCTGAGCACCTCTCGGATCATAAGCCGGAAGCTCCTGCTTTTTAACTGACATTGAAATTCCAGGATGTCCGTATGAGGATGCAAGTCTAAAAGAACCTTCGGCAAGCTTATCTCCGAAACCTTCCCTTAATCCTATTGCTCTTGTATAATAAACTATTGCTTCCGAGCTTCCGAATCTGAGCTCGGGTCCACCTTTTAGCTCTTCCTTGGAAATATAACCTTTTTCATATAGTTCCATTGCCGCTGCTATTGTTGTTCCTGTGGAGATTGTATCAAGCCCTAATTCATTGCAGAGAAAATTTGCCTGAATTATTGCATTCAAATCACTTACATTACAATCCGCACCAAATGCCCATCCTGTCTCATACTCAGGGCCTTCACCTTCAAGCCCCGAAGGAAGTTTTGTCACTCTTCCGCATCCTATGGGGCAAGCATAGCATGCGGATGTGTTCACAAGATAACCTTTTTCAATCAATGCTTCACCGTTTACCTCATTTGTTTTGTCAAAGGTTCCAAACTGGAAATTCTTTGTCGGATAAAGTCCGTTCTGATTAATAATTGAGTCAAGAACCTTTGTTCCTAATTTCGGAAGCCCCTCTCCGGTAATCGCATCCTTTCTTAAGATTTCAACCTTATCCTTTATAACACCCATAAAATCAGAGATTTTCGGGGGTTTTTTGGACCCTTTAACTATTATGGCCTTAAGGTTTTTGGAGCCCATAACAGCTCCGACTCCCGTTCTTCCCGCAGCTCTGTGCTTATCATTAATGACACATGAAAAGCGTACAAGCTTTTCTCCCGCAGGACCAATACAAGCGACTTTTGCTCTTCTCTCTCCGAATTCATCCACAAGAATAACAGTTGTCTCATGTGTGTTTTTCCCCCATAAATGCTCTGCTGGTTTGATTTCAACACTGTTATCTTTAATTGCAAGATAAACCGGTATTTCGGATTTTCCTTCAACAATAAGCATATCATAACCCGCATGTTTTAGCTCAGCACCAAAATCACCTCCAGAGTTTGATGATGCAATTGTTCCAGTAAGAGGTCCTTTTGTTACAACCATATACCTTCCGCCTGTGGGCGCAGGTGTTCCTGTGAGAGGACCTGTGGCAAATATCAATTTGTTTTCAGCTGAAAGCTCGTCAATGTTAGGAGATACCTCTTTGACAAAATAATAAGTAGCAAGTCCTCTTCCTCCAAGATAAAGTTTGAAAAGCTCTTCTGGGATTTCCTCTGTTTTCACACTCCCATCGGAAAGATTTACCCTTAAAAGCTTTTTCCAAAAAGTTACTTCCATTTTTACCTCCATACTTTATTTTCCTCTCTTTCCAAGTGTGGGAGGTATGGGAGTTTCCTCCCATGCCCGTTGGCCGTATTCCGTATCTTTCCGGACTTAGGAATCCCGGCTCGAGGGTTATATAAAATAATACCTTTCCTAAAACCTCTTGTCAAGCTTCTATCCTACTTCGTCATTAATATTGAGTTAAATATTAATTTATAAGAGACAGGAGTTGATGCTCTAAATTGTGGATTGAATCCTAACAAGATAAGCTGTCCCCTATTCTTTTTTAGCCAGACTAATATTGCTTTATTGTTTAGTAATTTACAGTTTTCACAATATCCGCTCATAAGAAAATTACCATTTTCAGGAAATGCGGCAATTACTTTTCTATCCATGTCAAAGTTTGGTATTCTTGTAGCAAAGACGGGTCTACCTCTGAAAAAAATACCGATTTCTTTTTCCATTCCATAGGTAAGTGGGGTATTCTTAATAAATCTTATCTTTACGAGAGAACCGGGACAATAAAGACCTGCCTTTCTAAGTCTTTGAGATATATCAGAAACCGGCAAATTAAATTGTTCCAAATGGCCTTTTTTATCTTTAAAACTTAGCATTGACATGAAAAGCTTTGTTGACTGTCCCCACGAAAGAACTGTTCCGCCATCATTTATGAATTTTGCTATTTTTGAAAGTCCTTTCTTTCCTATCCCTTTTGTATATTGGGGAGGATAGCTTGGTATGAAATAATGCCCTTCTCCTCCGTATTTACCTGACAAAAGAATCTGGCTGCTTGCATCGGGGAATATAATCATATCAAATTCTTTTTCAAGCTCGGTTTTTGCAAAATCTCCCGGATGTAATACTTTATAAGGAATGTGGTATGTGTCAAAAATAAATCTTGTCCATCCTGTATCCATATCATGAAAGAATGTTTCAACAAGAGCAATTCTCGGAAGCTTTACTTCCGAAGCTGAATATTTAATATCTTTATCAATAAAGACCGGAGAAACTTCCAATTCTTTCAGAACTATTTGAAGTTTTGATACAGGGGCTTTTATTATAAAGCTTCCTTTACAAAAATGTTTATCATCAATCTTAAGACACTTGGTTAACCTGAGAACTTTTAATCCCGTCTTTTTGGCAAGGAACATTGCCTTGAAACTTTCGTTGTTATTTACCGGGAAAAGAGTAAGTTTATAGTTTTGTGGTATTACTGTTTTTAGTGTAAAAGGTATTTTTACTCGAATAATTGATTTTTCAAGCTCCGGAATTTTGTAATTAATTTCATAAGATTTTACCCCTCTGTGAAGAGGAAGTGACCAGGAGGTTATATCATAAGGTTTTATAATTTCTCCGCCAGGGGTGTAGTGCCTTACGGGATAATTCTGTTTTTCCATAACCTCTTTTATAAATGCTCTAAATGGTTGCGCCAGCGGTACCACTATATCGCCCTTTTCATAAATTTTATTTTTATAAACAATATCTTTGCTTAATTTATAAACATTCACTCCATGCTCGTCCAGAAGATTGACCAAATTTACAAATTCACTTAAATCATGCTGTTTTTTGGGAAAGATGTAGTAATAGGGAGGGGTGGTTTTGCCAAGTTTTACTTCATTTTTACACATATCATTTCTAAATTTAAGTATTTCTTCCTTATGTAAGGCTGCGGTTTTTAGGATGGAATATGTGGAAGAGATCTCATATTTTACTATATCTGATAATCTCCACCATCCTCCCTTCCATGGGAGAGGCATATTTACACTTTTTTTGTACTCAGAAAGGCCTTTCCCATGGGCATTAAGCTCAGTTGGCTCTACATAGATAGGTGTTGCATATTTAGCACTTGCAGCTTCGGTGAGCATTGCAATAACATTTTTCCACAGAGCTGTTTCAGTTGAACCGGGCCAATAATCATCAAAAAGATAATGCTGGGATACTCCTGCACACCCATCTTTTGTCATATCTTTTAAAAGATTTGAGCCAAATACTCCTATCCAATCCCAGATACCTGCATCAATATTCTCAGATATTGGATCATGGAAGGGTGGAACAAAATATCTTGCAGTAGTGGAGCCCATTTGATGTTTTTCCACCATTACCTGAGGGAACCAATCCTTGTTTGAGATCCTTGCGATTGCTTTTGTATCCTTCTGGGTTAAAGAGACAAAATCTCTGTTATTATCATGACCTACATATTTGTGGTAAACACCGGGCATTGAAGAGCCTTCGTATTTTGTCCCCTTGTATTTTCTGAAATGATTTACTACCATGTCCATGCCATCCGGATTGTGGCATGGAACCATTGCATAAACAACATTTTTTAGAATATTTAATGTTTTTGGATCTGTCGAAGTTATTAATTTGTAAACTATCAAAGGAGCTGCCTGAGAGGGACCAACTTCTCCTGAGTGCAT
>CAZWJH010000004.1:24511-65931 GCA_964634755.1 uncultured Clostridia bacterium
GGGGTAAATCCAAAATACTCTTTTGGCGTTGTGATTTTACTTGCTGAAAAAAGATTTGTTAAAGTGATTAAAAATAAAAATGCGGTTAAAACAGCAAAAGTCGGTTTGCGCTTATTATTTTTCATCATACCTCCTTTTTATTAATGTTCGAATAAGAAAGATACATAGTAAAGATTATACGACAGAGCAAATGAAATGTTAAGTTAATTTTTTCTTTACCTTGACATTGTTTTTTTGAATATTGATAATGAAATGGTTAGTGTAATTACTCCCATTGTAAAAAGCACAATAAGGTCTTTGTAGAAAAACTCCGCTCCATTACCCTTTAAAAATATTTCTCTTATAATTTTTATCAAATATTGAAGTGGATTTACATATGTTATCCATCTTAATCCTATCGGGATGTTTTCTATCGGGGTGAAAAGGCCAGAAAGCAAAATAAAGGTTATCATTGAAAACCATGCAAAAAACATGGATTCTTGCTGTGTTTTAGTGAAAGTTGAAATTAAAAGGGCAATTGATAAAATTGCTGTAAGATAGATCATTGAAGCAAACAAAAGTTGGAGTATATTTCCTTTCATCGGGATTCCGAACCATAAAACAACAAAAACCACACCCATGAACATCTCCAAAATTCCTATTAATAACATTGGAAGAGCCTTTCCTAAGTATATTTCAATGGGGCTTAATCTTGAAATCCTGAGAGTATCCATAGTCTGTTGTTCTTTCTCTCTTACGAGTGAACTTGAAGTAAGGAAAATTGCAATCACAGTAAGGAGCATAGCAACAATTGCAGGGCCCATATAATTGATACTTTTCAGCTCAGGATTATACCTTATAAGAGCTTTGCTTTTTATAGGAAATTTTACTCCTCTTTTCTCCATTGTTTCCGTAAGATAATTGGTAATTATCCCATTGAAATAACCAGCGGCAATAAGGGAGGAGTTTGAATCAACTCCATCCATTAAAATCTCAATCTCAGGAAAACCAAGGGGATTTCTTTTTTTGTCAAAGGAATTTCTGAACAGTATTGCTGCTCTTATCTTTCCCTCTTTCATCTTTTCAATTGGGTTATCATACCTTGAGCTTACCTTTTTTACCACAAAAAGAGGGGAGCTTTTAATTCTGTTTATTATTTCAACTGCATATTTATTACTTGAGACATTTATAATTTCTACCGGTAGGTTTTTAATATCTGTTGTTGCAATATAACCGAATAAAATAAGTTCAAAGATAGGTGAGACTACTATCATAAAAATCATCTGTTTTTGTCTTAATATTTCTATTATCTCTTTTTTCATAAGGTAAAAAATTCTCATTTTGATTTGCTCCTTTCTTTTGAAAATTTTATTGTTGAAACAAGTAAAAGAAAAATACTTATTCCAGCAAGAATAGTCCCCTCAATTATAAAGCTTTTTATACTGGCCCCTTTAAGCACCATACCTCTTATGATTTTTAGATAGTATGTTGCAGGAACAATATAGGTGAAAGCTTGTAATGTCTTTGAGAGTGATTTTATTGGAAAGATAAATCCTGAAAGCATAATTGAAGGCAACATTGTTAATATCAATGAACCTAACATTGCAGTCCTCTGGTCTTCAGCTAAAGTGGAGATAAAGATTCCGAGAGAAAGGCCGGCTATTATGTATAAAAGGGAAAAAAAGGTTAGAGAGAGAAGATTTCCCCGTATAGGAATCTTAAACCAAAAATAGGCAAACAAAAGAATTGTTACTCCTTCGGAAAGAGCGATAAACACATAAGGAATTGTCTTTCCTAATATTATTTCTGCTGATTTAAGTGGTGATACAAATATAAGTTCGAGAGAGCCTGACTCCTTTTCTCTTGCAATGCTTAAAGAGGTGAGGAGAGCTGAAACCATAAGAAGAAGAATGGCAATAAGACCCGGGACAAAGAAGTAAGAGCTTTTTAGCTCAGGATTAAAGTAAACTTTTGTTTTTACTGCATATGGAACA
The DNA here is from genome assembly GCA_964634755.1 of uncultured Clostridia bacterium. Classification (GTDB taxonomy): domain Bacteria; phylum Acidobacteriota; class Aminicenantia; order JAMOAD01; family JAMOAD01; genus JALXDT01. The sequence continues at coordinate 26,485 of CAZWJH010000004.1, forward strand.
AATTCCCTTTGAAGCAAAAGAGTATAAGTTTTTATTATCCTTTCACTATACTGATATACAATATTTGCTGTGTTGGCATCACTTCCATCTATGGTTAAACCTATCTCTCCTTTTTCTCCTTTTGCGATTTTTTTTGAAAAATCAGGTGGGATGATTATTATCTCCTTTATGTTTCCCCCTTGCAAGAGTTTTTCCGCTTTTTCAATTGGATTTTTTTCTCCTCTTAAATTGATTAGCTTAAAATATTTGTTATTTTGAAAAAGTTTGATTAAATCTTTTGAATATCTTGAATCGGAATAATCTATTATCGCAGCATCTATCTTTTTTAAGTCATAGGATATGGCATATCCGTAAATAAAAACCATAATTACAGGCATTATAAAAACAATCGTAAGACTTTTGGGATCCCTGAGAATGTGTAAAAATTCCTTTTTTATAACAGCTTTTAATCTTCTCATTTAAACTATTACCTCTCTGAAAATTTCTTCAAAATTTTCCTTATTGTATTTAACTAAGAGCTCTTCAGGCTCTCCCTCCAAAATTATCTCTCCTTTGTGCAAAATTATAACTCTGTCGGCAAATTCCACTTCATCGAGATTGTGTGTACTTACCAAGATTGTTTTACCGGCTTCTCTTAATTTGTAAATTTCAAACCAGAAATTCCTTCTCACCTCAGGGTCAACTCCCGATGTAGGCTCATCCAGAAATAAAATTTCTGGATTGGAAATAAGAGCTGCAAAAAGAGCTATCTTTTGCTTAACACCGGGAGGAAGAGAATCAACCTTTATTTTTAAAAATTCATCTGGAATCATTTTTTTTATCCTATTTTTAATTTCCCTGATTTCCTTTCTTTTCAAACCGGAAATTCCTCCGAAAAATTCTATATTTTCAAGAGCTGTTAATAGGGGATAGAGGGAAAATTTTTGAGACATATATCCTGATATCTTCTTTATCCTATTGCTATTTTCAGTTATATCCTCCCCCTTTAACAGGATTTTGCCCGAGCTTACTCTCAAAAGGCCTGTTATCATTTTTATGGTTGTGGTCTTTCCCGCCCCATTTGGGCCCAAAAGGGCAAGGATCTCACCCCTTTTTATTTTAAAGTTTATGCCCTTTACAGCAATAAAATCACCGAATTTTTTCGTAAGATTTACAACCTCAACAATATCTTCTCTATTCATACTTCTCCTCTTTTTGGGTGTCGTATAATCTTTCGTAAAACATATATATATCTTCAAGTTTAGGACTTATTTCCTCTTTTCCCGTATAGGGAATTTCAAGGGAATAATCCTTTCCCCCTGTGTGAAGATAGTGAACATATCTTCCCCGCAAATAGAACCTGTCTTTAATCTCTCCCTTGCTTTCAAGTTCTTCCATTATCTTAAATACATCTTCAGAAACCTTTAATCTGAAAAGTTTTGGTTTAAAATTTTCTTTTAATCTTTTAAGTTCCTGCTGTTTTAAAATTTGCCCGTTTTTCAAAAAAACCACATAATCTCCCTTTTCTGCTTCATCAAGATAAGGGGTTGAGATAAGAATTGTTCTTCCTTCATCTCTCAAGTCTTCGATTATATTGAAAAATTCTATTCGGGAAAGAGGGTCAACCCCTGTGGTTGGCTCATCTAAGATAATTAAAGTGGGAGAAGACAAAAGTATTGTTGAAAGGGAAAGTTTTTGTTTCATCCCTCCGGAAAGAGCTCCCGCTTTTCTATTCTTGAACTCTGTCATTCCTGTTTTATTAAGAAGGGTGGATTTCATCTTTTCTATCCTTTTCTTTTCAACTCCATAGATTTCTCCAAAAAAATTCAAATTTTCTTCTACTGTAAGATCTTCGTAAAGGGAAAATTTCTCAGGCATATATCCTGCTATCTCTCTTATCTTATCACTGTTCTCTCCAGCATATTCACCATTGAGCAATATTTCCCCTTTATCTTTTTTTATTAAGCCAATTAAAATTTTAAAAAGTGTTGTTTTTCCTGCTCCGTCCGCTCCAGCAAAGATTGTAATTTTTCCCTCTTTAATCTTAAAGGAAAGATTTTTTAATACATTTATTGAGCCAAAGCTTTTATAAAGATTGTTTACTTCAATCATTTCTCGATTTCTACTGTTACAGGCATACCGATTTTATAGAAATTAATAAAGTTTGTCGGTTTTATTTTTACAAGGTAGAGAAGTTCTTTTCTCTCTTTTTCGGAAATAATGTATTTTGGAGAAAACTCAGCTTTTTTACCAAAATAGAAAATTTTGCCTTTAAGATTTTTTTCAACACCATCAATTGTTATCTTTACACTCTCATTTACTTTTAAATTCCCGATTTCGCCCTCTTCAAGAAAGACTTCTATATAAATACTGTTTCTATCATAAATATCAAAGACCGATGTTCCGGGAAAAACATTTTCACCTTGGGATACAAATTTATCCAAAATTTCTCCGGTTACAGGGGATTTTATAATAAAATTCCTTAATTCAATATTAAGATATTCTCTTTGATTAACAAGCTTTTTTTCATTTAAAGCTAAAAGAGTTAATGATTTTTCAATATCTTCACCCGAAGATATTGCTTCATCCAGAGAAAGCTTTGCCCTTTCGAGATTTTCTCCTGAAACTGCTTTTTTTAGGTTTAACCTATGGAGCCTTTCGTACTGTTTTTTAAGGTAGGATATTTTTTCTTTAAATATCTTTTTTCTTAACAAAAGCTTTTCCCTGTTAACTTTTATCTCTTTTAATGCTATTTCTATCTCTTTTAATTTGTTCTCTATTTTATCCGAGTTTATTTTAAGAAGTACGGCATTTTTAGTAACACTATCTCCAATGTTAAAGAAGATTTTATCCACTTTACCACCTGTAATTGTTTTCATTGTTATGATATCAGCATCCACTATCCCTTGGACAATTATTGAATTCTCATTTTTTTGGGAACAAAATTGAATAAGGGAAACCAAAAGTATTAATATTGTTAATTTTTTCATATTACCTCCTGCATATTAGACTGTTTATTTTTATCTTTATTATTTCCAGTTGAAGTTCTACCATCTCTTTTAATGAGGCGTATGTCTCTTTTTTCAGGACAGATGATATGTAGTCAGTATTATTAATCTGTTTTTCTTTGAAAAGCTTTTCCTTTAAAACCGAATTTTCTTTTGATAAAGTGAAAAGTCTTTCTGAAATTTTAAGCTTATTCTCTAATATTTTCTTGGCATCATAGAGCTTTTTCAAATCTTTTGAGGAGTTTTCTATGAAATCCTTTTCGCTGTTTTTTATCTTTTTTATTGAATAATCATAAATTTTCTTTGTTTTTTTAAGTTTTCCCCAATCAAAAAGCCTTAAACCGATTGTAATTCCTCCTTGAAAATATAAAGACCACTCATCCTTGAAAAAATCTATTCCTGGTTTTCCATAATGAGTCTCACCGAAAGCTGAAATTTGAGGAAGATATTTCCCCTTTTCAATCTTTTTTGAAATATCAATTAATTCAATATTTGTTTCAAGATTTTTTATAAACGGATGATTATGGCTAAGGTAATTTAAGGATTCATTTAAAGGTAAAACGGGTTCTTTGAAATTTTCATCAATCTCATTTATATTAATTCCCGTAAGTTTTTTAAATTCTTTTTCCGCATCAGATATTGCTATTTCAAGATCTTTTATATTTATTCTCAGCTCTTCACACTTTAACTCTGTCTCTATTATGTCCGATTTTTTAATTAAATCTTCCTCATAAAATTCCTTTAATCTTTTCAGATGATTTTCAAGATTTTTAAGAGTGAGCTCAAGCTGTCTTTTTTTTATCAGAAGATATTCATAATTCAAAAAAGTTAATTTAATGGAAGTTGCAATACTATTTTCGAGCAATTTTTTCTTGTACTTATTTTGCATATTTTTAATTTCAGGGATTTTTGTTCTAAGAGAGAGGATTCCTCCGGAATAGAGGGGCTGTTTTAAACCTATTTGAAAATCAAATATATGTTTTGTTCCTGCTGTCATATGAATACCGGGAATGGTAATTCCGGGAGCCGGGCTAATATCAGGCATATTTAATTCGGGTTGTTCGGATTTGTAAATATAGAATCCTCCGAAATTCAAAGAGAAGAGTTTCTCCTTCTCAGCAATCTCTTTTTCCAAAGAAATTATCTTTTTTGAAATATTTTCATTAATCAGGCTGTAATTTTTTTGTATCCCGTTTTTTATTGCTTGTTTGAGAGGAATTTTTCCCCAACCAAATGCTGCAAAGTATAAAGCCGTAAAAAAAACAAAAATTTTTTTCATTTTAACATTCCCCTTTTTAAAAGATTTGAAACACTTTTTATTCTTTTATCGAAAAAAGCTTTATCCTCTTTTACTTTTATCCCGAGCACAGCTTCTGCAACTTGCTTTCCAATAAAGGAAAAAACCGATAAAGATATTATATTCATTAAAAGATTAAATTGATCTGTTTCAACAATTTCGCCATTGTTAATCCATCGGTTAATTAATTGTTTTATTAAATTAGGTGTTTTTCTCTCCTCATTTTCTAAGAGCTCTGTTATTATTAATTTATAATAATTATCTTCATTCATTAGCTCTCTTCCTAAGATTTTGACTATTTCCCTGTTTCTTGAAAAATATCTTATATAAATTTCCGGCATCTTTTCTAAGAATGTCTTTGCTTTAAGTTCGGGAGTGACTATACTTTTAATTTGTGACATTAATTTTTCAGCAGCATCTCTTAAAACACTTTTGTATAAATTCTCTTTTGATGAAAAATAATAGAAGAGCATTGCCTTATTTATTCCCGCTTTTTTAGCTATTTTATCAACCCTTGCTCCTGAAAAGCCATACTCCGCAAACTCTTCTCTTGCTGCTTCAAGGATCTTTTCTTTACTCATACCATCTCCTTAAACTAACCAGTTAGTTTAACTAAATAGTTAATAATACCTTGGTTTTTTTAAATTGTCAAGAAAGTTGACTGTTTTATTAAAAAACCCTATTTTTTTATATTAAAATATTTGAACAGGGAGGAGGGAAGCTGTGAAAAAGGCTTTTATCATCTATGCGAAAATGCTTTTAATCTTTTTTGTGATGCTTTTAATTTCTTTTTCTGTGGTTTATGCTTCTTCTTATGATGTTTCAAAGTATTTGAAGGTTGAATCCATCGTTTTATATCCAAAAGATCCTGTGCCCGGAGAGCGTTTGATTATTAAACTTATTATTAGAAATATTGGTTATGAGGAATTGGGGAGAGTAAGAAGTAAATTTATAGTTAGAAATCATTATTCAAAAGAATTTACATTTGTAATTCGTAGGCTTCGACCGGGGAAGATTTTTAAAAAGGTTTTTAGCCTTTATCTCCTGCCTGAAAAAGAACAAAAATTAGCTTTTCTTGTACATTTTGGAGATAAAGAGATACCTCAACTAATAAAAACGGTTGAGATTAGGAGTGAAGACATTAATCCTGCTATTGTATATTTTAAGACTTCTAAAAAAGTTATTAATGTTGGTGATTTCGTGAAACTGTATTAGGAGCTGAGAGGAAATGTTAAAGAGTTAAAAATAGAATATGAAGTATTGGGACATAAATTAAAAAGAAAAAGCGGTTATATTAGACTAAGAAATAGAAAGATTGGTTCCATTTTTGTTAAACCTGAATTTCCTACCACTTATAAATTGGTTGCTAAATTTCTTGTTCGGAGAGCACATTTTAAAGTGTTTAAACTTTCAAAGCTTATTCATATAAAAACAAAACCATTAATAAAGTCTTTTAAAGCAAAGCCTTCTGTTGTAACCCCGAGCTCCAGTACACGATATCCTGCGAAAACAAGAATAAAATGTGATATTCGTGGTGCTACCGAAGCAAAGCTAATATGCGCAGGAAGCACTTATAAAATTGATCCATGGGGAGGTATAGTTAGGGTTCCAATATACAATAAGACAAAATGTGTTTTAAAAGCCAGAAATACCTATTTTGAAACAGAAAAATCCATTGAGATTCAAATAAAACCTAAGATTACCTATTTTAAAATTTCTCCAGAATTAATTAGAAGTGGTGGCAAAGCAAGATTGGCCTGGTCATTTATTGGGGCGGAGAAAGCTATTATTGAACCCGGTATCGGAAATATTCTAGACAAAAGAAGTGTTTATGTGAGCCCCTCTGAAACAGCAGTGTACAAACTAATAATATCTTCGGAACAGGGAAAAGATGAAAAAACTGTGAAAGTCAGGGTATCTCCCGTGATTTCGTATTTTAAAGTTGATAAAAGTGCTATTTACCCGGGGGAAAGTGTTAATTTAAGCTGGGAAGTAAAGAGCGGAGTGGAAAAGGTTAGTGTCATTAGAAAGAACGAGAATAAAAATAGAGTTCTTATTCATGAAGATAATAAAGCGATTGGGAATTTTAAGGATACTCCTCCTAACACAGGTTCTTTGAAATTTTTTTATAGATTAGAGATTAAAAATGACGCGGGGATGGATGTATCAAGATATTTAATTGTTTCTTTCATACCCAAAATTCTATATTTTAAAGCTGATAGGTATGAGATAAAATACGGAGAAGAGGTTAAATTGTATTGGAAAGCATTAGGCGCATATACTAACAGAACTATGCTAAGGACTTATAAAGGTGCATTCCTTTTAGTGGATGGATCCCCGGTTGAGGAGAAAGGTTTTGTTGTAAAACCTAAGGAAACAACGACTTATATTTTGACCGTTAGAGGGCCGAAAGGAAGTGCAAAAGAAACGATAGTTGTAAAAGTTCGTAAATAATGGCTGATATATTTAATTGGGTTGATTTTTTATAAAAAAACACACTTTTTTATTAGGAGCAGGAATAAGAAAATATATTGACTTTTTTATTTTAGAGTAATAAAGTATATTAAATATAATAAATTTATATTAAGGAGGATTAAAAATGGATAAAATTTTAGAGGGCTTAAAACCTGAGCTTTTATGGAAGCATTTTGACGAAATAAGGAAGATTCCGAGATGTTCCGGTCATGAAGAAGCGATAGGAGATTATATTGTTATTTTTGCCAAAGCTCACAATCTTGAATACACAAGAGATGAGGTAGGAAACATAATTGTAAGAAAACCTGCTACAAAAGGTAAAGAGAATGCTCCCGGAGTGGTTTTGCAGGGGCATATTGATATGGTTTGTGAAAAAAACTCTGATGTTGACTTTGATTTTTCAAAAGATCCTATTAAACTTAAGAGAGAAGGGGATTGGATAACCGCTGACGGAACAACATTGGGTGCTGACAATGGCATAGGTGTTGCAGCAGCTCTTGCTGTTTTAGAGGATGATTCATTAGTTCATGGACCCATTGAGGCACTTTTTACAATTGATGAGGAGAGAGGCTTAACAGGGGCTGCCTATATAAAACCGGGCTCTTTAAAGGGAAAAATACTTTTAAATCTTGACAGTGAAGATGACGGAATTTTTACTATTGGTTGTGCAGGCGGTGGAGATTCTATTTTTAAAATTAAAACCGAAACAATCAATCCTGGCAATGAAAAGGCTGTTAAGATAGTAGTTTCAGGTTTAAAAGGTGGCCATTCCGGTATTGATATTAATACAGGCAGAGGCAATGCAGTGAAGATTGTTGCAAGAGTTCTTTATGAGATGAGAGAAAAAATTGATTTTGAGCTTGCTGTAATAGAAGGTGGTGATAAGAGAAATGCAATTCCGAGAGAAGCTTATGCTATTGTTGTTTTAAATAACGATGAGATGGGGGAAGCTAAAAAGATCGCCGATTGTGTACTTTCTGAAGTTAAAACAGAGCTTAAAGGGACCGATGACGGGGTTTTAATTGAAATAAAGGATGATAATATGCCTGGGAAGGTTTTGACAAAACTTTTGAGGGATAAAGTTATAAATACAATTCTTGCTCTTCCTCACGGAGTCCTTGCTATGAGTCAGGCTATAGAGGGTCTTGTTCAGACTTCAACCAATTTGGCAGCTGTTCACACTCATGAAGATAGTGTTAAGGTAGTCAAAAGTAGCAGAAGCTCGATAAATTCAGAACTCAAGTTTGTATTAAAGTCTTTAAAAGCATTTGCTAACCTTATAGAAGCTGATATTGAGCAGCCTAATCCTTATCCCGGATGGGCACCGAACCCGGATTCAGAAATCCTTAAAACAATGATGAAGCTTCACAAGGAGCTTTTTGGTAAAGAGGCAGTGGCTGAGGCTATTCATGCTGGCTTGGAAACAGGAATTATCGGAGAAAAGTTCCCCGGTATGGATATGATTTCCTTTGGCCCCACAATTAAACATCCTCATTCTCCTGATGAAAAAGTTCAAATTTCCACTGTTGAAAGATTCTGGACACTTCTAACAAAAACATTGGAGCATCTTGCAGGATAAAGAATAAATAAAACTCTTACAATTTGACATTCTCCTTTAAAAATAATATTTTATAGTCTGTATTATCTTTTGTAATAAGGAGGAATTATGGAAAGATTAAACATAGGGATTATCGGGGGGAGTGGTTTTTATCAAATGGAAGGGGTTGAAGTTTTAGAGGAAAAAAAAGTTAAAACTCCCTTTGGTTCTCCATCCGATAATTATATAATTGTTGAAGTTGAGGGGAGAGAGGTTGCTTTTCTTTCAAGGCATTCGAGAGGGCACAAAATAAGCCCTTCTGAGATAAATTACAGAGCCAATATTTACGGATTCAAAATGTTAGGTATCGAAAGAATTATCTCGGTCTCTGCTGTTGGCTCTCTGAAAGAGGAGATTAAACCTCTGGATATTGTCCTTGTTGATCAATTTTATGATAGAACATACAGAAGAGAAAACACATTTTTTAAAGATGGGATTGTTGCCCATGTGAGTTTTGCAAAGCCCACCTGTCCAGTGTTGAGGAATCTGGTTTATGAGGCTGGGAAGGAATTGGGGTTAAGAGTTCATAATGGTGGAACCTATATAAATATTGAGGGTCCTCAATTTTCTACAATAGCAGAGTCCGAAACATACAGAAAACTGGGTTTTGATGTTATTGGGATGACAAATGCCACAGAAGCCAAGCTTGCAAGAGAAGCTGAGCTTTGCTATACGACAATGGCTCTTGTTACAGATTATGATTGCTGGAAAGATGATGAGGAAGATGTTAGCGTTGAAATGGTTATCGCAAACCTGAAAAAAAATACTGAAAATGCTCAAAAAATTATAAAAAAGGTAATCCCTCTGATCCCTGAGGAGAGAGAAGAAGAATGTATGTGCAAACATGCTTTAAAGTATTCAATAATAACTTCTCCCGAACTTATTTCAGAGGAAACAAAAGATAGATTAAGATTAATAATAGGAAAATATATTTAGGAGGAAATTTAATGAGTTTATCCATAGGATCAATAGCTTTTGATACGATTGAGAATGTTCACGGAAGAAGGGAAAGGATTGTAGGTGGCTCCTTAACTTATTATGCTTATGCAGCATCCTTGTTTGAAAAACCCAAGTTGGTAGGGGTTATTGGAGAGGATTTTCCTGAGAATATAATAGAAGAGATGGGAGAAAGAGGGATAGATGTTCGAGGTATTAAAAAGGAAAGAGGAAAAACATTTTTCTGGGAAGGAAAGTATTCCGATGATTTTCTTGAAAGGGAGACTATTACAACAGAGCTTAATGTTTTTGAGCATTTTAACCCGAAAATTCCAGGTTTTTACAAGAGTGAAAAAAATGTCTTTTTGGCAAATATAGCACCTTCCCTTCAAAAAAAGGTTATGGAACAATTGAGTGATGATAAATTTTATGTTATGGATACTATGAATCTGTGGATAAATGTTGACAGAGAAGGATTGGAAGATGTGATTAAAAAGGTTGATGGTATTATTCTTAATGATGAAGAGGCCAGAATGCTTACCGGAAAATTTTACATATACGATGCTGCTAAAGCATTAAAAAATTACGGGATTTCATTTGCTCTTATTAAAAAAGGGGAAAATGGCTCAATGTTATATTTTAATGATGAATTTATTGTTATACCTCCGTATCCAATAGAAACAGTGATAGATCCTACGGGGGCAGGAGATAGTTATGGCGGAGCATTTATGGGCTTTCTCGAAGAGGCCGGAAATATTAATTTAAAAACATTGAAGAAAGCTATGGTGTATGGAACTATTGTATCTTCTTTTACTATAGAAGATTTTGGTGTGGAAAGGTTGAGAAATTTAAAGAGAGAAGGTGTTGAACAAAGGGTTAATGAGTATATGGAGATGTTGAACTTTTCCGTATGAGAAAAAACCTTGACCGATACATAATAAGGGAAATATTACCGTATTTTTGGGCGGGGTTATTTCTTTATACTTTTACTTTATTAACAAGTAGATTATTTGATTTAACGGATCTTTTAATATCGAAGGATGTCAATTTTCTTACTGTGATAAAATTATTTGTTTTCTTACTTCCAGCTATTTTGTCAATTACTCTTCCTATGGCTTTTCTCTTTGCTGTTTTAATGGGAATGAGCAGGCTTTCTGCAGATTCTGAATATCTTGCGATGAGATCTCTTGGAATATCTTTAAACAGGATCTTTAAACCGGTTTTTTACCTCTCATTGTTTGTTTTTTTGGTTCACTTGATTATTACTTTTTATGTAGCTCCGAGTTCCAATTATAATTTCACAAAAAACATAGTAAAAATAATTCTTGAGAAAACGGGACAAGAGATAAAGCCTCGAAAATTTGTTAAGGGTCTTCCGGGAGTTGTGCTTTACATTCAGGATAAAAAAAACAAAAGTATCTGGGAAAATGTTTTTGTATACAATCAAATGGATTCCAAGAAAAATAAAATTCTTATTGCAAAGTACGGAGGATTAAAGATAGATAAAAAGAAAAGAAAAGCAGAGATAAAACTTGTTGATGGCTTTCTACACATGTTTGATAAAAAAGAACCTAAAAAGTACACTACTGCAAGATTCAGTTATATGCTTCAACCTCTTGATACTGAGTTCTTTTTCAGAAAATTTAATGTATCAAAAAGAAGGAGAGATAAAAGTTTTAAGGAACTTATAAGAGACTTAAAAAAGAAAGTTTTACCTCGGCAAGTTAAGTTAGCTTACAAAGCAGAACTTCACAAAAGAGTGGCTCTCCCTTTTTCGGCAATTATATTTGCTATTTTAGGGGTAGGACTTGGCCTCAGTGTTAAAAGAGGGGGTTTTGCTTTAAGTTTAATAATAATAATCGTTTATTTTACAACATTCTCTTGGGGGGAAAATTTCGCAATTGATGGCTATCTTTCTCCTTTCCTGGGTTTATGGGGGCCAAATATTTTTTTCTTACTCATAGGTTTGTTTTTTCTTTTTAATACAAAGATAAAGGAATTTGCCTCTTCTACCAAAACTACCAAGGGTGGTGAAGAGAGAGAAGAGCAAAAGAGAGAGCATTTTTCAAAATTAAATAAAACAGCTTTTAAGATAAAGATTCCAAAAATAAGTTTTAGATATCCCAATATATTAGACCGTTATATCATATCGGTATTTATTAAAGTATTTGTTTTAATTCTTTTAAGTATGTTTATAATATTTTTAATTATCACTTTTTTTGAATTGATTGATGATATATTAGAGAACAAAAAATCTATTTCACTGCTTTTCAAATATATGTGGTTTTTCTCTCCTCAGATTTTTGAGTATATTTTACCTATCTCATCACTTGCAACTACCTTAATAAGCATAGGTATCTTGGTGAAAAATAATGAAATTTTAGCTGTTAAATCGTTGGGAATTAGCATTTTTAGAATAAGTGTAAATTTTATATTGATTGGAATAATTTTGAGTTTTCTGAGTTTTTCTGTACAGGAAAAAGTGTTGCCTGTTTCAAACAAAACTGCGGAAGAGATTAAAAATGAAATAATGAACAGAAAAAACACATACATAAGTGCTTTTAACACCTGGCTTATATCAAAATACAATAGTATATATCATTTTACTCATTTTGATAGAAAGAGAAAGGTTTTTAACAATTTTGAGCTTTTTACTTTAAACAAGGATTTTATTATTCAAAAAAGATTTTTTGCAAAAAGAGCTTATTTAAGGGATTATAAATTGATCTTGAAGAATGGTTGGGAAGCTGATTTTAGTGATGGTTTTTTTGAGAATTTTAAAAAGATAAAAAAAGAGGAGATAGGTATACTTGAATCCGAAGATTTTTTCACTTCAAAAAGGACAGAGCCGGAGACTATGAATTTTTCTCAGCTAAGAAAATACATAAGATATTTAAAGGAGAATAATTTTGAATCAAGGGATTATGAGGTGGAACTTTGTACTAAAATAGGTTTTCCCTTGATAAATCTAATAATGATTCTGTTTAGTATTCCCTTTTCTCTGAAGCTCGGTAAAAGTGGAACTCTTGTCGGTGTAGGTGCTGCTATTTCAATTTCTCTTTTGTATTGGATAATTTTTGGAATTTTAAAATCAATGGGTACTATCGGGCTTCTTTCTCCTTTTATTTCAGCGTTAGGAGCAAATTTGGTATTCTTTTTAATAGGTTTGTATTTTTATTTTGGGATGAGAAGCTGATGGGAGAGATAAAATTTGAAACATTACTTCCTTTACTTGAAAAAAGCGGAAATAAAAAGAGGTTTATTTGTAGTTTCTTAAAAAGACTAACGCAATTTCAGCTTACTAATTGTATTCTCTATTTAAGAAATGAGAGAATGGATTGTGTGGATAGCTATTCTCTAAAGAATGATAGTTCTCGTGGACTAATGAGTTTTACTGTAGATGATTGTGATCTTGAAAAAATTTATTCTCAGGAAAGCGGAAAGGAAAAAGCTATTTTTCGGATTTTTTATGAAAAAGATTTTTTAGGTTTTCTAAGCTGCGGGGATTTTGGGAATCTAGATTTTTCAGCAAATCTTGAACTTTTTTTGAAAATAGCTTCTCCTGTTTTTAGAAATTTTGAGCTTAAAGAGAGATTGGAAACAGAGAAGGAAGTAGCAAAAACCCTTTATCAGATAAACATAGATCTTTCACTTTACCTTGAGCTGAACAATATTTTAAAAAAGATTGTTGAATCATTAAAAAAGATAATAGATTACAATGCTATTGCTATATATATACTTGACAAAGAGAAAAAAGACTTAAAAACCCTTTATTATAGAGGGTTTCCTAAAAAAAATGTTGACAAGCTTAAAGTTAAAATAGGACAGGGATTGGTAGGAATAGTTGCAAAAACAGAAAAACCTTATGTTAGTAAAAACATTAAAAAGGAATCTGTATATGTGAAGGCAAGGGAAAAAACCAAATCTGAAATTGTCGTGCCAATAATTTCCAAGGATAAAGTTATAGGTATCCTGAATTTGGAGAGCAACAAACTTTCTCAATATTCAAAAAAACATTTAAGAGTGTTAAATGCTTTTGCCTCAATTGCCGCGATTGCGATAGAAAGGTCAATTTTATACAGAGAAAGAATTGAAAAAAATAGGATTAAAAAAGAACTTGAAATCGCCAAACAAATTCAGGATAGAATGATTCCAAAAGTTTTTCCGAAAAACAAATTTTTTGAAATATTTGGTGGAAGTGAACCTGCTGAAATAGTTGGAGGGGATTTTTTTGACTTCTTAAAAGTCGGTGAAAGCCTTTACTTTGTAATTGCTGATGTTTCAGGTAAAGGTGTTCCGGCATCTCTTTTGGTCTCCCTGTTTAAAAGCGCTTTTCTCATTATTTTTAAAAAGGAGAAAAGTTTTAAGGAAAAAGTAGAGGAGATAAACTCATTTGTTCATGAGAATACTGAAAGGAATCAGTTTATTACGGCAATTTTTGGAAAGATAGAGAGTGATGAAATCTCATTGATAAATTGTGGTCATAATTACCCTATAATAATAAGAAAAGAGCGAGCTTACTATCTGAAAAAGGGTAATACAATTTTAGGATTTTTTAAAAATTATAAATACTCTTCATTTAGAGTAAAATTGTCTAAAGGTGATATGCTTTTTCTTTATACAGATGGGCTTTATGAGTCAATAGGGGATATTAAAAAAGACATAGGTTTGAAAGGAGTTAAGAAATTTTTGAAAAAATATAAAGATTTGCCATTGCAGAAGATGTGGAACTCAATACTTAAAGATATTAAAAGAGTTTCAAACGGTAATTTATCCGATGATTTTACAATTTTAATATTAAAGAGGAAAGTATGAAGAAAGTATTATTGTTTATATTATTGTTTATATGTGTATTTTCTTTGGGATTTTCTACAAATCTTATATGGTGGTTTAAGGTTAATGGTGAAAATAAGTGGCTTAGTATAGCTATTCCATTCCTTCTTTACAATTTTTCGGAAGGAGAAAATTACCTTTTAGGCTTGAACTTTCCTGATTCCTCTGATGAAGACGTAAAGATATCTGAAAATGTTAGTTTTGGTTATGTCCTAAAGAGAGGAATGGAGTTAAAAGTGAATAATGTTTATACTGGACGTATAACTGAATCCTCACATGGGATAGAATTAAAGATAAAAGAATTTAATCTGAAAAATTTGAAAATGAACAAATATATCTTTTCCCAAGCGAATGTTGGGTCTCTTTTAAATTCATTTGTTAGGTTTTTAAAGAAAGATTTTTCCCGGAATTTAAAAAAAGATGAATTAAAGGTTATGGCTGAAGCTATAAGAAAATACAATAGTGAAAGAATGAAAGCTATTGAAGAGGGACTTTCTAAATTTCCTTCTTCAATTTTTTTAAGGGAGATTTATTTAAAAGAGCTAATAGAAGAGGAGGATTATGAAAAGATCATAGATTTTTTGGATACTCCAAAAACAATGGGAGAGTATAGGATAAAGATATACTCTTTAATAAAAGTTGGAGATTTCCCCGAGGCAGAAAAACTTTTGGAACTTATTAAAAATAAAACAGCCTGTGATTTTAATAATTATGCTATTCTTATTATTTTGTCCAATGGGAATAGAGCAGCTGCCCGCGAGAATTTTATGAGGGCGGAGAGTTTCTCGCCGAGAGATTGGAGAATCTATTACAATTATTCTCTTTTCGAATTTATGGAAAGCAATAATAAAAAGGCAAAAGAGGAAATAGTAAAATCTGTTAAAACCTCTTTTCGCTTGCCTGTGCAAATAGAATTGTTTAAGAGAATCGTGAATATGAGTAGTGAAATTTCTGGGTTCGGACTTACAACCAAAAAGGAAGTACTTTTAAAAAATATTTTGGATTCCATCTCATTTTTTTCTCCGGATGAGAATCCTGAATTCATGCCAATTCTTAATGAAGAAATACCAGTAAAAAAAGATGTCTATTATTTCAATGAGGGGATTAATTCTCTTTCCTCTGGTGATTATTATATGTCAAAGAAGCTATTAAAAAGATATTTGTTTCAAGACCCCCTTAACGATAAAGTATTTTATACTCTTGCTCTTGCTAATTATTATTTGGGAGATTATAAAAGTGCTCTTGTAAATGTAGAAACAGCTTTACTTTTAAAACATAGGCTTTTGTATGAACTTCTTCGCTTAGAAATATTTTACAGATTAACAGAGATTAGCAAATTTAACTCTCTTTACAAAAGACTAAAAGAGCTTTATCCAGCTAATAGTGATATTGACAAAATTTATAACCATGAGGATTTTAGGTTTCCTCTTGCAAAGTAAAATCTTTTTAAGACAAAAACATTATCTTTTCTTGACGCTCTGAGGTAATTGAAATATAATCATACCTCTGTCTTTTGCTTGTTTAGTAGACAAGAGGCTTAAGTGAAGAGGTGAGAATAATATGTCAAAAGCTTTTAAAGACAAACGCTTGCTGCTGGGGTTGATTTTACTCGCTTTTGTTTTAAGAATAGCTGAGATTGCTTTTGACATAAGAATATTTTCATGTGTTCCTGATGAAAATTATTATACTAATGTAATTTATAAAGCTTTCATAAACAATTCCCTGGATATTAATTTTTATTGGTATCCCTCTTTTTTCTTTTACTTTAACCTTATTTTATTTTATGTCTTTCATTTTATAGTTAAATTTATTTTAATTTTTTTAAAACTCTGGCATCCTCTTACTTTTGCTATTCAAGAAGATATGTTTTATATATTAAAAGTTTTTATCAGGAGTTTTAATGCGATCTTGGGGGCTGTATTAGTATATGTTGTTTACAGAATAGGAAAAGAGTTATTTGATAATGTGTACTATTCCTATGTTTCAGCTTTTTTAGTGGCAATTAATTTCCAATATTATAAACTCTCACATTGCAAAACCTGATATATTACACACTCTTTTAACACAAATTGTGATACTTTTATCGCTTATGTTTTATGGTAATGGGGAAAAGAAATTTTTTTATTTAGCGATAATATTTTCGGCACTATCAGCGGGAACAAAAGTTTTGGGAGGAATCTCTGTAATAATTCCTATGTACATGCTATTTCTAAAAAAGATTAAGGATAAAGAAGTAGGAAAATTTGTATTGGATTCTTTTGTTGCTTTTTTTATCTGGATTGCTACTTTTTTGATTTCAACACCTTTTATTGTTTTAAAGTTTTCAAATGCAAAAGAAGTTTTTAATTTTTACAAAAACCTTTCTCATGTAAAACATTACTCATATCTTTATTATGAAAAGTTTTCAAGGTTTCTGAATATCCAGAGAAACATTTATACAGTTCCGGAAATTATTTTCATTGTTTTCTCTATAATATTTTTAACTTATGTTCTTTTTAAAAAGAAAGATATAAAATTAAGCTGTATTTATCTATTTTCTCTTTTATATCTGATAATTGGGTTATTTAAGAATTTTTTTAATGCGAGGTATTATTTACCTGTTGTTCCTTCAGTAATTATTCTTATGATATCAGGTTTTTATTATTTGGAAAGGATTGTTAGGAAAAAGACTCTTGTTAGGTTTCTTGTAATCTTAATGGTTTTCTTTCCTGCAGTTAGAGGAATAAAGGCAAGTGTAGGATTTGTCCTCAAAACTACACAGGAAGAGAGCTATGATTTTTTGTAGACCCCTGATAATACATTTTATGCTTTTGAAATTATGACAGGTAGTGTTTTTTAAAAAAATAACAGAGCTGTAATGTTTCTCGGGAGAAGATTGCCCAAATTTTATAATGAATCAAGAATAACCTTTGTTGTTCATAATGTAAATAATTATAATATGTTTTTCAAATATCCAGAAGGCCAAAAGGCATTAAAAAAACTTTATGATAACTATCAATGGATTTTTAAACACAGTGTTCTAATGAAGATTATTGAGAAGGAACCTATTGATTTTTTAAACCCTAAAAATTGAATTTCTGAAATTAGTGGATTATTCTCCAGTAAAGGCAGATTCATTTTTAACATTAAAAGGTAAAGTTAGAAATAAGTCTGAGTGCCATTTTTGGATAATGAGTGGAAATAAAATATTATATTCTATTAAACCTAAATCAAGTGTTTTCATAAAAAAAAGATTCGGCTTAAATTCTTATAAAGGAAAAAGTATTTTTTTCTTTGCTTCGATAAAAAAAGATTATTGTAGATCTCAGAGAGGGTTTTTGTTTATTGATATAGAATTTGATTATCAAAAAGGTGATAACATAATTTATTTTTCAGAAAAGAGAAAGGTGAAACCAAATGAACCTTTAATTTTATATTTAGGGGAGAAAAGATGAATGTTCTTATTTTTATTCCTACTTATAATGAAGCTGATAATATCCTGATTTTATTGGATAAAATTTTTAAAATAGATGATAAATTCAGAGTACTTCTTGTAGACGATAATTCTCCAGATGGAACAGCCGAGATCGTAAGAAATACTTATAGGGAAGACAGGGTAAAAGTAGTTGTAAGAACAGAGAAAAGAGGAAGGGGGTATGTGGGAATTTACGGATTTAGGAAAGCGTTGGAAATTGGTTTTGATAAATTAATTGAAATGGATGGAGATTTATCCCATTCTCCGGAGTTTTTACCGGCTTTGTTAGGGGAATCAGAAAAATATGACATAGTAATAGGCTCACGGTTTGTTAAAGGGGGAAAGGATAAAGAAAGGGGTTTTTTAAGGGAATTTATAAGTTTTTTTGCAAGAGAATATATATCTTTGACTCTTGGTTTAAAGGTAAAAGACATAACTTCAGGATTTAGAGTTTTTAACCCAGAAGTAATTGAAAAAGTTTTACCCCACCTAACTGTCAATGATCCTTTTATTGTTGCAGAATTCCTTTACTGGGCTAATAGATATGGTTTTTCTATAAAGGAAGTACCTATCTATTTTTATAACAGACAAAAGGGTAATTCAAAGCTTAATGCTAAGATCCTTATTACATATTTATTCAAAGTAGTTAAATTAGCCGTCAAAGGGAGGAAAGTTAAGATATCTTTTTAAGTAAAACCAGAAGATTCCCTCCGCTTATTTTTATCTCTTTTTGAAAAAAGAAAGGAAGAAGGGTATTTCTAAGGATTTTTGCTGCTCTTGAAAATAGTCCTGAAGAGTTTAAGCTTATCTGGTTTAAGATATAAGACAATGAATAGTTTGTGTAAGGTATTTTTTTATAAATGATTTCAAATCCATTTTCTGAGCATAGAAATTCAAAGAATTTAAAATTGTAGTAAAATAAATGAGGAGGATTAAAATGTGGCCATCTCTTTCCCAAAATTTTTCTTTGGAGGCTGTCTATGTTAGGAACTAATACCAACCATAACCCTTCTGATTTTAAAATATAGTGAGCCTTTCTTGTGAATTCCTTAGGTTCCCTGATGTGTTCGAAAAGGGAGATTGAGGTAATTGCACTGAATTCTTCTTTCTGGAAATTTAATTTTAGGAAGTCTCCATAGATAATTTTATCCTGGATTTTTTTATTTGAAACTTTCACACTAGAACTCATTTCTATCCCCTTGACATCCCACTCCAGTTCTTGTGCTACTTCAAGAAGAAATCCCTGGGCTGTTCCTATATCAAGTAATTTTTTTTCATTGGTAGTATTAAACTTTTCAATAAGCTTTATATATCTTTTAAAATCTTCTTTTTTTGTTAGTTCGAGAGAATTATTATCACCCCAACTTGAAAAATATTCTCCTGAATACATATTAAAAATTTCATCTTCGGAAGGGAATGGGAATTGAAACATTATTTTACATTTCTCGCATCTGTAGAGATTGGTAATTTTAGATGGGAAATTTTTGTAGATAAGCTTGATATTCCCCTTGCACCAGGGGCACTTTGTTTTCAAATCTTCCATTAGAGTACTTCTTTATTTTTTTCTCTATTTATTATTTCTCTGTAATATTCCTTTATCCCCTCACGAAGTTTTGTAAAAGGAAAATCTTTAAGCCATTTGGGTATATTTGCTTTCGTAAGGAATTGGAACTTCCCTTTTAAATTTTCAGGAAAAGAGATTAACTCAATATAATCTTTATTCTCTTTTTTTGAAGAGATCTTTCCATAATCTTTCAAAATATCTATAACCATATTTGCAAGATCTGTATGAGAAGTAGAAATTCCTGTCCCAAGATCATATATACCGTTTGAGATTTTTTTATCAAGAATTTTTGTTAAAATTTCTACATTGTCTTTTACCCATAGATAATCTCTTTTAATTTTATCTCCATTCTCAAATAATTTTATTTTTCCGTATTTTGTTATAAATTCTTAAAATCTGTAAACAAGAGAAGCATTTTCTCCCTTGTGATATTCTCCGGGACCGTATGTGTTGAAAAACCGAAATCCCAGAATTTGGGAATTGATTTCTCTTTTTTTTAAAATTATAGCGAGATGTTTTTCAAACATCTTTTTTGAAAGAGCATAAATATTATGAGGTTTGTCTTCAAT
This sequence comes from uncultured Clostridia bacterium, assembly GCA_964634755.1. Taxonomy (GTDB): domain Bacteria; phylum Acidobacteriota; class Aminicenantia; order JAMOAD01; family JAMOAD01; genus JALXDT01. The sequence continues at coordinate 46,197 of CAZWJH010000004.1, forward strand.
GTTTTTGTTTTTCTCTTTCAAAAATTTATTTCCATATATAGCAGAAGATGATGCGAATACAAAAGTAATTTTATTTTTTAATGAAAAAGAGAGCCATTCTTTTGAATGTTCGAAGTTTAATTCTACCATTTTGTTTGAGTCTGAATCTAAAACATCGGAGTTTGCTCTCAAATGGAAAATTGCCTTTATCCTTACTTCTTTTATCTTTTTTATTATCTTTTCAATTCCAATTTTGTAATTGATAAAATCATAAAAAGTAAGATCTTTTAGGTTTTCCCACTTTCCTGCTTTTTTAAGACTATCTACTATTATAATTTTATCAATTCCCTTTGTATTTAACTCTTTTACAAGATTAGAACCTATAAAACCTGCTCCACCTGTTACTATAATAGTTTCTTTCATAAAGAGAGAATAATAGAAAATTATTAACTTGTCAATTATTTCCACTTTTTTCTCTTGAGTAGATTGATTAGATAAAATATAATAAAGAAGATTAATGATGAATACAGATATTTCTATAGCAATTCTTGCGGGAGGAGAGAGTAAGAGATTTGGTAAAGATAAATTATCTCTTTTATTTGAGGGAAAAACTTTTCTTGAAAATTTGGTGGGGAAATTAAAAGAGTTTTCGGATGATATTATAATTATTGGAAGGGAATATCCGGGGTTTCCTTATTGTAAGGATGCTTATGACACAAGGGCTTCAATAGTGGGAATTTATACTGCTCTTGAATGTGCGAAAAATGATTATGTCTTTGTAGTAGCAGGTGATCTTCCCCTTCTTTCAAAAGAACTTGTTAGATTTTTAATTGAAAATATTTCTTCTGAATATGATATTATAGTTCCTATGGTAAGAGGATATTATGAGCCTCTTGTGGCAATATATTCAAAAAGAATTAAGGAACTAATAAGAAGACGAATTGTTTCGGGGAATTTTAAGGTTTCCGATATATTTAAAGAAGGTAGAATATCTGTTATTGAGGAAGCTCAAATAAGAGAAATAGATGAGGATATGCTTTCTTTTTTTAATGTAAACACAATAGATGATTATAGATATTTGATAGAAAACTTCGAAAAAATCAAAAATTCAGCGAAATGATAGTAAGATCATCTTTTAATTTAATTTTTTGACCCCCGGTAAGAAGCTCGTGCATTTTTTTGATATTATAGTTACTTTTTTTGTAGTACTTTTTTACACCATTAATTCCTATTTCTTTGGAATTCTTTTCAAATTCTGAAAGACCATCGGTGAAAAGAAGAATTTTATCATTTTTTTCAATCCTTATTTTCCCATTGTTGCCCTCAATTTTTTCAAACATCCCAAGAAAATAGCTCCCTTCATTTAATTCAAATATTTTCCCGCTTTTTTTGAATAATAGAGCAGGTAAATGACCTGCATTAAAATATTCTATAAACTCTCCCTTTTTATCTATCTTGAGAATTATAAATGTTAAATACATTTCAGAGCGAGTAATTGAAAGGAGTACTTTATTTAATCTTTTTATTATAGATTTTAAATCTTTTCTTCCTCCTTTTAGAAGGGAGCGAACGCTTGCCTGTGCGGATGCCATAATAAGAGCTGCAGAAATACCTTTGCCTGAAACATCTCCAATTGTGACATAATAATTTTTTTTATCTTCCAAAAAATCATAAAGATCTCCTCCCACTTCATAAGATGTTAGAGCCAAAGCTTCCACCTTTATCCCTTTCCATTCCGGGTTTTTGAAAGGGAGCATTCTATCCTGAATTTTTTTTGCAATAGATAACTCTTTTCTTATTCTTACCTTTTCAAGATGACTATGATAAAGTTCAATGTTATCTAACATTATATTTAGTTGCATAAGAATTGTTTGAACAAAATCTTCCTCTTCAGGAGTTATCTCTATTCCTCCAATTTTATTACCAATTAAAACTCCTATTCCATTTTGCTTTTCTTTACTTGATATAAAGTATAATTTCGTAAAATTTGGTAAAAAAGAATCATCAATTGATGATATGTTATTTTTGCAAACTTTTATTTTTTGGAAGATTAATTCTTTGATTTTTTCCTCTTTTGAATAAACACCCCTTTTCTCAAGAATTTCGATTACCTTCCTATTTTTAGAAAAAATAATGAGTTTATTTACTCCGAGCTGTCCCATGATAAGATTTCTTACCAGGGTGATTAAGACTTTTTTATCAAATGACCAATATGAGGCTGATGTTAAGTCAAATATTGAATTTATTTCCATCTTTTTTATAAGAAGCTTTTTGTTAAGCTCTTCAATTTTTAGTTTTAATTTATCATTTTCCTCTAAAATATTGAATAATTCTTTCATGTGTTTTGGAAGGGGGGATTTGATTTCTTCTCTGTTTTTTATTCTCTTTAAAACTTTTTCTACTATTTTAATTTCTTCTTCAGTAAGTAAAACTTCCATCCTTCCTTTTCCCCTATTTCCAATTTATCAACAAAGTTTTTTATAATAAATAAACCGAAACCTCCTCTCTTTTTTTCTTTTAGTATTTTGTTAATATTCACTTTAATATTATTGTTATCAAGAGAAAAACTTTTACCTTTGTGTTTTAAAATGATTGAAAGAAGGTTTTTTTTAAATTTTATCTCTACAATTATAATTTTATCTTTCTTATTTTCATAAGAATGTTTTATTATATTGGTAAGTGCTTCCTCTGTCGCTATCGCTATTTTTTTCCTCTCCTCTTTCTCTATATCCTCTGCTTTTAAAAAAGAGTCTAGAAAACTTAATAGTGGGGGGATAAAAATTGGGTTTGAATTAATAGTTATTGAAATTTCTGCCATTCTTCAGAAACTTTGGATTGCATCTTCTAAATTTTCAAAAAAGGACATTATCTTAGGGAATCCAGTAATCTCAAATATTTCTTTAATAACCGAATTGTCCTCTATATAAATTTTTATATCACCTCCCTTTTCCCTGATTTCTTCGAGGTATCCTATTATTACTCCGAGCCCAATACTGGAGATGTATTCGAGTTCTTTTAAATTAAGTATTATTTTAGGAGTTTTACTTATGCAATTTTTTAACTCTTCCTCAAATTGTGGAGATGAGTATGCATTTAAACTGCCATTGAGTTTTATAATACAGATGTCTCCTTTTAACTCTTTATTTATTTCCAAGTTAGTTTTATTACTCATACTCTTTCTATCCTATTAAAGAAGAAGTTGATTTCAATTTTTGCGTTTCCAGGGGAGTCTGAGCCATGTACAGCATTATTCTGTATAGATGAGCCGTAAAGCTTTCTTATCGTTCCTTCATCAGCCTCTTCTGGATTGGTTGCTCCCATTGTTTTTCTCCACTCACTTATTGCATTTTCTTTTTCAAGGAGCAAAACAACAACTGGTCCTGATGTCATAAATTTTACAAGATCATTATAAAATGGTCTTTCTTTATGTACAATGTAAAATTCCTTTGCATCTTTTTCTCTTAAATGAAGCATTTTCATGGCTCTGATTTTAAAGCCCCTTTCCTCAATTATTGTTATTATTTTGCCCATTAGATTCTTTTTTACAGCATCGGGTTTGATAATTCCAAGAGTTTGTTCCATTTTTACCTCCATTTTAAATATCCTAAATTATGTTAAATTTTATTTAATTAAAAGTCAAGCTATATCTGGCTCTTTCAATTGGTTTTTATTGCATATCATATGCTTTTGTAATTAAGTTAAAAGGATGTTTTTAAAATCCTTTTTAGATACTCAGTGTAGGAATTTTCCGGCATTTTTTTTATTATATTTTTAAAATCTTCTTTTGAAATAAAACCCTTTGTTAGAGCTATCTCTTCTATACAGCCTATCTTTAATCCCTGTCTCTTTTCAATTGTCTTAATAAACATTGAAGCTTCTACCAAATTATCATGAGTTCCCGAATCAAGCCAGGCAACTCCTCTTCCCAAAAGTTTTACTTTTAATTTACCTTTTTTCATGTAAGCTTTGTGAACATCTGTAATCTCAAGCTCCTTTCTTTTTGATGGTTTTAAGGATTTTGCTATTTCAATGACTGTATTATCATAAAAATAAAGGCCGGGTATAGCATAGTTTGATTTAGGCTTTTTAGGTTTTTCCTCAATGCTTACTACATTCCCTTTACCATCAATTTCAATAACCCCATAGCTCTGGGGATTGGATACCCAGTATCCAAAAATGAGAGCCCCTTCCTCCAATTCAGAAGCTGCCTTTAGTGTTTGTAAAAGCTCCTGACCGTAAAAGATATTATCTCCCAAAATCAACGCCACATTTTCTCCATTTATAAAATCCTCTCCTATAATAAAAGCTTCTGCAATTCCATTGGGTTTTTTTTGGATTCTGTATAAAATGGACAGTCCTAAATGTTCACCATTACCAAAGAGCTCTTCGTAAAGGACTATATTGTGCTCATCAGAAATTATAAGAATCTCTCTTATTCCGGCTTCCATAAGTGTTGAAAGAGGATAGTAAATCATAGGCTTGTCATAAACAGGAATGAGTTGTTTGCTTATTATTTTTGTGGATGGAAAAAGTCTTGTGCCCTTTCCTCCTGCTAATATTATTCCTTTCATTGAAACTTACTTGCAGATTTTGTCAAAAGTCTCTTCAGCCTCTTTAACAAGATCTTCAATTATCTTTTTCACAGGTTTTATTTCATTTATTAACCCGACGCTCTGACCAGCCATAAGAGAACCATAATTTATATCTCCTTCCTGAACAGCCTTTCTCAAAGCTCCTACCCAGAAACTTTCAACTTTATAGACTGCATCTCTTCTTGTGATTTCACCTTTTTCCAATTTTTTAAGAAGTTCCAATTGAAGTTTTCCAAATTCTTTAATACCTTTGTTGTAAAGTGCCCTCACGGAGACTACCGGAAGAGCAGAGTCATATCTTGGGGTTGCAATAGCTTCTCTGGCATTTGCTCTTTTGTATCTTTCTTTGAATTTCGGATGAGCCGGGCTTTCTTCTGACATTGCAAAGATTGTGCCCATTTGAACTCCTGAAGCTCCCATTAGCAGAAGATGTGCAATCATTTTCCCGGTTGCAATCCCTCCGGCAATAAAAATAGGTCTCTTTTCTGAAAAATTAAAAAGTACCTGTTGAAGCAGAACTATTGTGGAAACATGCCCTATATGGCCGCCTGCTTCACTTCCTTCTAATATTAATGCATCTGCACCATAATCTATCATCCTTTGAGCTATGGATTCTGTGGAAGCAAATGTCATCACCTTTGCCCCCTCTTCTTTGGCAATTTTTACTTCCTCTTTTCTCGGAAAACTTCCTGCGAAGACAATGTATTTTACGCCCATTTCAACAGCTTTTTTTAGGTGTTCCAGATAGTTGGGAGCAATCACGATAAGATTAACCGCAAAATGAGCTTTTTCATCCTGAAGAATCTTTATCTCTTTTTCAAGAAGCTCAACCGGCATATTTCCAGCTGCTAAAACTCCAAATCCACCAGCATCACTAACAGCTTTGACTAATTTTGAATCACTGATCCAGGTCATCGCACCGGAGATTATCGGGACATCAACATTGAGGAACTCCTTTCCTCTTTCCCAGTATTTTTCATGTCTTAGCTTTATCATAAGCTATTATATCAGAAAGAAAGGGTATTTAAAATTTAGACTTTTTTGCCTTTATAATAATAAAACCTGCTTTTTGAGAATGTTTGTTAAGAGGGTTTTCCGTTTCTTTAAATGTGTGTGGGGGAGATAGGAGTGTGGACACTACGACCTCTATATAAAATCCATTTTTTTCGGTGATATGCTTGATTTCATCAAATGTATAAAATTTGGCATATTTATAATAAGGATGCCCCTCTCTCTTTTTTTTAAGATAGAATTTTCCCCAGCTGCTTTCAGATGGAACAAAACCTATTATAAGCTCACCGTTCTTCCTTAAAATTCTGTTTATCTCAGAAAAACTTTTCTCAAGATTATCTAAAAAACATACCGTTACAATCATAAGAGCAGAGTCAAAGGATTCTTTTTTAAAGGGAAGTTCTTCGGCTACCCCGATAATAACTTTTATACTTCTTCTTAAGGATTTTTTTGCCATTTTAATTGAAGGTTCAAGTCCGTATTTAATATTTAACGGAGAGGCAAATCTTCCTGTCCCCACTCCAATTTCTATGCTATCCCTATTGAAATTTGGTTTTATTTCTTTTATGGCTTCAAGCTCTGAAATATAGATATTCTTGCCTTTCTCTTCAAACCATCTATCATAATCCACATACTTTTTATCAAAAATTCTCCAGCTCATTTTTTCGAAAGGATGTCTTTAATTGCTTTTACTACAGTTTTAACATCATCCTCATCCATTGCTGGAAAGATCGGAAGGGAAAGAATCCTTTTAAAGATAGTTTCACTCACAGGGAAATCTCCTTCTTTGTAAGGATGATATTTTTTATAATAAGAAAAAAGGTGTACAGGGATAAAGTGAACAGAAGTCTGAATCTTTTTACTAAGCAATTCTTTTATTAAAGAGTCTCTTTTATAATTTTTTATCTCAACAGGAAACAGATGATATGAAGATTTTTTATCCTTTGAAACAGGTTTTATCACAATCTCTTCAACTTCGGAAAGGTATTGTATATAAAGTTCAGCAATTAATCTTCTCTTTTTATTTATTTTTTCTATTCTCTTTAACTGCTCTCTTCCTATTGCAGCTGCTATGTCTGTCATATTGTACTTAAAACCTAAAACTTTTACATCATAGAAAGGTAGGCCTTCCTGCCTGAGTCTTGAATAGGCTTCCTTGTCAATCCCGTGTAAAGAGAATAATCTCAGCAAACTTTCGTATTCTTTTGAGTTTGAACTTACAATTCCTCCTTCTCCCCCCGTTGTTATGTTTTTATTAGAATAAAAGCTAAAAGCAACTAAATTTTTGGAGTTCCCTATCTTTTTACCTTTATAAAGCGATCCTATTGCATGTGCTGCATCCTCTATTATTTTAAGATTATATTTTTTTGCAATTTTATTAATCTCGTCCATGTCAGCTGGTTGGCCAGCATAGTGAACAGGGATTATTGCTTTTAATTTATTCCCTGTTTGTCTGTTTACCGGATATTCTTCTGAGAATTCATACTCTTGCTCTATCTTTTCAATAATCTTTTCAGGTGAAATATTATAATCCTTTTCGTCTATATCTACCAAAACAGGAAATGCACCGGCCTCCACTATCGTATTTATAGTTGAGACAAAGGTAAATGGCACAGAGATAACATCATCTCCTTTTCCAATTTTTAGAGCTTTAAGTGAAATATGAATGGCGGCTGTTGCTGAATTTACAGCTACTGAAAATTTTGAATTTACTATCTCCGAAAACTCTTTTTCAAATTCTTTTACTTCGGGACCGGAGGTAAGCCAATTCCTTGCGAATACCTTTTTTACTGCATTAAGCTCTTCTTCTCCTATCTCAGGCTCTGAAAATGGAAGATAACCGTTTTTTTTGAAAAATCCCATTATTCCTTAAGTCTTTTTCTCTTTCTTTCAACCCAGCCGAGTTTATTTTCCTGTCTTGCCCTTGCTATTCCCAATGCTCCAGAAGGAACTTCTTTTGTTATAGTGGAGCCTGCGGCTATGTATGAATTTTTTCTGATTTTTACAGGGGCTACTAATTCTGTCCCTGAGCCTACAAATACATTATCTTCTATTGTTGTAGGGTTTTTGTTTATTCCATCATAATTGCATGTAATTGTACCTGCTCCGATATTAACATTTTTCCCTACTGTTGCATCTCCCACATAACTTAAGTGCATTGCTTTGGAACCCTTACCAAAAACAGTATTCTTCATTTCAACAAAATCTCCCGTTTTCGCCCCTTCTTTTATTATCGTATTTTGTCTTAATCTGGAATAAGGTCCCACGCTTGTATTATTTTCTAATGTGGAATCCACAATGTGAGAAAAGGGAAAGATAATTGCATTTTTCCCTATCTTTACGTTTTCAAGATATGTAAAGGGGTAAATAATCGCTCCTTTTTTAATTTTTGTATTTCCCTTTATAACTATGTTTTGATGAAGTGTAACGCCTTTTTCTATTAAAACTTCCCAATCTATTAAAATATTATCAAGAGAAGGGAAAAGGACTTCATTGTAGTAGTGTCTGTAAAGATTTAATTTATACAGGAAGGAAATAATCTCAGGTTCTATATTTGTGAATGAAATGAACTCTTTGTTATCCATTTCATAAAATTTGATATTTTTTTCAATATAAGAGTTGGATAATTCAAGAGATAGATTTCCTTTCTCTTTTTTTAAATTTTTTTTGTATGTGCTCCCCTTTAAGTATAGGCCTAAGATTTCCTCATTGTTAACAAAAGCTTTTTCTTTTTTGTTTTGCTTTTCCAAAATTGCAAGGTGGATATATTCTGTTATTACAAAATAAAATTCACTATCAATAATTTTTTTTGTGTCATCTCCCTTTAGGACTGTAAACCCTATTTTTTCAAAAATTTCTTTTAGATTTAAATTTTGATAGGGTAAAAAGAGATTATTTAATAAAATCAAATTAATTTTCGTTTTCATCTTCCTCTGATATTTCTTTTTTTACAAGTTCTTTGAATTCTTTATTTTCATAGAGAGATGAAAAGTCGGGATTTGTTGAGGCATAGATTTTATAAACAATACTTTTTTTAATGGCTTCTTTTAGTTTTTTTATCGCTTTGGCTTCATCATTTTTTAACGCATAGATATTTGCTAAAAGATAACTAATTCTTCCCTTGTGATTTTTGTCAAGTTTGAAAGCTTTTTCAAGGTTTTCCTCCGCACGATCAAGTTCTTCCCTGTTTAACAGGTATACTGCATAATTAATATAATCTTCTGCTGTTTTTAACTCTGGTTCCGGAGGGTTTAATCTGCTTTCACACAGTCTCAAGTAAACTTTTGCTTTTTTTATGAGTTCCTTTTCCTCCTCTTCTGAAGAAATAATCTTTTCCAGAATCTTTTTAGCTTCTTTAAAGTCCTCTTTAAAAAAATGATTTAGTGCTTTTTCATAATCTTTTAAAAGCTTTTTGTATCTTTTTTCTCCTTTAAGTACAGCTTCTGGCATTCATTACCTCCCTGAATTAAATATTTTTAAGAGCTAATAATATATTAAAACAGAGATTTGTTCAAGAGAAATCATTGATTTTCCGAGAGTTTTTAGTGGAAAAGATAGGAAGATTTCATGTTTTTTTATAAGAAAAAAAGTATAATTTAACTAAAAATAAACAAAAACGATATAATAAATACATATAAATACATTTAAATTATAATATATGAACTTGACATGATAATATCTTTTTGCTATTATTAGCAATCATAAAAAATGATTGATAAAGGAGGTGGATAATGAAATTATCACCATTGTACGACAGAGTGGTATTAAAGAGAATTGAAGAAAAAGAGGTAAAGAAAGGCTCTATTATTATTCCTGATACTGCAAAAGAAAAGCCTCAAAAGGCTGAGGTGGTAGCAGTTGGGCCTGGTAAAGTAACTGAGGATGGAAAAACGATACCATTGACAGTTAAGATGGGAGACAAGGTTCTTATTGGTAAGTATACCGGTAATGAAATCAAAATTGATGATGAAGAGTTTGTAATTGCCAGAGAGGATGAGATTCTGGCTAAAATTGAAGAATAATTAAAAGGAGGTGTCAAGATGGCAAAAAGAATAGTATTAGGTGATGAAGCAAGAGCTAAAATTTTAAAAGGGGTTGAGACCTTATCCGGTGCTGTTAAAGCAACCTTGGGTCCTAAGGGAAGAAATGTTGTTATTGAGAAAAAATTCGGTTCACCCACTATTACAAAGGATGGTGTGACTGTTGCAAAGGAGATAGAGCTTAAGGATCCTCTTGAGAATATTGGTGCTCAACTTGTTAAAGAAGTTGCTTCTAAAACTTCTGATGTTGCTGGAGATGGAACTACAACAGCAACTGTTTTAGCTGAGAAAATTTATAGAGAAGGATTAAAGTATATAAGCTCCGGTGCAAATGCAACCCTTGTTAAAAAGGGAATTGACAAGGCTGTTGAGGTAGTAGTTGATGAATTAAATAAGATTAAAAAGGATGTTAAAGGTGATATGATTGTTCAAGTTGGAGCAATCTCTGCTAATAATGATATAGAAATCGGAAAGATAATAGCCGAAGCAATGGATAAAGTGGGTAAAGACGGAGTTATTACCGTTGAAGAAGCAAAATCCCTTGATACAACACTTGAGTTTGTTGAAGGTATGCAGTTTGACAGAGGGTATCTTTCTCCCTATTTTATAACTGATCCTGACAGAATGGAAGCAGTATTGGAAAATCCTTTGATTTTAATCCATGAAAAAAAGATTTCTTCTTTAAGAGATATGCTTCCTCTTCTTGAACAGGTTGCAAAAACAGGTAAACCTCTCTTAATTATTGCTGAGGATGTTGAAGGCGAAGCTCTTGCTACATTAGTTGTTAACAAATTGAGAGGTACTTTAAATGTAGCTGCCGTAAAAGCTCCCGGATTTGGAGAAAGAAGAAAAGCTATGCTTGAAGATATTGCAATCCTCACAGGTGGAAAAGTTATCTCTGAAGATATTGGAGTAAAACTTGAAAGTGTAACACTTGATTGGCTTGGCCAAGCAAAAAAAGTCGTAATAGACAAAGAAAATACAACTATAATCGAAGGAGCCGGAAAGGAAGAAGATATTAAGGCAAGAATTAAACAGATTAGAACCCAGATAGAAGAAACCACATCTGATTATGATAGAGAAAAGCTTCAGGAGAGACTTGCTAAACTTGCAGGTGGTGTTGCTGTGATTAAAGTCGGAGCTGCGACTGAAACAGAACTTAAAGAGAAAAAGGCGAGAGTTGAAGATGCTATGCATGCAACAAAAGCTGCTGTTGAAGAGGGAATTGTTCCCGGTGGGGGAGTTGCACTTTTGAGAGCTGGCAAGACTCTTGAAAATCTTAGGCTTGAAGGAGATATGAATCTTGGTGTTCAGATAATTAAAGAAGCTATCAAAGAACCTCTTAAAATGATAGCAAATAATGCTGGTTATGAAGGAAGTTTGGTTGCTGAAAAAGTGAAAGAGATGAAAACAGAAGAGGGTTTTGATGCTCTCAATGAAAAGTATGTGAATATGCTTGAAGCCGGAATTATTGATCCTACAAAAGTTGCAAGATCTGCTTTGCAGAATGCGGCATCAGTTGCATCACTTCTTTTAACAACCGAAGCTATTGTTGTTGAACTTCCAGAGGAAAAACCGGCACCGGCAGCAGGTAATCCTCCTATGGATATGTACTAAAAAGAAGCTGAAAATAGATAAAAGCGGGATTGGATATCCAATCCCGCTTTTTTTATTATTACTTTTACTTAAGAAATCTCCGGAAAAGGAGAATCCTTTCTTCCCCTTCCCTCTTTTATATAACCTCTGACCAAATTAATAGCACACCTCATAACTTAAATAAGTATAAAAAACCATACCAACTTTTAATTTTCTTCAGATTCTCTAAAATAAAGGAATTTTCACGACTATAAATTTATTTATGTTTTGAGGTTGGACAAAAATGTTCAAAGTTTGAACAAATCGTTTGCAGCTTTTCTTTTTTCGGTGTTCGGTGTATAATATTCAATGTTAGTTTTAGATGTTTTAATTCCCGGAAAAGAAAAAAGTAAATTTTTTATAAAGAATGGGACTATAACAATTGGTTCTTTGGATGATACTGATATTTGCATTAAGGATAGCACGGTTTCAAGAAAACACTGTCTATTAGAGGGACATGGAGATAGTTGGGTTTTAAGGGATCTTGGAAGTAAAAACGGAGTTATTATTGAAGGGGAGAAGGTAAAGGAATTTGAAATAAAAGATGAAGTAAGCTTTTTTTTGGGAAAGGTTAGCATATCGGCTGAAGTTATTCCCGATAGTGACGGACTTTGGGGAGATGGGAAAAAAGTTATAAAAGTCCCTTCTCAAAAGACCGAAAAGACAGAAGAGATTTTTTTTGGCCCTGAGCTTTCATTACTCTATTTTATTAAAGGATTATCTGAAGCAAACCCTTATCAATTTTTTGAAACAATAAATAAATATCTTTTTGAATGTTCTGAACTTTTAATTGGTGAAAAAAAAGATGGAAATAATAATCTTGATGATATTTCTGTAATTTATTTAGAAGGTGATGGCAAAAGTCTTCTAAGGGATTTTTTAGAGATTTCTCGGTTTAATAATGATTTATTTTATGTAGATAATGGGAAGTATTTCCTTGTTGGAAGAGGAAAGTGTAGAGTTAATCAAAATATTTTTAACAGGATTATTTTAATATATGAAAAAAACTTTGTATGTGAGGAAGAAAAAACTGAAAAAAAGGGAAATAAAAAAGAGTGTGAAAGAAAATTCAGAGATAGATTCCACTTTGTTTCAAAGAAAATGAAATCATTATTGGAGAGGGTTGAAAGAATCTCAAAGACAGATATTAGTGTTTTAATTTTAGGTGAGTCAGGTGTTGGAAAAGAGCTTCTTGCAAGTTTTATCCATGAAAATAGTAGAAGAAAAGATGCTCCATTTATTGCAATTAATTGTGCGGCTGTTCCTGATACATTAATAGAAGCAGAGCTTTTTGGTGTTGAAAGGGGGGCTGCAACAGATACAAAAGAAAGGCCTGGAAAATTTGAAATGGCTGATAAGGGGACTCTTTTTTTAGATGAAATAAGTAATACATCTTTATCTTTACAGGCAAAGTTTTTAAGAGCAATTCAATTTAAGGAGTTTTATAGAGTAGGGGGGACTGATTTAAAAAAAGTGGATGTTAGAATAATTGTGGCTACGAATAAAGATTTATCTGAACTTATGGATAAGGGAGCGTTTAGAAGGGACCTTTATTATCGTCTTGCAGTTGATGAAATATATATTCCTCCTTTAAGAGAAAGAAAAGAGGATATTCCTGAGCTTATAGATTTTTTTATAAATAAATTTTCATTGAAATATCAGAAACATGTTCAAAGAGTAAGCGCGAGGGCTTTACAGATTTTGATGGCTTATGATTTTCCAGGAAATGTCAGAGAATTGGAGAATGAGATAGAAAGGGCTGTTGCGCTTGTTGATGATGGGGATATTATAAGGGAGGTCCATCTTTCAGATAGGATTAAGAATAAGATTTATTTTAGTGGGGTTAATGATTATTCGGAAAAATGGGAATTAGCCAAAGTTGTAGAAGATATTGAAAAAAATCTAATTATCAGAGCTTTAAGTGAATTTAAGAATAAGAAGGAAGTAGCACAAGCTTTAAGAATATCGAGAACCACTCTTGATGCAAAGATAAAAAAATATGGCATAGGAGTTTAGAATGAGAATTCTACTATGGAAAGTTAATAGACTAAAGTATAACAAGGCAAAAAAAACGCTAAAAAAAGATTTTTCTAATTTTGTTGATGAGCTTGATTTAAAAGATGAAGCAATACTTACCTTTATTAATGTTGAAGAAGAGGATGAAGAGAATCTTGATTCAAAAGTAACAAAGTTGATAAAAAACATAAAATGGTTTGCAAAAAAGAATCAGGTAAAAAAAATTATACTTCACTCCTTTGCCCACCTTTCAGAGAGTAAGGCATCACCTGAGGATGCAAAGTATGTGCTTGATAAAGCTGAGGAAAGATTAAAGAGTGTAGATTATGAGGTGATTCAAACACCCTTTGGTTATCTTCTTGATTTTGAATTATATTCTAAAGGGGAGCCTTTGACCCGCTTTTTTAAAAAGTTTTAGCTTGAATATTGACAAAACTTTAAAATACTATTATTTTAAAGAATGAAGAAGTGCCCATCGTGCAGAAAAGAAGTGGATGATAATGCTCAAATATGTCCATACTGCGGGTATAGTTTTATAAGTGATGAGCCAACTTTTGTGAATTTCAGTGATATCTATTTCCCTGAACTCGATATTATAAAAGAGAAATTATCCAATAAATATAGAGTGATTGGACTAATAGGAAGAGGGGGGTTTTCGACTGTTTTAAAATTAAAGGATTTTGTGCTTGATAGAATTTGCGCTCTTAAAATACTTTCAAGAGAATTAATCCTTGATCCGGAAATGCTAGAAAGATTTAAAAGAGAGGCAAGACTTTATGCGAAACTCGACCATCCTAATATTGTTCAGGTGTATGATGTTGGGTTTTACAAAAATGTTGCTTACATAATAATGAAATACATTGATGGAATAACATTAAAGGATTTAATAAAGGAAAAAGCGCCTCTTAAGCTTGATGAGATATTAAGAATTTCAGAGGATATTGCTTCAGTGCTTGAATACATGCATTCTAAAGGAATTATTCATAGGGATATAAAACCTGCTAATATTATGATTCAAAAAACCGACGGGCGAGCAATTCTTACTGATTTTGGCTTGGCGAAGAATCTTGAAACTACAAAGTTCACAGCTACTGGAAAGATTATGGGTAGTCCACATTATCTTGCTCCCGAACAGGCTAAAGGTGAAAAGGTAGACGAAAGGACCGATATTTATTCTCTTGGGATAACAATGTTTGAAATGGCAACAGGAAAATTGCCTTTTGAAGGAGAAACAGCTGTACAGATTGTCTTAAAACATATAAGGGAAGATCTTCCCAAGCCCTCGGAGTTTAATAAGTCTATTAACCCTGCCCTTGAAAATATTATTTTAAAAGCTACAAGACGAGCGCCTGAAGAGAGATTTTCTTCTGTTAGAGAATTTAAAGAAGCATTAAAAAAAGTGAATGGAGAAGAAACTATTTACATCAAGGGGGAAGAGAAAAAAGGTAAAGGTTTTTTTAAATATTTTTTAATTTTTTTTGTTTTACTAGGACTTGTAGGGGTATTTTCTCATAAAATGGGTTATTTTGAATCCTTTTTTAACAAAAAAGTTGAAAAAAGTAAAGTTAAGGAGCTGGAAAAAGGTCCTGTAAAATCTCTTGAGAAAGAAAATGAGAATATGAAAAGTGTAAAAAAAAGCAAAACACCTCCTAATATAACAAATCCTTCTGTAAAGATGACAGAGGGAAGATCTGAAAAAAATGAAACTTTAGAGTTAAATAAATTAAAAACTACTAAACCAAAGGTTATAAATAATAAGAAAAAAACAGGTCCTATCGTAATTTCCAAACAAAATCTTTTTTTTGTTAAATTTTCCAGTAATGTTAAAACAAAACTCTATATAGACGACAGGTTCTATGGTGTAATTCCTCCTTCAAAAAACATAAAATTAAGAAAGGGTAAGCATAAGATTATGTATTTGAGAGAAACACCTAAGGGTATTAAAAGCTTTGTTAAAGAAATAATAGTTGATGAAAAAACAAAAAATATTAATCAGCTTTTTAAGGTAAATGCAGTTGTAAAAAAGATAGTGGCTGTTCCCTGGGCAAAAGTTTATATAGATGGAAAACTCAAAGACATTACTCCGATTTTTAATATTAAGCTAAAAGAGGGATACCATACAATTCTCTTTAGACATCCGGAGTTTAAAGATTTGTCAAAAATAATTTATGTTGCGGGGGGGGAGTCAATAGATAAAGTTTTTGTGAATCTAAATCTGGAGTCCCGGAAAATAGTAAAAAAGAAGGTGGAAAACAGGGTTGACAATTATAGAGTTAATTTAATTTATGTCTTTCCTTGGGGAGATGTTTATTTTGATGGCAAAAAACTTGGCACAAGCCCCATAAATCAGTTTAGCATAAAAGGGGGAGAACACATTATTAAAGTTAAACATCCAAAATATGGTGTTTTGGAAAAAACAATAAATGTAAAGGGAAACATTAGAAAGATTTCTATAAATCTTCAAACAAAGACAATGAAGATTGAGGAGGAGTAATTATGAAAAAGAGTATCACTATATTAACTATAATTATTTTTATTTTAAGTAGTTCTTTTTTATCATTCGCTCAGCAGGATTCTTCAGTGGAAAAGCTTTTGGAGGCGGGGAAAAAGGCTTATATTAATGGAGATTTTAAAGAGGCTATAAACAAGCTCACTCTTGCTATTACTATAATTAAAAATAAAAGAGATTTGATAGATGCATATCTTACTCTTTCCTTAACATATTTTACAATTGGCGATAATAAAAAAGCTGAGGAAAACATAATTAAGATTCTGAAAATAAAGCCCTCCTTATCTTTGAACCCTGATGTTTATAGCCCAAAATTCATAATGTTTGTTGAGGATATTAAAAACAAGAATATGTTAAATGTAAATATCAGGATTGACAACAAAGCAAAACTCTATGTGGACGAGCTTTATTATGGTGAAAATACCGATTTTATTATTAAGCTTTTAAAAGGAGAGCATATTATCAAAGCGGAGCAGAAAGGGTTTAAAGTTTTTGAAAAAAAGTTTTTTGTAAGAAGGGATAACAGGAATTTTACTATTAACCTTGAGAAAGTAGTCCCAGTCCAAAAGACAGAAGAAAAGCCTCAGATAAAAAAAGAAACTCAGATGAAAGAAGGTGCAGTTTTGAGAGAAAAAAAAGAAAAGAAAAAAGGTGGTGGTTCCAAGATTGTTTATTATCTGGGTGGAATTCTTGTTGGAGGTGTTTTAGTTGCTGCTCTTCTTTCAAAAAAGGAAAGCGAGTCTTCTCAACCGACAATTTTGAAAATTACATCAGAGCCTTCTGGAGCTGATGTCTTTATTGATGGTAAAAGCACGGGTAAGTTGACTCCCTGTGAAATAGCAAATATTGCTCCTGGTACCCATGATATAAAAGTGGTAAAAGAATTTTACGGAGCATTAAAAAAAGAAGTAAATATAATAGAAGGTCAAACTACATCATTCTTTGCGAAGCTTTCTCCTTTTAAATATGAATTTGTAAAAAAGTGGGGAAGATACGGAACAGGAAACCTCGAATTTAACTATCCGGTTTCGCTAACATTATTTGATAATGATAACAGGCTTCTTATTATGGATTCAGGAAATCATGTTGCTAAAGTTTATACTTCCAAAGGGGTTTTTGTGAGGAAGGTGCCCATTGGGAAAGAGCTTTTTACGCCGGTTGATGGGATAGTTTTGGATTCCAGAGAAACATTTATTGTTGATATAGGAGCTGACGGGTTTTTTAAGATTGATTCATCCGGTAATCTTACTATGTTTAAAGGAGGGGAAGGTACAGCAAATGGAAAGTTTAATGATCCTTTTGGAATAGCTCTTGGACCGGATGGTAAGATTTTTATAGTGGATTCAAAAAATCATAGAGTTCAGGTATTTGATACGAGAGGTGGTTTTATTAAAAAGTGGGGCGAACAGGGAACGGGTAGCGGAGAATTTTCTTATCCTTTTTCCATTGCAATAAATAAAGATAAGAAATGGGTTTATATCACTGATATTGGAAGCCATAGAATTTCAGTGTTTGATCTTAATGGTAATTTTAAATTTAAATGGGGAAGCAAGGGAAGTGGTGATACAAACTTTGATACTCCGACGGGAATAGCTGTGGACAAAAGGGGCTATGTATATGTTGTTGATTTAAATAATTTTAGAGTTGCAAAATTTACGGCTGATGGAAAATTTGTTGTTAATATTACAAAGGGACAGGGAACAGGAGATGGGAAATTAAACAAACCTTATGGAGTGGCTGTTGCCGAAGATGGTACTGTTTATGTGGCTGATACCGACAATCACAGAATTCAAGTTTTTAAGCTTACTGATGCGACAGTATCTCAGGGGAGAGCAACTATAAGTGTTTCAACAAATAGGGCATTTGGAACTAATTATTTAAAGAACTATAAAAGAAAAATTACTTTAAGAAATTTTAAAGGAATTGGAAAAAGAAACACAGAAATGAAAAAAGGAAAAAGACATAGAAAATGAAACTTTCCAGTATTCTTATAGGAATAGGGATTGTTCTAATTTTATTCGGACTTTTTACAAAGTTGTTTCATATCAGGTTTTTCCATTTACCGGGTGACATTGTCATTAAAAAGGATAATTTTACCTTTTATCTTCCTGTCACAACTTCTATTTTATTAAGCTTAATTATATCTTTTGTTTTTTATATTTTATCTAAATTCAAATAGCTTTATTCTTTTAGTAATTCAAAGTATGCTTTCGGATGATCACATGCAGGGCATTTTTCCGGAGGTTCTTCTCCTTCAAAGATAAATCCGCAGTTTGTACATCTCCATAGTACGGGTTTTTCTCTTTTAAAAATTTTACCTTCCTCTATCTCTTTTAAAAATCCTAAGAATCTTTCTTCATGGTGTTTTTCTGCTACTGCTATTGATCTTAGAACAGCTGCTATTTCATTAAATCCTTCCTCTTCCGCCACTTTGGCAAATTCAGGATACATCTGTGTATGCTCGTAGTTTTCTCCCTCTGCTGCAGCTTTTAAATTTTCTTCCGTGGTACCTATTTTACCGGCAGGATAACTTGCTGTTATTTCAACTTCCCCTCCTTCCAAGAATTTAAACAATCTTTTTGCATGCTCTTTTTCCTGGAGGGCGATTTCCTCGAAAACTTTTGACACTTTTACATAGCCATCTTTTTTAGCCTGTTTTGCAAAATAATCATATCTGTTTCTTGCCTGGGATTCTCCTGCAAAAGCTGTTAATAGATTCCTTTCTGTTTTTGTTCCTTTAAGACTTTTCATTTTTACCTCCAAAAAACTTATGCTTTAAATTAGCACAAAAACGGATATAAAGCTACTTTTTGGAGAAAACCCAAAAACTCGAGTAAGCAAGGAATAAAGCAAGAACTTGTTTTAACTTTTCTGATTTTTACCAAAATTTCAAATTTTTTTATACAGGGAAATTAATATTTGTCACAGGTGTATAGTATTGTTAAAATGGTAAAGAAAATTGCAAAAACTCTTGATGAACAAGGGTTTATTTGACAAAGTTCTAACAATTAATTATTATAAAATATTTATTATCGGGGATAAACAATGCTTGAAAAATTAAGAGAGAGTATTGAAAAAAGATTAATGGGAAAGGGGGTATCTCTTATAATGCTGTTTGATGAAAACGGTCACATAAAATGGCATAGCGGAAGGAAGATAAGGGGAAATGGTGTAAAAGAGGGAAACGGGTTTTCAAAGACAGCATGCATGAAGGCATTAGATAATAAAGCTATGGTTGAATTAAAGAATGATGTTATAAAACTCTCGGGAGACGGTTTGTCCGAGACTGCAATAAGTATAAAAATAAAAAGTATTATCATCCTCCCTATTGATAAAGGGAATTATTTTTATGTTGATTCGACAAAAAAGGAGTTTTCGAGGGAGGATATGATTTCGATAAAAGAAAGTTGCTATTATTTAAGGGAGTGTATAGTTGAGAGTGAGAAGTATTATAGGAGGAAGGTAGAAGAGCTTAAAACCATTGATGATAGGATGAAGGATAAAGTGATAAGGTATGCGACAAGAACAAATGAACCTGTACTGATAATAGGAGAGACCGGATGCGGGAAGAATTACATAGCGGAGCTAATACATAAACTTTCGGGAAGAATGGGTAGATTTATTCATGTAAATGTAACAACAATACCTGAGAGTTTATTTGAAAGTGAGTTTTTCGGATACAGAAAGGGTGCATTTACGGGAGCAGAGGAGGATAAAGTAGGTTATATAGAGGAAGCGGAAGGAGGGACACTGTTTTTGGATGAGATAGCTGAGCTGCCATTTAATGCGCAGGCAAAATTGCTTAAGGTAGTTGAGAGAGGGAAGTATAACAGGCTTGGAGATTCAAGTGAGAGGGAGTGTGATGTAAGGTTTATATTTGCAACAAACAGGGAACTAAGAGAGGAGATAAAGAGGGGAAGGTTCAGGAGGGATTTGTATTACAGGTTATCGAC